>JAJDTN010000433.1 GCA_022827165.1 Candidatus Latescibacterota bacterium
GTGGTGGCCATCGGCGCCGCCATCCAGGCGGGCGTGCTGACGGGCGACGTCAAGGACGTGCTGCTGCTGGACGTGACGCCGCTGTCCCTGGGCATCGAGACTTTGGGAGGGGTGTTCACCAAGCTGATCGAGCGCAACACCACCATCCCGACCAAGAAGAACCAGGTGTTCTCCACCGCCGCGGACAACCAGCCCTCGGTGACCATCAGCGTGCACCAGGGCGAGCGGGAGATGGCCGCGTACAACAAGCTGATCGGCCAGTTCAACCTCGAGGGCATTCCGCCGGCGCCGCGCGGCATGCCGCAGATCGACGTGATCTTCGACATCGACGCCAACGGCATCGTCCATGTATCGGCCAAGGACCTCGGGACCGGCAAGGAGCAGTCCATCAAGATCACCGCCTCCAGCGGCCTGAGCGAGGACGAGATCCGGAACATGGTGAAGGACGCGGAGGTCCATGCCGAGGAGGACAAGAACCGCAAGGAGGCGGCGGAGGCGCGCAACCAGCTCGATTCGCTGGTCTATTCCACCGAGAAGTCGCTGAAGGAATACGGCGACGACCTGGACGCCGAGGTCAAGTCCAGCATCGAGGGGGCCCTGGAGAAGGCGAAGAAGGCGCTGGAGGGCGACGACGCCGCGGCCATGCGGGCGGCCGCGGAGGAACTGAACCAGGCCTCCCACAAGCTGGCCGAAGCCATGTACGCCAAGGCGTCACAGCAGCAGGCGCAGCAGGACCCGACGCAACCGCCCCCGGAGTCCGGCGAGACCGGCTCCGACGACAACGTGGTGGACGCCGACTTCGAGGAGGTCAAGGAAGAGGAGCAGGAAACGAAGTTGTAGGGGGGGCGGGACCGGACATTGGACAAAAAGGACTACTATGAGATCCTGGGCCTGAGCCGGAACGCCGGCGAGGACGAGATCAAGAAGGCGTACCGGAAGCTCGCCCTCCAGTACCATCCCGACCGGAACCCGGGTGACAAGCAGGCGGAAGAGAAGTTCAAGGAGCTCTCGGAAGCCTACCAGGTGCTCTCCGATGCGGAGAAGCGGACCCGGTACGACCAGTTCGGCCACGCCGCCTTCGGCGAGACCGGGCCGTTCTCCGGCGGCTTCGACTTCTCCCAGGGCTTCGAGGACATTTTCGGCGACATTTTCGGGGAGTTCTTCGGCGGGGGGCCCCGGGGCAGGACCCGCTCCCGGGCCCAGCGGGGCGACGACCTCCGCTACAACCTCGAAGTGACCTTCGAGCAGGCGGCCTTCGGCACCGAGAAGAAGGTCAAGATCCCGCGCCACGGACCCTGCGAAGCCTGCGGGGGCAGCGGCGCCGAGAAGGGCACCTCGCCGCAGACCTGTCCCGCCTGCAGGGGCTCGGGGCAGATGGCCTTCCAGCAGGGCTTCTTCACCGTATCCCGCACCTGCAGCCAGTGCGGCGGCCAGGGCCGGGTGATCCCCCATCCCTGCCCCACGTGCGGCGGCGTGGGGCTTACCCGGAAGTTCCACACCATCAACGTCAAGATCCCGGCAGGCGTGGACACGGGCTCCCGGCTCAAGCTGCGGGGCGAGGGCGAGAACGGCGCCCGGGGCGGCCCGCCCGGAGACCTGTACGTGGTCATCATCGTCCAGGACCACGCGATCTTCGCCCGGGAGGGCACCGACGTCATCTGCGAGATGCCCATCAGCTTCGTCAACGCCACCCTGGGAGCCGAGATCGAGGTGCCCACGCTGGAGGGCAAGGTCAAGATGAAGATCCCGCCCGGGACCCAGTCCCACGCGGTCTTCCGGCTGAAGGGCAAGGGGATCCGGGACGTGCACGGAGGCCGCCGGGGCGACGAGCACGTCCGCGTGCTGGTGGAGACTCCGACCCGGCTCAACACCCGCCAGAAGGAGCTGCTCAAGGATTTTGCCGAGGAAGGCGGGGAGGAAGCCCACCCTATTGCCAAAGGGTTCTTCGAGAAGGTAAAGGAACTGTTCGACTGAGGGTAACCCATGGACGTATCGGACCAGGACACCGCGGAGCTCGTAGAGGAGCGGCCTGTCAGTGACATCCCTGACGTCGTCCCCCTACTGCCCATCCGCGACATCGTCATCTATCCCTACATGATGATCCCCCTGTTCGTCGGACGGGAGATCTCCATCAACGCGGTGAACGAGGCCCTCGCCCGGGACCGGCACATCTTCCTGGTGGTGCAGAAGGATGCCACCGAGGACGACCCGGAAGCCGACGACCTGTACCGCGTGGGCACGGTGGCGACCATCCTGCGCATGCTGAAGCTCGACGACGGCCGCGTGAAGATCCTGGTGCAGGGGCTCACCAAGGGGGCGGTCGAAGAGGTGGTGCGGGAGAAGCCCTATTTCGAGGTGCGGATCGAGAAGGTCGTCGAGCAGCAGGTCATCGAGCTGTCCATCGAGGTCGAGGCGCTCATGCGCAGCGTCAAGGAAAAGATCGAGCAGATCCTCAACCTCAAGAACCTCCCGCCGGAAATCGTCATGGTCACGGACAACGTCGTCGACCCCGGCGTGCTGGCGGACCTGGTGGCCTCCAACCTGCGGCTCCAGATCGAGGAAAGCCAGTCGATCCTGGAGATCTACGAGCCCATCGAGCGGCTGAAGAAGGTCAACGACCTGCTCACCCGCGAGCTGGAGCTGGCCACCATGCAGGCGCGGATCCAGAACCAGGCCAAGGACGAGATGAGCAAGACCCAGCGGGAGTACTTCCTGCGGGAGCAGCTCAGGCAGATCCACCAGGAGCTGGGGGAGGGCGACGAGAAGACCGAGGAGATGAACGAGCTCAAGGCCCAGATCGACAAGGCCGGCATGCCGGCCGAGGTCAAGAAGGAGGCCACCAAGCAGCTCAAGCGGCTGGAGCAGATGCATCCCGAGTCCTCCGAGTCCTCGCTGGTCAGGACCTACCTGGACTGGATGGTCGAGCTTCCCTGGAGCGAGCGCACCGAGGACAACCTCGACCTCAAGAAGGCCAAGGAGGTCCTGGACGAGGACCACTACGATCTCGAGAAGATCAAGGAGCGGTTTCTCGAATACCTCGCGGTCAACAAGCTGCGGCAGAAGATCCGCGGACCCATCCTGTGCTTCGTGGGCCCGCCGGGCGTCGGCAAGACCTCCCTCGGGAAGTCCATCGCCCGCGCCCTCGGCCGGAACTTCGTGCGCATCTCGCTGGGCGGCATCCGCGACGAGGCGGAGATCCGGGGCCACCGCCGCACCTACGTGGGCGCGTTGCCGGGCCGGATCATACAGGGCATGAAACAGGCGGGCACCAGCAACCCGGTGTTCATGCTGGACGAGCTCGACAAGCTCGGCAACGACTTCCGCGGCGATCCCTCGGCGGCCCTGCTGGAGGTGCTCGATCCGGAGCAGAACCACGCCTTCAGCGACCACTACCTGAACGTCCCGTTCGACCTGTCCAGCGTGCTGTTCATCTGCACCGCCAACCTCCTCGATACGATTCCGCCGGCGTTGCGGGACCGCATGGAGGTGATCAACCTCTCCGGCTACACCAACGAGGAGAAGCTGGAGATCGGCCGGCGCTTCCTGATCCCGAGGCAACTGCAGGAGACCGGGATTTCCGGCGATCTGCTGGACCTCTCCAACGACGCGGTGCTGCGCATCATCGAGCAGTACACGCGGGAGGCGGGTCTCCGGAACCTCGAACGGGAGATGGCGGCCATCTGCCGGAAGGTGGCGCGCAGGGTGGCCGACGGCCACACCGCCCGCACCCGCATCACCCGGAGGAACCTGCACCAGTATCTCGGTCCTCCCAGGTTCCTGACCGAGACCCAGGAACAGAACGAGATCGGCGTCGCCACCGGTCTGGCGTGGACCAGCTCGGGCGGCGAGGTGCTGCACGTCGGAGCCTCGCTGAGCAAGGGGCGCGGCAATCTCACCCTGACGGGGCAGTTGGGCGACGTCATGCGGGAGTCGGCCCAGGCGGCGGTGAGCTACGCCCGGGCCCAGGCCAAGAGCCTCGGCCTCGAAGAGAACTTCTACCAGAAGCAGGACATCCACATACACGTCCCGTCGGGCTCCATCCCCAAGGACGGCCCGTCGGCCGGCATCACCATGGGCACCGCCCTCATCTCCGCCCTGACCCGGCGCCCGGTCAGCCGCAACGTGGCCATGACCGGGGAGATCACGCTCCGGGGCCGGGTGCTGCCCGTGGGCGGCCTGAAGGAGAAATGCCTGGCGGCGTTCCGGTCGGGGGTGGAGACCGTGGCCATTCCGTTCCAGAACCAGAAGGACCTGGAAGAGATCCCGCGTGTCCTGCGCAACAAGCTGCACTTCATCCTGGCGCGCAACATGAACGACGTGCTGGCGGTGGCCTTCGGAGACAAGCCACCCGATAAGCCGGTCCACGCCGACCCGAAACCCAGGGCCGCGGCCAAGAAGCCGGCCCGGCGGACCCGCCCCAAGGGCGGCGCGGGGGACAGAACGGTGCCCGCCAACGCGTGAACCGGGACTTCCATGAGACTTCGGGGTCCGGCGTAGGGGCGGGCTTCAGACCCGCCCGCGCACGGACCCTCGACGGAGCGCGCAAACGCGCGAACGCCCCATGAGACTTCGGGACTTGGGAGAGTTCGGGCTCATCGACCTGATCCGGAAGCAGACCCCGCGAAGGCGCGGCGTGCGCCTGGGCATCGGCGACGACGCCGCCTGGGTCTCCACCGACGAAGACTCGCTGCTGTTCACCTCGGACCTCCTCATCGAGGGCGTCCACTTCAACCTCGATTGGATCTCGATGCGCGACCTCGGGCACAAGTCGCTGACCGCCAGCCTGAGCGACATCGCCGCCATGGGCGGCCGGCCGGCCTATTTCCTCCTGTCCCTGGCCCTGCCCGACGTGACCACCCGGCGGGCGGCCGCGCTGGTCCGGGGCATCCACGCCGTTGCCGCGGAGCACCGGGTGGCGCTGGTGGGCGGCGACACCTGCGCCGCGGACCGCCTGATCGTCGACGTGTTCCTGGCCGGCGTCGCGCCCTACGGAGCGGTCACCCGGGGCGGCGCCCGGGTGGGCGACGACATCTACGTCACCGGCACGCTGGGGGACTCGGCGCTGGGGCTGGCGCTGCTTTCCGAGCCCCGGGGCACGGTCGCCGCCCGGGACCGGAACTACCTCGTGCGCAGGCACCACCGCCCCACCGCCCGGGTCAGGACCGGCATGCAGCTCGCCAAGGCAGGGCTGGCCCGGGCCATGATGGACGTGAGCGACGGGCTGGCGCAGGACCTGGGCCACATCTGCCGGGCCAGCGGCACCGGGGCGGTGGTGCGGCAGGACCGGGTGCCGCTGTCGCGGGCATTCACCCGGGTCGCCGGACCGGACGACCTCGCCTGCGCCCTGGCCGGCGGCGAAGACTACGAGCTGTTGTTCACCGCCTCCAGCGACGACCGCTCCGGAGTCGAGCGCGTGGCACGGCGGACCGGCGTCCCCATCACCCGCATCGGCGAATGCGTGCCCCGAAAACGGGGCCTCGTGATGGTCGACCTCCAAGGGGAAAGCATGCCGCTGGCGGCAGCCGGCTACGACCATTTCAAGGCGGGAGGGCAGGCGTGATGCAGACACCACGGTTCATCACTCCCCCGCCCCTCCGCCGCCCCTGGATTCCCG
>JAJDTN010000330.1 GCA_022827165.1 Candidatus Latescibacterota bacterium
GGGGGATGGAGGCCGCGAGTTCCTGGAGCTGCTCTTCGAGCGGGGCTCGGTGGACCTGACCGCCGCCGTGGTCCTGGGCGACGCCGCGCGGGTGGCGGCGATCCTCGAGGCCGACCCGGGGTCCGTCGACGCCGCCGACCCGGACGGCTGGACGCCGCTGGATGTCGCCGTGGACAAGGGGCGCGGGGAGATCGAGGCGCTCCTGCGAGCCGCCGGCGCCCCCTTCGGCCAGAACGTGGAGGCCATGCTCCGTGAGGCCCCCTCCGGGCACGGCGTCCGCCGGGTGATGGCCCGCTCCGACATGGAGAGCGACGAGCCGGGGTACCTCCAGGTTGAGCCCTCGGAGTCCCTCGACATCCGCGGCCCGATCACCCTCGCCGCCTGGGTCTACCGGGTCGCCGACGGCGGCACCGCCATCGGCAAGTGGCGGCAGCTGGACGAGGCCTGGTCCTACGTCCTCCACCTGTCCTCGGACGACGGCTTCCACCTGCACTGGGAGGACGGCACCCAGTCGAACCTCACCGACTTCGCCATCCCCTACCACGAGTGGGCCCACGTGGCGGCCACCTGGGACGGGTCGCGCATGACGGTCTACGTCAACGGCGATCAGGCGACGCGGATGCGCGTCCCCCACGGCAAGCGCATCGCCTCCACCGGCAACCCGGTCTGGATCGGCTCCAGCGGCTACGGGGACCGCACGCCGGGGCTGATCGACGACGTGCAGATCTGGAACGTGGCGCGCACGGCGGAGCAGATCCGGGAATCGATGCTGCACGGCCTGCACGGCGACGAGCCGGGCCTGGCGGGATGGTGGCCCATGGACGCGCCCCGGCCCCTGGCCGACGGCTCGCCCCACGGCAACCACGGGCGGCTGCAAGGCGTGGCCCGGGTGCAGGCCGACGGAGTTCCCGTGGGGGAGATCCACGCGCCGGAACAGGCCCTGTGGCTGCTGGCGCCGGCGGCGCCTGCTGGCGCCCGGGGAGGAGGGGACCGGCCTCCGGAGGCCCCCGTCGGCCGCACCGCCTTCGCCGTGCCGGTGTCGGGGATCACCGTCGACGGCCGTCTCGACGACTGGCCCGCCGACATGCCGGTGTACCGCCCGCGCGAGATCACCGGCGCCTACGGCTCCACCGACCTGACCGGAACCGACCTCGACGAGAGCGCCGACTTCAGCCCCTCCTTCCGGGTGGGCTACAGCCTTCAGGAGCAGCGCGTCTACGTCGCCATCGAGGCGCGGGACGACCGCGTCCACGTGACCCACGGCAACGTGCGCTCCACCGACGCAGGGGAGGTCTACCTCGGCGGACGGCTGAACACGGCGCCCTTCTGCTACAGCCTGGTCCCGCCGGGGGGCAGCTATCGGCCGGCGGGCAACCCGCTGGTCAGCTTCGACGACTGGGACGAGGAGTGGCCGGCGGAGCGCGTGGGGGCGGAGATCGTCTTCGGGCGCGCCGGAGACGTGAGCGTGTACGAGTGGTCGCTGCCGGCCCTCGGGGCCACGCCGGAGGACGTGGTCGCTCTCGCCCCGGGCCAGGTCCTGCCCTTCGACCTGGTCGCCGTCGACAGCGACAGACCCGGCGACACCTCGGCCTGGATCGCCTGGGGCCGGGGCCGGCCCAAGAGCCGGCTGGAGCACATGGGCCGGCTGATCCTGGCCGATGCCAACCTGGGCATCCTGGAGGTGCGCGCCCTCTCCTCGGATTCACCCGTGGCCGGGGCGCGCCTCGAGTTGTGGCGCGACGGGGTGCTGGTGCTGGCCGACGAGACCGACGACAGGGGCCTGGCGCGGCACTGGCTGCCCCCGGGCCGATACACCCTCGCCGCCGCCCCGCGCGGGTATCGGCCCTACAGGCGCCAGTTGGAGGTCGCCGCCGGCCGCCTGGTGGAGGTGACCGCGCCGCTGGTGGACAGGGGCACTCGGTTCCACGTGGACGACGACGCGTCACCCGGCAGCGACGGCAGCGCCGGGCACCCCTTCGGGACGATCCAGGAGGCCCTGAACGCCGTCAGCCACGGCGACACGGTGCAGCTGGCGCCCGGCGTCTACAGCCGGCCGCTGGAGCTGATCAGCGGCGTCACCATCCTCGGCGCCGGCCCCGACCGCACGCGGGTCACGGGGGAGGCCCACTGGGGCCTGGCCCAGCGCCCCTTCATCGGCTACTACAACGGCCTGTGGAACGTGGAGCTGCGCGACGTGGTCATGGACGGCTTCACCCTGGAGCAGGGGGAGAGCTATCCGGCGCGCCCGGCGCGGCAGGTCGCGGACGGGCTCGCCCTGGCCATGGCCGTGGACGCCGCCGACGCGGACGCCGTCCGGGCCGTTCTCGAGCGCGCGCCCGGCGCGGCCTCGGACCGCATCCTGTCCCCCGACGCCGACCCCCGGGGCAGCACCTTCCTGCACCGCATCGTCAGCGTCTATGCCGACGCCACCGACGCCGAGCACGAGATCGCCCGGCTGCTGATCGAGCACGGCGCCGACGTCAACGCCCTCGGCGGCCAGGCCCGGGGCCGCGGCGAGACCGCCCTCGGCTACGCCGGGTTCTTCGCCGACTCCCGCCTGGTGGAGCTCTACCTCGCCCACGGCGCCGACCCCAACCGCGTCAACCCGACGGGGGGGACGCCCGTGGACGCCACCGCCCGCGAGGGGTCGCACCAGCGCAACCGGCCGACCTTCATCCCCGCCTTCGAGGCCCTGGTCCGGGGGGGAGGCCGCTACCACCTGGGGCACCTCGTCCTGCTGGGCCACACGCAGCGCCTCGTGGCCGATCTCGACGAGGATCCCGGGCGCGTCGACGAGCCGATCCCTCTCCGTTACGAGCCGGACGTGCGCGCCACCCCCCTCCATCAGGCCGTCAACACCCACGACGAGGAGATCGCCCGGCTCCTGCTCGACCGCGGGGCCCGGGTGGAGGCCGTCGACAGCCGGGGGCGGACACCCCTGCACCTGGCAGCCGGCAACGGCTCGGCCCCCGTGTTCGTGGAGCTGCTCCTCGACAGAGGCGCCGATCTGGAGGCCCTCGACGCCGACGGCCGCTCCCCCCTGGCGCGAGCCGTCCACAACCGGCGCCAGGAGAAGGTGGAGTTGCTCATGGACCGGGGCGCCCGGGTCGACCTGTTCTCCGCCGCCGCCCTCGGGGACGCCGGGCGGGTGCGGGCCCTGCTCGCCGAGGATCCGAAGCGGATCCACGCCCGGGATGCGGACGGCAAGACCGCCCTCGGCGTCGCCCTCGACCACGGCCGAGAGGAGCTGATCGATCTGCTGCGCGAGCACGGCGTCGACGATCCTGTCGCCGAGCGGCGGATTCTGGCCCTGGACGCTCTGACCACGGCGGCGGGTCTGACCGAGGCGATGAAGGCGGGTGACGCCGACGGGGTGCGGAGCCGCATCGGCGAAGGCGACTGGCTCACCGTCCCGCCCGGCGGCGCCGATCTGTTCGACGGCGAGACCCTGCAGGGGTGGTGGCCGATGACCGGCGGCTGGCGCGTCGAGGAAGGGCGCCTCCAGGCCCCGACCTCACGCCGCATCCAGTTCCTGCTGTCGCAGTGGATCGCGCCCGGACCCTTCGAGCTGCGCGCCCAGGTGCAGCTGCTGGAGCGCGGACTCAACGACGGCAAGATGCTGGGCTTCCTGGACGCCGCCGGCCGCTATGTGCAGATCACCCTCGACGACGAGCCGGACCGGCTCACCCTCCTGACCGGCCGCAAGTACTTCAGGGCCGAGGGCATCCGCGGCACCTGGAACGTGGAGAGTTCGGCGGATCGGCCCATGGAGGCGGGTGCCTGGTACGACGTGGTCTGCCGGATCGACGGCTCCGAGTTCACGGTCTCGGCCGGAGAGGCGCGGCTGAGCCACCCCTTCGAGGTCGAGTTCCCTGTCTTCCTGTGGCTGGAGGTGCAGCGCACGGGCGGGGCCTTCCGGGGTCTGAGAGTCCAGAAGCTGTGAATGCGGGCGTGCGGGCCGGAGCAGCGAGTCTAGTCCGGACGGCCCTCGGCGGTGTGACGATCGATGTCCATGGAGACATGCAGGATCCGGATGATCTGCAGGCAGCCGTCGGCTTCGCGGAAGAGGATGACGTGGCTTTCCTGGAGGTACGAGAAGAGGCCGGGACCGAGCTCGGGCCGCTGGTGCCAGAGTCCGGCGTTCCTCGTCAGCCAGGCGATCCGGACCAGGATCGCGTCTATGTAGCAATCGGCCTGGGCCTCGTCCCACCGGTCGGCCGAGTATGCCCAGATCGAGAGCAGGTCGTCCTCCGCCGCGGACGACAGGACATACTTCACGACGACGCTTGGCGCCTGCGGGCCTTCGCCTTGACCTCCCCGGCCAGTTGCCTGAGATCGGCCTCCTCGTACTCGGAGAAGCCCCCGCTCTCGATGGCGTCAATGCCTCGTTGCACCTCCGCGCGGAGCACTTCGAGCTTCCTTGCCTGGCTCTCGTCGAACTCCTCTTTGGATACGAGCACGGCCACGGGACGGCCATGCTTCTCGATCGTCACCGGTTCCATGCGGGCCGTGTCCAGGAGCCGGCCAAAGCGGGCCTTCGCTTCATGGGCTGAGATCACGTGCATTGCGTACCTTTCGCTCGATATGATCTAATTGGCCAATATAGTCACATTGGACCATTAGTCCAAGAGAGCGAGAGAGGAGACCATGAACATCCTTGCGGCCAACGCCGGAAGCACCACCTATGAATACGCCGCCCTGGCCGCCGCAGCCCTCGTGCTGCACGGCCCCTTGGCCGGCACCACCACGGAGGCAGTCATGGCATCGGAATCGACGAGGGCGGACTCCGCGGCAGGATCGGGCCGCGTGCAACTCGACCTGCAGACCCGGACCACGGGCAGCTTCGCCGGCTGCCTCGAGCCGGCCCTTCGTGCCGCCGGCGTCGACTGGTCCCTGGAGCACCTGCGGGGCTATCTCGGCCCCGCCTTCGCCTTCAGCATGAAGCCCGACGGC
>JAJDTN010000003.1 GCA_022827165.1 Candidatus Latescibacterota bacterium
GGCCCTTCGATCCGCAGCTGCCGAAGTACGGCCTCGAGACCCGGGTCCCCGAGATCTACGACACCGAGCAGCACCGCGACCACGTCGAGGCGAGCCGCTACATCATCCAGGTGATCAACAGCTCCTCGGAGCAGCGCATCAACCTGACCCAGGGAAGGCTGACCAGCATCGACGTCGAGTCGGTGGAGGTCCGCCTCGACGGCCGCCAGCTGACCCGGAACGTGGACTACACCGTGACCTACACGGGGGAGGTGCAGTTCCTGGGGGCCGCCGCCGACCAGGTCGCCGATCCGGCCGCCGACCTGGAGATCACCTTCGAGAGCCAGGACATCATCGGCCTCGGGAGCCAGCAGAAGACCCTCCTCGGCACCCGCGCCGAGTACGAGTTCCTCGGCGGCGACGGGGTCGTGGGCGGCACCCTCATCTACAACAACCAGAGCGGCGACCGGCGGGTGCGGGTCGGCAACGAGCCGGCGCGCACCGTGCTCTGGGACATGGACGTGCGAGCCACCTTCCGGGCGCCGCTGCTGACCCGCGTCGTCGACGCCCTGCCGCTGCTGACGACGACCCAGGCGTCGAAGGTGACCATCCAGGCCGAGATCGCCCAGAGCCGGCCGAACCTGAACACCCGGGGCAAGGCGTTCATCGACGACTTCGAGGGCTCCGAGCACTCCACCCTGCTGCCCGTGTTCTATTCCCGGTGGACGCCGGCGAGCGTCCCCGTCGAGGGCGGCCTGGCCCTGGAGAACCGCGGACCGATGCTCTGGTACAACCCCTACGACCGCGTGCAGCGGACCTCGATCTGGCCCGGCCAGCGGGACCAGGTGGAGGCGCGCAACGAGCAGACCGACGTCCTCACCCTGAAGGTGACGCCCCCGGAAGGCGCGGGGGTGACGACCTGGGGCGGGGTGATGACCAACTTCAGCGGCGTGCGCAACTTCTCCCAGTCGAAGTTCGTCGGCATCTGGCTGCGCGGGCAGAGCGGCTCCCTGCAGCTCCATCTCGGCGACATCAGCGAGGACTGGATCGCCAACGGCCGCATCGACACCGAGGACCTGCCCCTGCGGGGACGGGCCATCGGCGACGGCACCCTGTCGGAGGAAGAGGACGTCGGCATCGACGGCCGCACCGACGAGGAGGAGCTCGACTACTACCTGACGCGGGACACGGAGGTGACGGCGGAGGAGCTGGAAGGGCTCAGCTTCAGCGACAAGAGCAGCCGCTTCGGCGACCTGATCCGCGCCCTCGGCCGCGACCCCGGCGACGCCGAGGGCGACAACTGGGACTACGACTCCACGCGGGACCGCCACAACTACACGCGCTACAACGGCACCGAAGGCAACCGGCGGGTGCGCGAGCAACCCGACACGGAGGACCTCAACGGCGACGGCAACCTCAATCAGCGCAACGACTACTACCAGTACGAGATCGACCTGGCCCGGGACCGCCACGAACCGGGCACCTGCAGCGAGCCCGAGACCAACGGCGAGTGCCGCGGCTGGCGCCTCTTCCGGCTGCGTCTCTACGACGAGTCGGTGCGGCGCATCGGATCCCCGGACTCGAGCCGCATCGAGTACGCCCGCCTCCTCTTCGCCACCGGGAACGGGCCGGGAGAGGCCGACAGCGTCGCCATCGCCCTCGTGGAGATCGCCGTCAACGAATGGCAGGGGGAGGGTGTCTCCCGCTACGACCGGGATGCCTTCGACGTCATCGAGGAGGAGCTCTTCGAGGTCGCCGTCATCGGCACCGACGAGAACCTGAGCTACAAGCCGCCGCCGGGAGTCAAGGGCGAGCGCTCCACCACCTCCCGCGTGCGCGAGCGCGAGCAGTCCCTGGTCCTCGACTTCGTCAACCTCGGGGCGGGCCACGAGGCGTCGGCCACGAGGGTGCTGACGAGGAACTCCGACTACACCAAGTACCGCCGTCTGCGCATGTTCGCCCACGGCGACTCGAACGCCGCCTACGTCGTGCCGCCCGACTCGAGCAACCTGGAGCTGTTCCTCCGCTTCGGGCGCGACGACCTCAACTACTACGAGTACGTGACGCCCCTCTTCCCCGGCTGGGACAAGCGCAACGAGGTGGAGATCGACCTGAGGCTCATGTCGCGGCTGAAGGGGGAGCTGGAGGGGCGTGTCGACACCACCACCGGCCTGCAGGCGATCGAGATCGACACCGTCGTCGTCGATCCCGGCGTGCGCGACGGGGCCGCGGCCGTCTACCGGGTCAGCGGCACCCCGTCCATGCAGCAGGTGCGGCAGCTGCGACTGGGCCTGCGCAACCGCTCCACCGACGGCTCCTTCAGCGGCGCCGTGTACGTCGACGAGCTGCGCCTCGACCAGGCCCGCAACGATCCCGGCGCCGCCGCCTACGCCCGCATCAACACCCAGCTGGCCGACTTCATGGACGTCGACGCCTCCGTCGACTGGCGGGCGGAGAACTACCGAACCATCACCAGCACGGGGCGCAAGAGCTCCGACATGAGGACCGGCCTGTCGACGACGACGCACCTGAACAAGCTCCTGCCGGGGAGCTGGGGCTTCTCGGTGCCCGTGAAGGTCACCTTGAGCCGCAGCCTGAGCCTGCCGCGCTTCGCCCCCAACTCCGACGTGGAGCTCAACGCGGCGGAGAAGGACTCCATGCGCTCGGAGCAGGTGAAGCGCTTCGTCGAAGTCTCGGTGAGCAAGCGGGCCGGCAAGCACTGGGCGACGCGCTGGACCATCGACCAGATGAACCTGCGCTGGTCGAGCTCCATCGACGACCGCCTCTCGCCCGTGACCCCCCTCGACTCGCGCGAGGCGCAGACCGCCTCGTTCCGCTACAAGATGCCCCTGCCCAAGCCGAAGTGGAAGTACCTGGGATGGCTGCCCGAGTACATGCCGAAGTCGATGCGCAACTCGGAGCTGTCGCCCCTGCCGGCGACGGCGACCTACTCGGTGAACGTCAACCGCCAGGAGAGCGTGACCTGGAAGAGGACCCAGATCGACACGACCTTCAACGAGCTCTTCACCCTGAAGGAGATCTACGCCACCAAGGTCAATCCCCTGCGCTCCCTGACCTCGGACTACAACCTTCAGGTCCACCGCGACCTGCGCAAGAAGTACGAGCCCCGGTCGCTGGCCTTCGGCCGCGAGGTGGGCCGCAACCAGAAGGCCGACCTGCGGCTGCAGTTGCGCTGGGTGAGCTGGCTGGACCCCAACATCACCTTCCAGGCCAACTACCAGGAGGACAGCGACCCCCGCCGCAGCCGGCAGACCGCCTTCACCGACACCGTCGACGGCCGGCTGCGGGTGGTGCGGACCCTGGACATCACCTCGCGCAACACCTTCACCACGCGGGTCAACCTGCGTCTGCCGGCCCTGCTCAAGGCCGTGGGCGCGCCGGGACGGCGGTCGAAGGCGGGACCGCGCCGCCGGTCGGAGGAGGGGGAGGAGGAGGAAGGCCCCGGGCAGCCCTTCTTCCTGCGCCGGTTCCTGCACTTCTCGTCGTCGTACGTCGAGCCCTTCAGCTACACCTGGCGGCGCAACACCGACGCCCGCAACTACAACCTGGTGGAGCGTCCGCCCCTGGCCTACCAGCTCGGCTTCGGGGACAGCCTCCTCGTCGAGCAGCGCGCCGTCGGGCTGACGCGGACGGACAGCTGGAACCGCTCGGCCAATACCGACCTGGGCTCGGGGCTGCGGCTGCCCCTCGGCTTCAGCGTCAAGCCGACCTTCAAGGAGCAGGTGTCGTGGCGCTCGGGCAGCAGCCAGAACCGGCTCCGCGTCGAGCGCTCACTGACCTATCCCGGCCTCGCCGTGTCCTGGTCGAGGGCCGACCGGGTGCCGCTGCTGCGGCGCTACCTCAACAGCGCCCAGGTCAACGTGCGCATGCAGTCGACGCGGACCGAGCAGGCCGAGGGCAGCCTCGATCCCGCCAACCTGATGGAGGAGAGCACCAAGCGGGAGTGGAACGTCTCGTGGACCGGGCAGTGGCGGATCGGCCCGACGACGCGCCTGGAGATGCGCCGGAGCCGGGACGAGTCGGTCAACTACGAGCTGGCCGACGTCTCCGCCGGCCAGGCCTCCCCCGACGAGCTCCCGCCGCTTCGGGGCCGCGGGGTGAACGAGCGGCGCTCCACCAACCTCGAGACCCGCTACAAGCTGAGGCCGCGGAAGCTGCCCCTCATCGGCACCCTCAAGAGCAACCTCGACCTCAAGCTCGCCCTCACCCTGGAGAGCCAGGCCCGGGAGAACGCCACGGGCGAGCAGGAGCTGGTGCCCTTCGACTCCACCGACCGCTGGGAGGTGCGCCTCGACGGCACCTACAACTTCAGCGAGAGCTTCCGGGGCACCGGCCTGATCCGCCTCGAGAACCGCGAGCCCCACAACGGCCGAACGCGCAAGGTCCGCGAGGTCAAGGTGGGGGGGACCCTGTTCTTCAGGTGATACACCTCAATCGCCAGGAGCAGGTGGCGGTGCTGTTCCTCTGCGGCGCCCTGCTGGTCGGTTCGGCGGTGGCCGTCGTCGATCACCACAGCCCCGACCGTCTCGAGGACTTCCACGTCGTCCCGCAGGCGGTGGAAGTGCCGCCCGCGGCTCCCGAGTCGGTCGTCCACCTCCCGCCGCCCATCGTCTCCATCAACCAGGCCACCCGAACCGAGTTGGAGAGCCTGCCCCACATCGGGCCGAAGACGGCCGCGGCGATCATCGCCCACCGCGAGGCCAACGGCCCCTTCGCCGCCGTCGACGACCTCACCGCGGTCAAGGGGATCGGGCCGCGCACGGTGGAGCGGCTCCGCCCCCTGGTGACGGCGGATTGAGGGCCCTTCCCGTGCGCGGCTGGCGCGCAACGACCCACCACACGGGGATCCACTTCGGCGCCGACGCCGTGTACGCCGTGGGGCTGACCCGCCGCCGGGGCCGGCTGTCCCTGACCCACTGCTCGGCCGCCGCCATCGAGAAGGCGCCCCGCCTCCCGGAGGACCTGGCCGACGAGGACGCCCGCCGCGGACTGGCCGGGGCCCTGCGCCAGCTGCGGGACCTCGGCCTGCCGCGGGGCCGGCCCTATCTCCCCCTGGGCGGTCCGGCCACCTTTCTCCGCCGCCGCCCGGTGCTGCCGGGGGCGGAGGCGCCGAGCCGGGACCACCTGCGCTGGGAGGCGGGTCAGCTCCTGGGCGACGACCTGGACGACTACGTCGTCGACTACCTCGTGACCCGGCGCCACGGCTTCGTCGCCGCGGCGCACCGGGAGCTCCTGGCCCGCTGGAACGCCCTGTGCGAGGAGTCCGGCGTCGACGCCCCCGGGTTCGACATGGCCTCCTTCGCCCTGTGCCACGCCCTGGAGGGCAGCCGCCCGTCGGCGGCCGAGGGCGTGGACCTCATCGTCCACGGCGAGGCCCGGCAGGCGCGGGCGGTCCTGCTGCACGAAGGGGAGTACGAGGCCGAGAGGGTATTGCCGGCCGACGGCCGCGGCGGCGAGGGCCTGGCGGGACCCCTGGGGGAGATGCTGGCGGAAGAGCTCGGGGCAGAGCCGCCCCGCGCCCTGTGGCTGAGCGGGCCCGAGGGTCCCGCCCACGCCGAGGGGCTGGCCGGTCTCGCCGACAGCGTCGCCGTCCTGGACCCCTTCAGCGGCCTGGACCGCCGGCCGGAGGCCTCCCGGGGGCTGGAGCGCAGCGGGCGTCCGCCGGGCGCCTTCGCCGTCGCCGCCGGTCTCGCGTACCGTTCGACCCTGCAGGCCTAGCCCCATGGGCCGGATCCGATCCCGCACCGCCAGGGTCCCGGCAGCCGGGGGCCGAGGGCCGTCGGACATCCGCGCCGTCATCACCGAATCCGCCGAGGAGGAACGATGAGCCGAGCCGTCTATCCGGGCAGTTTCGACCCGATCACCCGGGGTCACCTGAACATCATCGAGCGCGCCCTCGACATGTACGACGGCCTCGTGGTGCTGCTGGCCGTGAACCCCGACAAGCGGTCGACCTTCACCGACGAGGAGAACCTGGCCATGATCCGCGAGGCCACCTCCCACTGGCCCCAGGTCGAGGCCGACGCCACCGACGGCCTCCTCGTCGACTACGCGCGCGCTCACGGCATCCGCCAGGCCGTGCGCGGCCTGCGGGCGGTGACCGACTTCGAGTCCGAGTTCTCCATGGCCCTGATGAACCGCAGCCTGTGGGAGGAGTTCGACACCGTCTACCTGATGACCAGCGCCGAGTACATGTACCTGCGGTCGTCGACGGTGAAGCAGGTCGCCGAGCACGGCGGCGACGTGAGCCGCTTCGTGCCCCCGGGAGTGGAGAGGCGCCTGAGGGAGAGGTTCGGGCAGGCCTGAGACGATGTTCATCGACGAGGCGACGATCACCTTGAAGTCGGGCGACGGCGGCGACGGCTGCGTCAGCTTCCGGCGCGAGAAGTACGCCCCTCTCGGCGGGCCCGACGGCGGCGACGGCGGCGACGGCGGCAGCGTGACCCTGCGGGCCGACGCCAACCTGGCGACCCTGGTCGACTTCCGCTACAAGACGCGCATCGAGGCCGGCCGCGGAAGCCACGGCCGCGGCAAGGGCCTCACCGGCGCCGGCGGCGAGGACGCGGTGGTGCGCCTGCCGCCGGGGACGGTCGTCCGCGGCGAGGAGGGCCGGGTGATCGCCGACCTGGTCGAGCCGGGGCAGGAGATCGTGCTCCTGAAGGGCGGCCGCGGGGGGCGGGGCAACGCCCGCTTCGCGCGGCCCACCGACCAGGCGCCCCGCCGGGCCGACCGCGGACGCCCCGGACGCGAGCAGGAGGTCCGCCTCGAGCTCAAGCTGCTGGCCGACGCCGGCCTCGTGGGTCTGCCCAACGCCGGCAAGTCGACCCTGCTGTCGCGCCTGTCGGCGGCCCATCCCAAGATCGCCGACTACCCCTTCACGACCCTGCAGCCCAACCTGGGCATCGTCCGCTTCGGCGACTACGACAGCTTCGTCCTCGCCGACCTGCCGGGGCTCATCGAGGGCGCCCACGACGGCCGCGGCCTGGGCATCCGCTTCCTGCGCCACGTGGAGCGCACGCGGGTGCTGCTGTTCACCATCGACGCCGCCGGGGACGATCCGGAGGCCGCCTTCGGCGCCCTGCGGCAGGAACTGCGCCAGTACGAGGCCTCCCTGCTGGACAAGCCCTTCGCCATCGCCTACACCAAGGCCGACCTGCTGGGCCCCGCGGCCGAGAGCTTCGAGCCTCCCGTCCGCGTCGACGCCCCCTCCTTCCTCGTCTCCTCGGTCAGCGGCCGGAGACTGCCGCAGCTCGTCACCTGGCTGGGCGGCGAGGTGCTGCGCGCGCGCACGGCCTCCCGGGCGCCGGAGGGATGACCTCCTCCCCGGCCGCGCTTCCCGGGCGCACCGACGGCGGCGAGGCCGCGGCCCTCCTCGCCCTGCGGCATCTGCCGCGCTGCGGCGATGTCACCTGCCTCGGCCTGCTGCGCCGCTTCGGATCGGCCCGGGCGGCCCTGCGCGCGACCCTGGCGGACCGCGGCGTCGAGGCCGGCGAATACATGGCCTGGGCCCACGACCAGCTGTCCCGAGCCGCCCGTCTCGGCGTCGAACTGGTGGGCTTCGACGATCCCCGGTACCCGCCCCTGTTGCGCCAGATCCACGATCCGCCGCCGATCCTCTTCGTGAGGGGCCGCGCGGAGCTGCTGCGGCAGACGGCTGTGGCCATCGTCGGCTCCCGCCGCTGCTCGCCCTACGGCGCCGAGGTGTCGAGCGCCTTCGCCGGTGACCTGGCGGGGCGGGGACTGGCCGTCGTCAGCGGCCTGGCCCGGGGCATCGACGCCGCGGCCCACGAGGGGGCCCTGGCCGCCGGGGCCACCCTCGCCGTCCTCGGCTGCGGGGCGGACATTCCCTACCCGGCCTCCAACCGCGCCCTCTACGACCGCATCCTCGCCGAGGGCGCCATCCTCTCCGAGGTGCCTCTTGGCAGCGGCCCGGCGGCCGGCTCCTTCCCGCGGCGCAACCGGATCATCAGCGGCATGAGCCTCGGCGTGGTGGTCGCCGAGGCCCCGGAGCGCTCCGGCGCGCTGATCACGGCGCGTTGCGCCGCCGAGCAGGGCCGCGAGGTCTTCGCCGTGCCGGGGGAGGTCACCAACCGCCGCTGCCACGGCGGTCTGGCCCTGCTGCGCGACGGCGCCTGCCTGGCGCGCTCCGCCGACGACGTGCTGGAGGAGTTGTGGCCGCGGCTGCCGGACCACGTCCGCGACGCCCGCCCGGGCGCGGCCAGCGGCGATCCGGCGTCCCCGGGGCGGGACCCGGACCCGCTGCTGGCCCTGCTGGAGACGGGAGTGCGCCAGGTGGACGATCTGACCCGCGACAGCGGTCTGCCGCCGGCGCAGGTAGCGGCGCGGCTGCTGGAACTGGAGCTGGCGGGGCGCGTGCAGTCCCTGCCCGGCGGCGCCTGGACGCGCCGCCGTTAGCGGGCGGAGGCCCCGTTCTCGCCGGACACCTCGCCAGTGTCGATCTGCACGAGTCCCGGATCCCCCTCCTCTTCGTCGTGACCGCAACTGTGGCAGCCGCCGCAGGCGCCGGCCACGCGGGAGAACAAGGGGCGCAGCCAGCCACGGAGGAGGAAGACCGCGCAGCCCGCGGCGAGAAGGACGGTCAGGGGAGTCTGCCAGTCCACCGGATTCACCAGCCCATCCACACGCCCAGGCGGTAGGTGCCGAAGGCGCCGGCGTAGGCCAGGGCGGTCATGTAGACGAAGGAGAACACCGGCCAGGCCCAGCTGGAGGTCTCGCGCTGGATGACGGCGAGGGTGGACATGCACTGGGCGCAGAGGGCGAAGAACACCATCACCGACAGGGCCACGGGCACGTTCAGGGCGGGGCTGCCGTCGGCCCGGGTGGCCCGGCGCAACCCGTCGCGCAGGTCCGGTGAGGTCTCGTCCACGTCGGACCCGAGGCTGTAGATGGTCCCCAGGGCGGAGATCACCACCTCCCGGGCCGGGAAGGAGGCGAGGGCGGCCATGCCGAGACGCCAGTCCCAGCCCAGGGGCTCGAAGACCGGCTCCAGGCTCTGGCCGGCGCGCCCGAGGTAGCTCGACCGCAGATAGTCGGCGGCCTCGGACCGGTCGATGTCGGCGAGCCGGGACTCGCGGGCTTCCTCCTCCGCCAGGATCGCGGCGGCCGCGCGCTCGACCTCGTAGCGGGCCCCGATCTCCGACGACCGCGGGTAGTAGGCGAGGGCCCACATGACGATGGTGGCGGCGAGGATGACGCTGCCGGCGCGCACGACGAAGGCGCGGCTGGCCTGGTAGACGCGCAGCAGCACGGTGCGCGGCGTCGGCCAGTTGTAGGCCGGCAGCTCCAGCAGGAAGGGGCTCGACTCCCCCCGCAGGAGGGTCCTGCGCAGCAACCAGGCGACGGGCACGGCCACCAGCGCGCCGAGGCAGTACATGGCCAGCAGGGTCAGGCCCTGGAGCCCGAGCCAGCCGCCGAGGAGGGCGCGCTCGGGGATGAAGGCGGCGATGAACAAGGCGTACACCGGCAGCCGGGCGGAGCAGCTCATGAGCGGCGCCACGAGGACGGTGACGAAGCGGTCCCGCCGGTCGGCGATGGTGCGCGCCGCCATCACTCCCGGCACGGCGCAGGCGAAGCTGGAGAGCAGGGGGATGAAGGAGCGTCCGGAGAGCCCCAGCCGGCCGAGGAGCCGGTCCATGAGCAGGGCGGCGCGAGCCATGTAGCCGCAGTCCTCCAGGATCCCGATCAGCAGGAAGAGGAGGGCGATCTGGGGCAGGAAGACGAGGACGCCGCCGACGCCGGCGACGACGCCGTCGACGAGCAGGCTCCGCAGGGGGCCCGCGGGCAGCGAGGAGCCAAGGGCGGCACCCAGGGTGGAGACGGCGGTCTCCACCAGGTCCATGGCGGGTGTCGCCCAGGCGTAGATGCCCTGGAAGAGGAGGGCGCTGACCCCGAGGAAGGCGGCCAGCCCGAAGACGCGGTGGGTGAGGACGCGGTCGATGCGGTCGGAGTGGCTCCGGCCCAGGGGGTCCTCCTCC
>JAJDTN010000266.1 GCA_022827165.1 Candidatus Latescibacterota bacterium
TCTCCGAGCTCAGGCGCGCCCGTGGTCCGCTGAAGGTGACCACCCTGCGCAGCCGTCTGGGCAAGCGCGGGCTGGAGGGCGCCCTCCGGCGGCTGCTTCAGCACGGACGGATCGAGATGCGGCCGGACCTGGCGGGCGGAGCGGCTCGAGCCCGCCGGCGCCAGCTCGTGCGCGTGGCCGACCCGGACCGGGCCCGGGACGACCTGCCGGCGGTGACCCGGCGCGCCCCGGCCCAGGGGCGCTGCCTCCGCCACCTGCTGCAGGCCGGCCCCATGCCCAAGCGCCGCCTCTTGGAGGAGGGATTCGGCTACGCCGTCCTGAAGGGGCTGCAGGGGAGGGGGCTGACCGAGACCGTGGAGCAGGAGGTCCTGCGCGATCCCCTCGCCGCTCTCGAGGCGGCGGACTCGCCGGCGCCGGAACCCACCGCCGACCAGCAGGAGGTCCTGCGGCGCATCCACTCCGCCCTGGATGGGGGCCGCTTCGAGCCGCTTCTCCTGCGCGGGGTCACCGGCAGCGGCAAGACCCTGGTCTACCAGCTGGCGGTGGAGCGGGTCCTGCGGTCGGGCGGCAGCGCCATCGTCCTCACTCCCGAGATCGCCCTGGCCTGGCAGATGGTGCGCCGCTTCCGGGCCCGCTTCGGAGCGACCGTGGCGGTCCTGCACAGCCAGTTGTCGGCGGGGGAGCGCTACGACACCTGGCGCCGGCTCCGGCGCGGCGAGCAGAGACTCGTCATCGGCGCCCGCTCCGCCGTGCTGGCCCCGGTGAACAAGCTGGGGCTGATCGTCGTCGACGAGGAGCACGACGGCTCCTACTTCCAGGACGACCTGGAGAGTCAGCAGCCGCTGGTCTACAACGGCCGCGACCTGGCGGTGGTGAGGGCGCGCCTGGCCGGCGTTCCCGTCATCCTCGGGTCGGCGACGCCGAGCCTCGAGTCGTGGTGCAACGCGCGCAGCGGCAAGTACACCTGCCTGAGCCTGCCGCGGCGGATCGACGACCGGCCCCTGGCGCGGGTCGAGGTGGTCGACATGAGGCGGGAGCCCTTCCAGGGACGGCAGCGCACCCTGTTCTCCAAGACCCTGCGCCTCAAGATCCGCGATCGCCTCGAGCGCGGCGAGCAGATCGTGCTCCTCCAGAACCGGCGCGGGTTCTCACCCGTCGTGCAGTGCGCCAGCTGCGGCGAGGCGATCGCCTGCGGCCGGTGCCAGGTCTCCCTCACCTACCACCGCCGTCAGGGGGAGGGCCTGCGCTGCCACTACTGCGACTACCGCACGCCCGTACCCGGCCAGTGCCCGTCCTGCGGCAGTGCCGAGGTCAGGCTGACCGGCGCGGGGACCCAGAAGGTGGAGACCGCCCTCGAGGAACAGTTCCCGGGGATCCGCGTCATTCGTATGGATGTGGACACCACGGGATGGAAAGGCGCCCACGACCGCCTGGTCGAGAGATTCCGCCGGCGGGAGGCCGACGTGCTGCTAGGTACGCAGATGGTGGCCAAGGGCCTCGACTTCCCGGAGGTGACTCTCGTCGGCGTGATCTCCGCCGACACCGGCTTTCACCTCCCGGACTTCCGCGCCGCCGAGCGCAGCTTCCAGCTGCTCACGCAGGTGGCGGGACGCTCCGGGCGAGGCTCGAACCGAGGCGAGGTGGTCATCCAGACCCGTCTTCCCGAGGACCCCGTGCTGCTCGCCGCGGCGCGCCAGGACTACGACGCCTTCGCCGAGGGCGAGCTCGTCGAGCGCCAGGCGGCGGGGTTCCCGCCCTTCGGGCGCCTCATCGTCTTCCGCTGGCGCGGCGAATCGGAGGAGGCGGTGAGCCGGGCGGCGGAGCGGGGGACGCGGTTGCTGCAGCGAGCCGGTCCGGCGGGGGTTGCCGTCCTCGGGCCGGCGCCGGCGCCGCTGGCGCGCCTGCGGGGGCGCTACCGCTGGCAGGTCCTGCTCGCCGGCGCCGGCGGGCGTCAACTGCGTCTCACGGCGGCGTCGGCCCTGGGCCCCATGCGCCGTGAGGCCAGCCGCCGCGATGTCGATCTGGGCGTCGTCGTCGACCCCCAGTCCACCATGTGAGACCGTCCGGTGATCCTCCTGGTCTTCCTTGGACTCCTGCTGAGTTCCTCCGCCGGCGCCCGCTGTGACCGCGAGTGGGCTGCCTACACCAGCATGAAGCAGGTGGAAGGCGTGCTCATCGACGGTGATGAGGTGTGGGCCGCCACGACGGGCGGGGTCCTGCGCTACGACCGCATCCAGGGCCGCTACGACCGTCTGTCCCGGATCGACGGACTCGCGGGCAACCGCATCCTGTCCCTGGCCGCCGACGGCGACGGCCACCTCTGGTTCGGCAGCGACGGCCAGGGCCTCAGCCGCTACCGTCCGGCCACCTCGACCTTCGACCGGACCTATCGGGAATTCCGCGGTCTCGCCATCACCTCGCTTCTGAGCCTGGGCCGGAGGCTCTTCGTCGGCACGAGCACGGGCGTCAGCCTCTTTCTGACCGACCGCGAGGAAGTCAAGGAGACGTATCGACTCCTCGGCAACCTCCCGAAGGACACGGCCGTCCGCAGCATGGCCATTCTCGACGGCACCCTCTTCGTGGGTACCACGGTGGGGATCGCCTGGGCCCGGATCGACCACCCGAACCTGCAGGATCCCGAGAGCTGGCGTACCCTCGACAACATCGGAGCGGTGGGTACCGCCATCGCCGTCGACGGGGTCCTCTACGCGGGCACGCTGCGAGGTGTCCTGATCTACGATCCGCAGGAGGACGGCTTCCGGCGGGACCACGAGGAGACCATCGTGAGCCTCGGGGCCCGCGGCGGGCAGCTCGTGGCCGCCACCGCCGAGGGTCGACTGCTGGCGCGCACCGGGAACGGTGGATGGGCGAGGGTCTCGGCACCGGAGATCGCGGAGATCAGGGCCATCAGCAGGACGGATGAGGACGTGCTGTGGCTGGGCACCGGCACCGGTCTCCACGCCATCGGGGACGAGTCCGTCCTGCCGTCGAGCGAGCCGGGGTCGAGCCGGTTCTACGAGATCGCCGTCACGGGGGAGGAAGAGGTGTGGGCGGCCAGCGTGCCCGACGACCTGCGTACGGAGGACGACGCCGGCATCTACCACCTGTCGGAGGGAGGCTGGTCGGTCCACGAGCGCCGCACCGTCGTCGCCCTCGAGACCGACGCGGAGGGGCGCCTCTGGACCGGCAGCTGGGGGGCTGGCGCCTTCATCCGCGAGGGGACGGGCTGGACGAGGGTCCCCACCGAAGGCACCGTCCTGAGACCGAGCGCCACGAACAACCGGAACTTCATCGTCGTCAGCGACATCCACCGCGACCCCGCGGGGCGCATGTGGCTGCTCAACACCTTGGTGGGGGTCGCCGTCCTCGACGGCTATCCTCCGCAGCGGGAGTACCTCTTCGACCAGAAGGAGCTGGGGCTGCTCCCGACCTTCGATCTCTACCGCATGGACATCGGCCCCACCGGCCTCAAGTGGATCGTCAGCCGCCGCTCCGGCCTCGTTCTGCTCGACGATGGCGGCACCCCCTTCGAGGGCGGCGACGATCGCATGGTCAACCTCTCCCAGGCCGGGGAGAGCCGGCTCACGAGCGATCGCCTCTTCGCCGTTCTCGCCAGCCGGGACGGCCGCGTCTGGATGGCAGCCGAGAACGGGGTGAACGTCCTGACGCCGGACTACGACCGGGCCTCCGGAACCCTGGATGTGGCCGCCTGGCAGGTCTACGACACCTCGGACGGCCTCCCCTCGGCCGACATCAGCTCCCTCGAGGAGGACGAGGACGGGAATGTATGGGTCGGCACGTCGGCCGGTCTGTCGCGCATCCGCGCCGACGGCCAGGTCGACCTCAACTTCACCTCGGGCAACAGCTGCCTCATCGGCAACCAGGTGAAGGGGCTGCGCTACGACGCCGATGGCGGAGATCTCTGGATCGGCACCCTCGACGGTCTCAGCCGCCTGCGCCTGAGAGCGGTGGACGACGGCCGGCCGGAGCTGGCGAGCGTCTATCCGAACCCGTACGTGACGGCCGGGCGAGAGGAGGTGTCGATCACGGGGCTGCCCCTCGGGGCCACCCTGCGCATCTACTCGGCCTCCGGCGATCTCGTGGCCACCCGGCGGGGGGAGGCCGGGCGCGGCACCATCACCTGGGACGGCCTGAACGAGGCCGGGTACCTGGTGGCCGCGGGCGTCTACTACTACGTCGCCGAGAGCGAGTCGGGCGAGCCGGTCTCGGGCCGCTTCGCCCTGGTGAAGGGGGCCCGCCCTTGACCGCGGGCCGGGCGTCCGCCGCCCTGCGGGTGGCGATCCTGGCGGCGGCGGTCCTGACTCCGGCGGCCCCGGGCCATGCCGGGCCGACCGACCTGTTCACCATCGCCCGGCTCCAGTACGACGGCGGCGGCGACTGGTACAGCGACCCGTCGTCCCTGCCCAACCTGCTGGCCTTCCTCGGGCGCCACACGAGGCTGCCCACGGCCTCCTCCGAGGCGCGCGTGCGCCTCCTCGACCGCGAGCTCTTCGCCCATCCCTACCTCTACATGACGGGGCACGGCAACGTCTCCTGGACGGCCGAGGAAGCCGCCCGCCTGCGGCGTTACCTCGAGGCGGGCGGCTTCCTGCACGCCGACGACAACTACGGCATGGACGAGTCCTTCCGGCGCGAGATGCGCAAGGTCTTCCCCACGAGGGAGTTCGTCGAGCTGCCCGCCGGCCACGAACTGTTCCGATGCCACTTTGACCTGCCCGGCGGCCTGCCGAAGGTCCACGAGCACGACGGCCGGCGGCCCCAGGCCCTGGGCCTCTTCGGCGGGGAGCGCCTCCTGGTCCTCTACACCTACGAGTCCGACCTCGGCGACGGCTGGGAAGACGCCCACGTCCACGGCGACCCGGAGGAAGTGAGGCAGCAGGCTTTGCGCATGGGAGCCAACATCGTCCTCTACGCCCTCACCCGCTAGCCCGTCGTGAACGAAGCCCCGGCACGCGATCTGCTGCTCGAGCGGCTCCGCCGGCTGCGCCGCCGCCGGCTGCTGCTCGAGGCCGCCGCGGGCCTGGCGGCGGGCCTGTCCACCGCCGTCGCCGCCGGCGTCCTCGCCGTCGGCCTGGAGGCCCTCCTCTACCTGCCCTCCCCCTGGAGATGGGGGCTGATCCTGGTCACCGCCGCCGCCGCCGCGGCCGCCGCGGCGCGCATCCTGTGGCCGTGGCGCCGGGGCCTCTCCCTGAGGGCCGCGGCCCTGGCCATCGAGGAGCGGGCGCCGGAGCTGTCGCAGCGGCTGATGACGGCCCTGGAGGCGGGCGGTGGCCCGCGCTCGCGGCTCTACTCCTCCGACCTGCTCGCCGCTTCGGCCTCGGAGGCGGCCGCCGTCCTCGACCGCCACGGAGAGGCGCGGCTGGTGCCGGCGTCGAGGCTGCGCCGCGCCGCCCTGAGGGGCGCGGCCATCGCCGGGCCGCTGCTGCTCCTGCTCGCCCTCTCCGGGACCGCCGGCGGCGAGGCCCTGCACCGCTGCCTGCACCCGGGGACGGCCTTCGAGCGCCCGCAGCGGACCCGGGTCCATGTCGAGCCCGGCCACCAGCGGGCGGTCCGCGGAGAAGACGTGGCTCTTTCCATCCGCATCGAAGGCGACCGGCCGCCGGCGCTGCGGGTCCGCCGCCGCGACGTGCGCGACGGGGACTGGGTCGAGGAGGAGGTGATCCTCGAAGCCGGCGGCGCCGACTCGCTGCGCCACCTCTTCGAAGAGGTGCGCTCCACCTTCGACTTCGAGGTCGCCGCCGGCGACGGCGAGGCCGGCCCCTACCGCGTCACCGTCATCGATCCCCCCGAGGTCACCCGCTTGCGGCTGCGCTACGACTATCCGCAGTACAGCGGGCTCCCGGCGCGGGTCGAGGACCAGGGCGGCGACGTGCGCGCCCTCGCCGGGACCGCCGTCGAGTGGGCGATCCACGCCAGCAAGCCCCTCTCCGCCGCGGCCCTGGTGATCGACGATACCCTGCGCCTGCCGGCCCGGGTGGTCGACGACGGCGCCGTCGTCAGCTGGACCCTGCCGGCCCCGGAGGACAGCGCCGGCGCCCGCCGCGAGTACCTGGTGGCCCTCACCGACCGCGAGGGGGTCGGCAACCGGACCCCCATCCGCCATGCCCTCCAGGTGCTGCGCGACCAGCCGCCGGAGGTCGTCATCTCCGAGCCCGGCCCCGAGGCCGACCTGCCCGAGAGCCAGCAGGTGCGGGTGCGGGTCGAGGCCGCCGACGACTTCGGGGTGAGCCGCGTCGACCTCGTCTTCCGCGTCGGCCAGGGTCCCGAGAGGCGCCGGCCCATGCCCGTGGAGGCCGGCCCCCGGGTGGTCCTCTCCCAGCCGTGGGACCTGGCGCCGCTGGAGCTGCTGCCGGAGGACCGGGTGCGCTACCGCGCCGAGGCCTTCGACAACGACGCCGTGGGCGGGCCGAAGCGGGCGGTGAGCCCCGAGCACGTGCTGCGCTTCCCCTCCCTCTGGGAGTTGTTCGACGAGGCTTCGAGACAGCAGGAGGAGCGCCTGGCGTCGCTGGAGGAGGTCGCCGCCGAGGAGGCGGGGGCCCGGGAATACGTGGAGCGGCTGCGGCGCGAGGTGCTGCGCACCGAGGAGCTCACCTGGGACCAGAAGCAGGAGCTGGAGAGCGCCCTGGCCGCCCAGGAGGAGCGCGCCCGCGCCGTGGAGGAGGTCGCCCGGCAGATGGCCGGCACCCTGGAGAAGCTGGAGCAGGGCGGCGCCGACTCGCGGGACCTGCTCGACAAGCTCGACGAGATCCGCGAGCTGATGGCCGCCGTCGCCTCCCCGGAGCTGCTGGAGGCCCTGCGGGCCCTGCAGCAGGCGGCCGAGCAGCCCGACGCCGAAGAGCTCGCCGAGGCCCTGAAGCAGTTCGCCGAGGACCAGGAGGCGTTTCAGAAGCGCCTGGAGCGGACCCTGGACCTGCTCCGGCAGGTGCACGCCGAGCAGCGCCTGCTGGCCGTCGTCGAGCAGGCGGAGGACCTGGAGGACCGCCAGGGGAGGATCAACGAGGCCCTGGACCAGACCTCCGCGGAGGCCGCCCTCGGGGACGAGGCCCTGGGGGAGCAGGAGGGGAGGCTCGCCGGCGACACCGACCGCCTGCGCCGGGAGATCGACCGGTTGGGGCAGGAGCTGCAGGACCTGAGCGCGCCGACCGCCGAGGCCCTGCGCTCCGAGGCCGGGAACATGGAGCACCAGGCCCTGTCGGAGCGCATGCGCCGCATGGAGCGCCTCCTGGCCTCGGGGCAGCGGCCCCGGGCGGGAAGGATGGGCGCCGCCCTGCGGCAGGACCTGGAGGAACTCTCCGCGTCCATGGGCCGGCTCCGCGAGGAGTTCTTCGGCGGCCAGCGGCAGGAGCTGGCCCGCCTCCTGCGCCGGGCCATGGCCGACCTGGTGGACCTCTCCCGCCGGCAGGAGGAGCTGGCGCAGGAGACCTCGCGCCAGCCGGGGCGTCCCGCCGCCGCCCTGGCCGCCGGCCAGCAGGCCCTGGCCCAGGGCGCGGAGCTGGTCACCGAGGACGTCGCCCGCGCCGGCTCGAGGACGCTGGCCCTGGAGCCTTCCCTGGCCGCCACCCTCGGCGGCGCCCTGCGCCGCATGGAGGAGGCCGCCGGACGGCTGGGGCAGCTGGAGAGGGGCCGCGCCGGACAGCTCCAGACCGAGGCCATGGGCTACCTGAACCAGGCGGCGCAGCAGCTGCGGCGGAGCCTGGACAACCTGAGCCAGGCGCGCACGCCCTCCTCCTTCGGCGAGGCCATGGAGCAGATGATGGCCCTCTCCGAGCAGCAGTCCGCCCTCAACGAGGCGACCCGGCAGGCGATGCAGCAGGGATCCCGGAACCCGCGCGGGCCCGGGGGCCGGATCCCGGCCATGCCGGGACTGGCCGCCGAGCAGCGGCGCATCCAGCAGGCCCTGGCCGAGGTGGAGCGGTCCCTGCGCGGCCAGCGCTCGCTGCAGGAGCGCATCGGCGCCATCCAGCGGGAGATGAAGGAGGTCCTGGCGCGCATGGAGCGGCCCCGCGCCGACGCCCGCGTCACCGAGGGGCAGGAGCGGATCCTGCAGCGCCTGCTCGACGCCAGCCGTTCCATCCACTCCCGCGGCTTCGAGAAGCGCCGCCGCTCGGAGCAGGGGGAGCAGCGTCCCTTCACCGGCCCGGGGTGGCTGCCCGTCGATCTCGGCCAGCGTCCGGAGGCCTGGCGCGAGGCGATGCGCCGCGCCCTGGCCGGCGACTATCCCGCCGAGTACCGCGAGCTG
>JAJDTN010000017.1 GCA_022827165.1 Candidatus Latescibacterota bacterium
CGGCGACTACGGCGCCATCAAGGAGCTTGCCCGCCCCCGGTCCTACGAGTTCCTCCCCTACGCCGGCTTCGACGGAAACCCCGACTTCCACTTCCGCTCATTCCACTCCAACCTGGTCCTGCGCTGGGAGTTCCGCCCCGGCAGCACCCTCTTCGTCGTCTGGCAGCAGAGCCGGGACCGCGGCTTCGGCGACACCCTCGACCCCCGGTTCCAACCCGCCGGGGACCTCGGCGGCGCCCTCCTCGACCCGGGGCACAGCATTCTGCTGATCAAGGGCAACTGGTGGCTGGGGCTGTGAACCTCATCCATCCCCACCGGCACAAGCAGCTTTTCCTGGACGACGGCGCCATCGAGGCCGTGTCCGGCCTCCAGCGGGTGCTGCACCGGCCCGAGCGCTGCGGGCCCGTCCTGCGAACCAACCGCTCGCGGGGCGAGAAGCACGTGCAGAGCGCCAGCGTGCCCCAGTGGAATCCGGAAATGTCCCTCTGGGAGTGGTGGTACAGGGGCTATCCTGCCTACGCCGAGGACGCCCTCTGCCTCTACGCCAAGTCGACGGACGGCCGGCACTGGGAACAGCCCGACCTCGGGCTGTACGAGTGCGACGGCTCCACGGCCAACAACATCGCCTACCGGTCGCCGGAGCGCTCCCTGTATCACGTCATCCGCGACGAGAGCGACGACGATCCCAGGCGCCGCTACAAGGCCTTCTTCAGCAACGACGACCACATGAACCGTTGTCCCGGTGTGTCACCCGACGGCTTTCGGTGGACCTTCCCCGATGCGCCCCCCATCCCCAGTCAGGATACCTCCCAGCTCATCCGCGACGACCTCGGCCAACGCTACCTGGCCACGGTGAAGCACCGCACCGAGTGGGGCCGCTCGGCCTGGCTGACGACCAGCCCCGACTTCGTCCACTGGACCGACCCGGTGCTCATCCTCCACACCGACGAGATCGACCAGGAGAACCGAGAGCGCCGCATCCAGGAGGTCGTCGACGACCCGGCGTACCTCTCTCCGCCCGCCGTCGACGGCAGGGAGTACATCGCCCAGCTCTACATGTTGCCGGTCATGACCTACGAGGGTCTGTACATCGGCTTCCCCCTGCTCTTCAATCCCTCCGGCGCCGATCCGGAGCATACCAATCACACCGGCCTCAACCAGGTGGAACTGGCCGTGTCGAGAGACGCCTGTCACTGGCACCGGGTCGCGGACCGCGCCGTCTTCGTCGGGGTGGAACCGTGGGAGGGCGGCGCCAACTTCGGCAATGCCCAAGTAGCCCTGTGCGGCCCCCCCATCGTGCGCGGGCCAGAGATCTGGATCTACTACAACGCCTATCGATTCCGCGGACACCGGGACCTGTTCGCCGGTCTCGATCCCCGCATCTACAACGATGCCTTCTGGGAGGAGAGCGGGGCCATCTGTCTGGCCAGACTGCGGCTGGACGGCTTCGTCTCCCTCGACGCATCCCCCGAGGGCGAGCTGCTCACCGCTCCTTTCCTGTGGAGCGGTGAGAGACTGTACGTGAACGCCGATACCGGCGACGGCGAGATGGCCGCGGAGATGGTGGACGCGGAGAGCCACGCCCCCTTGCCCGGCCGGTCGGCCGGTGAGTGCCGGCTGCTGCAAGGAGACCACCTGCGCGGAGCCGTCACGTGGGGGGAAGAGACGGCGGCTGGATCTGCCGGAATCCCCGTGCGCCTGCGCTTCCACCTGCGGAAGGCGCGGCTCTACGGCTTCTGGCTGGAGTGAGGGATCAGGCCGGGCGTTCCAGCAGGTGAGGACAGTGTTGCCGCGCCAGGTCCAGACGCTCGCCCAGCTCGGCCAGCCACAGGGTGCGGGCGCTGCACAGCTGGGCGATCTCCAGGTTCCGCGCCTTCTGCAGGAGGGTGCTGCTCAGATTGGCGCCGGACAGGTCCGTTCCGTCGAGGTCGGCCCCTACCAGTAGCGCGCTGCGCAAGTCCACGCCCCCCAGATCGGCCCCCCGCAGGTCCGCCCGGCTGAGATTCGTGCCGCGGCCGTCGGCGCCCGGCAGATCGGCGCGAGCCAGGACGCCTTCCGTCAGGTTAGCGCTGCTGATGTCGGCTTGCCGCAGATTCGCCCCGGTGAAGTCGGCGCCGTCGAGGATGGCCACCGAGAGCAGGGCCCCCGACAGGTCCATGCCGGTGCCGTCGAGGCCCTTCAGGTCGGCCGAGTAGAGGTCGGGCCGCACCCCGGGATTGTCCCGCCGCCACTGGTTCCAGACTTTCGTCCCCCTCTTGACGAGGGAGACGTGCTCTTCCCGTGCCACGCGTCTCAATATAGCCGGGAAATGGAGACCGCCCGATGGCCAAGCTCGATCTGACCGATCCCACCGTCGTCGTGGTGCCCGATGGCTGGCAGGAGATGCCCACGGCGCAACGGCTGGCCGACGCCTGCGGCGCCCCGCTCGTCCCTCACCGCGGCTTCGACGAGGCCCTGTTCCGCGACCACCACGTCATCGCCTGCGGGCACATGGCGAACAACGCCGCCGTGACCCGGCTCTACAACGCCCGGCGCTGCTTCGCCGACACGCTGTTCCCCGGCGGCGACCACTTTCTCCTGACCTCGGTCCGCGATCCCCTGGGCCACGGCCCCGGGGCCATCGTCGCCGGCGCCAGCGGCGAGGCCGGGCTGGGCGCCGCCATCGAAGAGTTGATCCGCATCGTCGAGGCGAGCGGCGGCCGCCCGGGCCGGGTGTCGGCCCGCCGTCTGCCGGGTCTCCCGGAGCCGCCCGCCGACGACGAGATCGACGCCCTCGTGCAGCGCGACCTGGATCTCTGGGACGCCGGCTGGGTGGCCTCCCCCTTCCGCGGCGGCCGCCTGCAGTCCTGGCTCTGGAACCACTACCTCAGCGGCCACGAGACCTGGGGCCGGCTGGCGGCGCCGGTCTTCGCCGGTTCCCTGCGGCCCTGGCGCGATCAGCGCCTCCGCCATCCCGAGGAGTACCACGACTTCTTCCATCTCGACCTGTTCATCCACCTGTGGGAGCTGGTGGAGGACGATCCGGTCTACGGGCCCGCCGAGCGCCAGGCGGTGGTGGAGATGTTCGTCGAGCTGCTGCGGCACCTGGCCGGCCTGTTCTATCTGCGGGAGGAGGTCAACCCCGACGGCCTTCCCCGGCAGAACCACGTGACCTTCATCGGCCTCAACCTGGCGGCGGGGCACGACTACCTCTCCCGCCGCCACGGCATCACCGAGTTCGCCGATGCCGCCCGGCGGGTGGAGCGCATCTTCGAGGGCCAGGCCTCGGGGTACAAGCCCAACGACGACGCTGGCGTCGGCTACGTGTGGCTCACGCCGCGCCACACCAACGACTACCTGCTGGCCCGCGGCGACTACCGGTTTCTGGACGGGGGTCCCGTGGACGACCTCTGCCGGCTGGCGGCGATCACCACCGACAACCTGCGCAGCGAGGTCGGGTACGGCGACAGCAGCGGTTTCTCCGCCTTCGAGCGCGGCGGCTGGCGCCTGCACCTGTGGCCGCTGCTGGCCTCCCTCTGGCGCACCCGGGATCCCGGCCACCTGTGGCTGCTCAACTGGCTCGGAGAGGGAAAGCGCCCGAACCTGAGTCACGGGATGGAGAGCTGGCGCGCCAGCGTCGAGGCCACGGAGGAGGGATTCACCCTCGAAGGGGTCGAGCCCGAGCTGCCCGGGGAGCTGCTGGGCGTCACGGCGCTGGACCTGCCCGAGGCCGCCCGGCGCTGGGTGGAGGCTTCGGTGCCCGAGGGATACCGCCCCGAGCCGGGCGGACGCTACTTCGACAAGCTCTGCCTCCGTGCGGGCTTCGCGCCCGACGACGAGTATGCGCTGCTGGAGGGCGTTGGCACCTTCTGCCACGGCCACGAGGACACGAACGCCATCCTGCGGCTGACCTGGTGGGACCGCGCCTGGCTCGCCGACGGCGACTACATCCGCGCGGCGCCGCGGTTCCACAACAGCGTCACCGTGCTGCGGGACGGCGCCGGCGTCCTTGACCCGCCCGGCGACGGCGTCGTCATCCCGCCGCTGGCGCGCCTCACCGTGGAGCGCGAGGAGGAGGACCTGGGGATCGTGCAGAGCGAGGCCGCCGGGTACAACGGCCTCGACTGGCGGCGCACCCTGGTCTGGCGCAAGGGGCGCTACCTCGCCGTGGTGGACGAGCTGCTCTGCCGGGAGCCGGGCGACTACCGCTGCCGCTGCCTGTGGCGCGTCGTGGGAGACGTGGACGGCGGCCCGGGGCGCCTGCAGCTGCGCCAGGGGGACGCGGAGCTGTTCCTGCTCTGCGCCGACGACTCCGCCGCGGAGATCGTCGAGGACCCCGGCGGCCCCTGGGGAGGCTATCCCCACCACCGCGGGCCCCTCCACGTGGTGCACCGCAAGAGCCGCCGCCGCCTACAGGAAGGGGAATCGATCCTCTTCGTGCACCTGTTCACCCCGCACGGCGGGATCGAGGCCGAGTCCCCGGCCTCCGGCGGGCTGCGCATCCGCGACGGCGGCGAGGAGACCGCGGTCTCTTTCGAGGACGGCCGCCCCGTGGTGGAGACAGATACCGTCCACTCCACGGCGCCTTCGCCCCGGGCGGCTGCCTCGCCCGCGCCGGCGGCACCCGTCCGTCGGGAGTTCCGCGCCGCGCCGCCCCTCTGGGAGCACCGCCTCGGCGGCGGCGCCAACGCTCCCGTGGCGGCCACCGTCTCCGGGGAAACAGCCCACCTGCTCGCCGGCGGCGGCAGCGGCGACGTGGTGAAGCTGGACGCCGGCAGCGGCGACGAGGTCTGGCGGGTGCGCCTGGAGTCGCCGGCCTCGGCGCTGCTGTGGGCGGACATCGACGGCGACG
>JAJDTN010000049.1 GCA_022827165.1 Candidatus Latescibacterota bacterium
CGCCGGGCCCACCGGGGGCACCGGGGCGGGGGCCTCCCAGAGGGCGGGGGCCTCCCGGCGGAGCGCCGCGACGGGCGCCCTGGCCGCGATCCGGCGGCCCCGCCGGCCTCGGTCCCGCGGGCCGGCCGGACGGACCGGAGGGTCGGCGCTCAGTGGTTGGTGTGCGTGACCGGGGTGAGCCGCCCGGAGGCGGGGGAGGAGGCATCCGGCGCGGCGGAGGCGGCGGCGGGATGGGCTTGCCCGAACGTGAGACGGGCGGGCTTCCCGCTCTCAGGGGCCGGGCCGGAGGAGCGCCTGCGGTCGCACGCTGACTCGCCGGGCGCGGCGGAGCCTTCTCCTCTACCGGCGGATGGGGGTCGTCGCGGACGATGCGCTTGGAGGGAGCAACGCTGCCGCTCGAGGAGATCGTCACCTTGGACTTGGGGGCCTTCACCTCCGGCACGGCGCCCACGGCCGGAGCCTTGGCGACCTCAGGCTCAGCGGGGACGGCTGCCGCCGGTCGCTCGGGTTCGCTCGGCGCTTTGTCGGGTTGAGGCGGCGCGGCTGGAGCGGCGACCGGCTTTATGGGTTCCGCCGCGGCAGGCTTCGCGGGCGTCGTAGGCTCGGGAGGCTCCACAACCGCAGGCTCGTCCTCCGGTAGCGGGGTCTCCGGCTCTTCGATCTCGACCACCGGCGGGGGTGGCGGCTTGAGCAGACCATCGCGCTCGGCCCTCCGCCGGACCCGGTCGGCTTGGGCTTCCACAATGCTCGAGGAGTGGGACTTGACCCCGATGCTGAGCGCGAAGCAGAGTTCGAGCGTCTCCTGGTTGGTCAGCCCGAGCTCCTTGGCGAGCTCATGGACGCGGATCTTTCCTGGCAAAGATTGCCCCCTTCAGGACTCCGCGTGGTCTGCGGGCCCGGGAGCGTCCCCGGAGCGCGACGGCCACGCACCTCGAAGCCTATCGATCTCGCCCGGCCGAACGTCAGCCCGGAGAGCCCGCCCGAAGGCTCGGCGGCGTCGAGCCGTGTCGAAGCAGGCAATGTCGGCGCAGAGCCAGGCACCACGGCCCGCGCCGGGCCCGAACCGCAGCCCGCCGCACGCGGCCATGCGAACCCGGAGCATCTCCACGCTGGGGCGGCGGCTGCGACAGCCGATACAGGTGCGGACGGGGCTCACAAGGCCTGGTAGGAATCCAATGGTACGAACGGGGCTCAGGCGCCGCCCGCCTGCTCTGCGGGCGACCCGGCCCGCTCGCCATCGGCGGCTTCGGCCTGGTCCTGGGCCATGGCCGCGGCCCAGGCATCCGCGCTGACAGCCTCGCCGCCGTCAGCAGGCTGCCACAGCTGCTCGCCGGTGGTGGGATCGGTGATCCACTCGCCCTCGGCCCACTCCACGTCACCGTACGCAGCTTCCTCGGCCAGCTGGGTCTCGCTCTTTATGTTGATCCCCCAGCCCGTGAGCCGGCTGGCGAGCCGAGCGTTCTGGCCCTCCTTGCCGATGGCCAGCGACAACTGATAGTCGGGGACGATCACGTCGCAGTCGCCGGTCAGTTCGTTCGGGCGGACCTCCTTGATCCTCGCGGGCGACAACGCCTTGGTGACGAACTCCTCAAGCTCGCTGCTGAAAGGGACGATGTCGATCTTCTCGCCCCGCAGCTCGTTGACGACCTGGCGGACCCTGGCGCCCCTGGCCCCCACGCACGCGCCCACCGGATCGACGTTCGGGTCGTTGGAGGCCACCGCGATCTTGGTCCGGTGGCCCGGCTCGCGGGCGCACGCCTTGATCTCGACGATGCCATCCGCGATCTCGGGGACCTCGAGCTCGAACAGTCGCTTCACGAGGCCGGGATGGGTGCGGCTGACCACGATCTGGGGACCCTTGGCCGTCTTGCGGACCTCGACGATGTAAGCCTTGAGCCGGGTGTTGGAGTCGGGGCGCTCGTAGGGGACCTGCTCGGCCTGCGGCAGCAGCGCCTCGACCCTTCCCAGATCGAGCAGGGTGTAGCGGGCGTCGGTCTGCTGGATCATGCCGGTGACGATGTCGCCCTCGCGGCCCGCGTACTCCTCGTACTTGAGCTCACGCTCCGCCTCGCGGATGCGCTGGGTCATGACCTGGCGGGCGGTCTGAGCCGCGATGCGCCCGAAGTTGTCCGGGGTGACCTCGTACTCCTCGCCGATGGGGTTGCCGTCGTCGTCCAGATCCTGGGCCAGCACGTGGAATTCCATGCTTGAGGGATCGATCGTCACCCAGGCGTACTCCTTGGCGTCGGGCAGCCGCTTGTAGGCCGACTCCAAGGCATCGGCCAGAGCCGCGTACAGCGCGTCCACGGTTATGCCCCGCTCGGCCGCCATCGCCTGTAGCGCTTCCATCATCTCTGCGTTCATGACTTCTCCTCCGCATCGGCTCGTTGTTGGGACTGGCGTGGGTGACGGCTACCCGGACCCCACTCGAAGACGGTGCGGGCCGAGGCCAGATGCTCGAACGCGATCCGAGAAACCTGGCCGTCCTCGCCCCGCAGGTCGACGCCGTCGTCGGCCACTGCCTCCAGCACGCCAGTCAGCCGGCGGGGTCCGTCGAATCCGGGGAGCGTCTTGACCTTCACCTCGGAGCCGGCGGCCCGGCGGAAGTGGTCGGGGGTGCGCAGTGGCCGCTCCAGACCGGGGCTCGACACCTCCAGCGTGTACCGACCGTCCATGAGGTCGTGCTCGTCGAAGGCGCGGCTAACCGACCGCGACAGCCTCGCCAGAGCGTCCAGGTCAACGCCCCCGTCGGAATCGACGAGGATCCTCACTGTTGCGCCGTGGTGCTCGATGTCGTAGAGATCGACGGAGGCGGCCTGGGCAAGTGGGGCCACGAGTTCGCGGACGCGATCGGCAATCACCATGGTCTTGGTCGGGGTTCTGCTCTCGAGAGGCGGCGCGGATGGGGCCCGAACCGGAAGCGGCGTGGGCACCAGCCCACGCCGCTTCCGGAGAATCGAACG
>JAJDTN010000265.1 GCA_022827165.1 Candidatus Latescibacterota bacterium
CAACCGGGACCCGGGCCGGTCAATCGGGGAGAACGGGCGAGGCGGTCCACTCCATGGCAGTGGGGGGTGTTTGGGAAGAGGTCCACCGGCCGCGCCCGCTCCAGGTCGTAGCCGGCGGCGCGCAGGGACGACAGGTCCTCGGCCAGGCTCTCCGCGTTGCAGGAGACATACAGTATCGCCGGCGGACCGAGAGCGACGATCCCCTCGATCACCTTCCTGTGCAGTCCGGCCCGGGGGGGGTCCGCGATAACCGCCTCGAAGCGCTCCGCCCTCTCCTGGCATAGCTCCGCCAGGGCCTCCTCGGCCGCGACCGCCACGAAGGCGCAGTTGTCGATTCCGTTGCGCTCCGCATTGCGGCGGGCGTCGGCCACCGCCTCGCGCACCTGCTCGACGCCGACGACGGCGCGGGCCCGGGAGGCCACGTGGAGGCTGATGCCCCCGGTGCCGGCGTAGAGGTCCAGGACCTCCCCGTCGAAGCCGCCGCCGAGGAACTCCCCCACGATCTCGTAGAGCTGCCCGGCCCCGCGGGTGTTGGTCTGGAAGAAGGACTGCGGGGAGATCTCGAACTCGAGGTCGCCGCAGCGCTCGATGATGCGGCCCCCGCCCTTGATGAGGAAGCTCTCCTCGCCGGCGGCGACCTGGGCCTTGCCGCTGTGGCGGGTGACGACGCAGGTGGTGACCCCATCCCCCACCTGGTCCAGCACCCCCGCCAGCAGCAGGTCCACACCCTCGTTGGGATACTCGCGGACGACGAGGTTGACCATGGTCTGGCCGGTCTCCTTCCCCTCCCGGACGACCAGGAAGCGGAGCAGACCTTCGTGGCTCTTCAGGTCATACACCGGCAGGGCGAGGCGGGTCGCGTGAGTGCGGAAGGCGTCCACGATGCCGTTGGAAGCCTCCGACTGGAGGTAGCAGGCCTCGAGGTCGAAGATCCGGTTGAAGCGTTCGCGCACGTGCAGTCCGAGCCAAGGCTGCCCCTGGCGGCTGCTCCCGAAGGAGAACTCCATCTTGTTGCGGTAGTAGAACGGGTCCGGGCTCGGGGCGATGGCCTGCCAGCGGCCGACCTCGAGCTGGCGGCCCTCGAAGGACTGGCGGACCATTCGCTCCTTGAGCTGCAGCTGGTCCTCGTATCCGAGGTCCTGCCACCGGCAGCCTCCGCACTGCCCGAAGTGGGTGCACGGCGGGTCGACCCGCGGCGCCCCCTCCTCGATCAGGTCATCGAGGACACCCTCGAAGCGCCCCTTGCGCTTGCGCTTCAGGTAGACGTCGACCCGGTCTCCCGGAACACTGCGCGGTACGAGAATCTCCCGACCGTCCCGGACCGCCAGGCCGTCGCCCTTCGCGGTGAGGCCTGCGATCTCGACGATGACGCGTTCCCCCCGTTTCATCACTCCTGCACCGAGGCCCGGGGACAGGGTGAGAACAGAGCGAGGCGAGGTGGAAGGACTTCCCACCCCGCCCGGAGACGTTCGCTGCTGTCCGAGGCTGCCCCTCGTGTCACTCTTCCTTCTCGCCGGGCTCCTCGGGCTCGACCACGGCGGGACTGTCCGCCCCGGGACGGTCGAGAAGCTCGACGATGCACATCTCGGCGCCATCCCCGCGGCGGGCGCCGGTCTTGACCAGGCGTGTGTACCCCCCGTGCCGCTCGGCGTAGCGAGGGGCGATCTCGTCGAAGAGCTTGGCCACGATCGACTTGTCCGGTATGTGACGCAATACGTGGCGCCGGGCGTGGAGATCGCCGCGCTTGGCAAAGGTGATCATGTGCTCCGCGGTGCGCCGCAGGACCTTCCCGCGGGCATCGGTGGTGCTGACCTGTTCGTGGGTGAAAAGGCTGCTCACCATGTTGGCGATCATCGCCTTCCGGTGGCTCGCCTCCCGCCCGAGCTTGGGTGTTCGCCTGCGGTGTCGCATCTCTTCAGTACTCCTCGGCCAGAGAGGCCGGCTCCTCCTCGATCTCGACATCCTCGTACTTGCTCACATCCAGTCCCCAGGAGAGGTCCATGGAGTCGAGGATCTCGCCCAACTCGTTCAGGGACTTGCGGCCGAAATTCCGGTACTTGAGCATCTCGGCTTCGCTCTTGGAGACGAGTTCTCCGAGGGTGGAGATACCCGCCGCGCGCAGGCAGTTGGCCGATCGCACGGACAACTCCAGCTCGTCCACCTGAGTGGCCAGCAGCCTGGCGATGCGCTTGGTCTCCTCGTCGACCTCCTTCTCGTGCCCGGCGCCGGTGGGCTCTTCCTCGAAGTTGGCGATCAGGCTGAGATGCTCGATCAGGATGCGAGCCGCCTGGGCCACGGCGTCGTCTGGGCCCATGGAGCCGTCCGTCCAGACCTCCAGCAAGAGACGGTCGTAGTCGGTGCGCCGGCCGACGCGGGCGTTCTCGATGTCGTAGTTGACCTTCAGCACCGGCGAGTAGTTGGTGTCCAGGGGGATCGTACCGATGGGCTGTTCGGCGGTCCGATTCTCCTCGGCGAAGACGTAGCCCCGGCCCTTGCCGATGGTGATCTCCAGGTTGAGGGTGACACCCTTGCCGAGAGTGGCGATGTGGAGATCGGGGTTCATGATCTCCACGCTGGAATCGACGGCCAGATCCCTGGCAGTGAGTTCGCCGCCCTTGGCTTCCACACGCAGGGTGCGGTCCTCCTCTCCGTGATACCGGATGGCCACCTCCTTGAGGTTCAGCACGATCTCGGGAACGTCCTCGCGGACGCCCGTGACGACCGAAAACTCGTGCTGCACGCCGTCGATGCTCACGGACTTGATCGCTGCGCCCTGGATCTGGGAAACCAGAACCCGACGCAGTCCGTGTCCGACGGTGACCCCGAATCCGCGCTCCAGCGGCTGGAAGGTGAACTTCCCGTAGGTGCTGGTGAGGCTGTCCCGATCGATTTCGAGAAGCCTCGGCATCTGGATGCCTTCGAGAGCCATGTGCTTCGCTATCCCTTGTGAAAGTCCTCGTTGCCTACACGCGGCTGTAGAACTCGATGACGAGTTGCTCTTCCGCCGGCGTCGGTATGTCCTCCCGGTTGCAGCGCTCCACCACGGTGCCCGTGAGGTTGGCCTTGTCCACCGACAGCCACGGCACGAGCTCACGGGAGCGGCGGAGGGACTCGTGGATGATCTCCAGCTTCCTGCTGCCCTCGACTACGGCCACCACGTCGCCCGGGGAGGTGAGGTACGACGGGATATTGACCCGGCGGCCGTTGACGGTGAAGTGGTTGTGACGCACCAGTTGCCTGGCCGCCTTCCGCGACGGCGCCAGCCCCAGGCGGTAGACGATGCTGTCGAGGCGGCTCTCGAGCAGGCGCAGGAGGTTGTCGCCGCTCACTCCGGGGACCCGCGTCGACTCGCGGTAGTACTTGCGGAACTGCCCCTCCCGCACCCCGTAGATCCGCGCCAGCTTCTGCTTGGCTCGCAACTGAACGCTGTACTCCGACTGCTTGCGCCGCATACCCTGGCCGTGCTGTCCGGGGCCGTAGCTGCGGCGCTCGAAGGCGCACTTCTCGAGGGTGCACCTCTCGCCCTTGAGGAACAGCTTGGCTCCCTCCCGCCGGCAGAGCCTGCAGTTGGGTCCGGTGTACCTGCTCATTCTCGTCGACCTCCCTCGGCCTCAGACACGGCGCCGCTTCGGGGGGCGGCAACCGTTGTGGGGGACGGGTGTCTTGTCGCGGATGGCGGCGATCTCGAGCCCCGCGTTCTGCAGGGAGCGGATGGCCGAATCACGGCCCACACCCGGCCCCTTCACCCATACCTCGACCCGGCGCAGTCCCATGTTGACCGCCTCCTGGGCGGCGCGCTCCGCGGCCAGCTGGCCGGCGAAGGGCGTCGACTTGCGGCTGCCGCCGATGCCGACCTTGCCCGGCGTGGCCCAGGAGATCACGTTGCCCTCCACATCGGTGAGGGTGACGATGGTGTTGTTGAAAGTGGAAAGGATGTGGGCGATGCCCAGAGCCTCCACCTTCCTCGACTTCTTGCGGCGGCGACGGCCTCTTTCGGGTGGCAATTCGAGTCAATCCTCTGTTGAAGTCAGTCTCTGTCGAATCCGGCTTACTGGGGAGCCTTCTTCTTGCCGGCAATGGCCCGCCTCGGCCCCTTCCTCGTACGGGCGTTGGTCTGGGTCCGCTGGCCCCTCACGGGCAGGCCCCGGCGGTGGCGGAGACCCCGGTAGCAGCCCAGGTCCATGAGCCGCTTGATGTTCATGTTGACCTCGCCCCGCAGGGATCCCTCGACGCGGTACTTGCCCTCGATGATGTTGCGCAACTGCGTGACCTGCTGCTCCGAAAGGGAGCCCACGCGAGTGTCGGGCGTGACCTGCGACTCCGACAGGATCGCCTCTGCCGAGGAGCGGCCAATGCCGTAGATGTAGGTCAGCCCCACGTCGATGCGCTTGTCCCGTGGGAGATCGACCCCTGCGATTCGTGCCATTTCGTGCTCTCTCCTTGTCCGCGGGAGCTCGGCCCCCGCTCCTATCCCTGGCGCTGCTTGTGCCGGGGGTTGCGCTTGCAGATGACGCGCACCACGCCGTGACGGCGGATGATCTTGCAGTCGGGGCAGCGCTTGGACACGGATGCTCGGACCTTCATGGCAACTCCCTGGGTTCCGCGAGCCGTCAGCGCCGGCCCTGGATGCGCCCCTTCTTCATGAAGCCTTCGTAGTGGCGGGTCATCAGCTGCGACTCGAGCTGCTGCAGCGTGTCGAGGGAGACGCCCACGATGATGAGCAGTCCCGTGCCGCCGAAGAACTGGGAGTACGAAGGCGTGACGTTGAACTGATCGATGACGAAGAACGGGAAGATGGCCACCGCCGCCAGCGCCATCGATCCCGGCAGGGTGATGCGCGTCATGATTCGGTCGATGTAGTCGGCCGTTCGCTTGCCGGGCCGAACGCCGGGGATGAACCCCCCATGGCGCTTCATGTTGTCCGCCAGTTGCTGCGGGTCCATGACGATGGCGGTGTAGAAGTAGGTGAAGAACACGATCATGGTGCCGTACACGATCCAGTAGAACACGGAGCTCGTCGTGAAGTAGACCCCCAGGCTCGCCATGAACTCGCTGGCGGGAAAGAACTGGGTCACCGTCCCCGGGAGGAACATGATCGACTGGGCGAAGATGATGGGAATCACGCCGGCGGCATTGATGCGCAGCGGTATGTGCGTCGTTTGCCCGCCGTACACCCTGCGGCCCACCACCCGCTTGGCGTACTGCACGGGGATGCGCCGCTGGCCCTGGGTGAGAAGGACGACGGCAGCCACGACGGCGACGATGAGGGCCAGGAGGAAGATCTCCTCGATGAGGCTCTTCGTCGATCCGCGGTTCAACAGGTAGTGGCGCCACTCGTCCTTCACGGCGAAGGGCAGCTCGGCGATGATGCCGACGAAGATGATCAGGGAGATGCCGTTGCCGATGCCGCGCTCCGTTATCTGCTCCCCCAGCCACATGATGAAGATCGTGCCCGTGGTGATGGTGATCATCGTGAGCAGCCGGAAGCCCCAGCCCTCGTCGATGACCGCCGGCACGCCGGAGGAGGGACCGCGGATGTTCTCCAGGAAATAGCTCACCCCGAGAGACTGGGCGCCCGCGAGGAGGACGGTGCCGTAGCGGGTGTACTGATTGATCTTCTTGCGCCCCTCCTCGCCCTCCCGCTGAAGCTTCTGGAAGAAGGGGACGACGGCGCCCATCAGCTGCAGGATGATGGAAGCGCTGATATAGGGCATGATGCCCAGGGCGAAGACCGTGGCCCGCGTGAAGGCGCCGCCCACGAACATGTCGTAGAGCCCGAAGAGGGTGCCTCCGGCGCCGGCGAAGTACTCCTGCAGCACGGATTCGCGGATCCCCGGAACGGTGATCTGACCGCCGATGCGATAGACGATCAGAATGCCGATGGTGAAGAGGATCTTGCGCCGAAGATCGGGGATCTTGAAGCAGTTTTTGAAGCTCTGGAGCACGCCGGACTCAGCCCACCTCTCCGGCCAGGACCTCGAAGGAACCTCCGGCCGATTCGATCTTCTCCCGAGCAGCGCGGGAGGCGGCGTGGGCTTGCAGGGCGAGTTGATTCGTCAACTCGCCGTCGCCCAGGATCTTGACTCGTTCGCTCGACTTGCGGATCAGCCCCGCCCGCGCCAACTCTGCGGGCCCGACTTCCCCGGAGAGGCCCGCCCCCTGGATGGCGCCGACGTTGACGATCTGGTACTCGACCCGGAATCTCCGGTTCGAGAAGCCGGTCTTCGGCAGACGGCGGTGCAGGGGCATCTGCCCGCCCTCGAAGCCGGTGCGGCGGCCCCGGCGGGCGCCGGACCGGGCGCGCTGGCCCTTGTGCCCGCGCCCGGCGGTCTTGCCCTTGCCGGAGCCAGGGCCCTGCCCCTTGCGGGTGCTCGCCCGGCGTGAGCCGGGGGTGGGGCGTAGTTCTCCGAGTCGCATGGTCGCCGCTCCCTATGGGCCTTCCTGTTCCACCACCTCGACGAGGTGCACCACCTTCGCGATCATGCCGCGGATCTGCGGAGTGTCCTCGTGGACGACAACCTGATGCAGCCGCCGGATGCCGAGGGCCCGGATCGTGAACTGCTGCTTGCGGGAACGACCGATGGCGCTCCGCCGCTGTGTGATGGCGAGCTTCACCTCAGGCTCTCCACGGGCACCCCGCGAAGGCGGGCCACCTCTTCGGCATTGCGCAGGTGGCGCAAGCCGTCGAGGGTGGCCTTGATGGTATTGTGCGAGTTGTCGGACCCCAGGGACTTGGTGAGGATGTCGTTGATCCCCGCCAGGTCGAGGACGATGCGGACGCCGCCGCTGGCGATGACCCCGGTGCCCGGAGAGGCCGGCTTCAGCAGGACCCGTGCGGCACCGAATCGACCGATGATCTCGTGGGGGATCGTGCCCGAGGCTACGGGGATCTCGAGGATCTCCTTCTTCGCCTCCTCCGTGGCCTTGCGGATCGCCTCGGCCACCTCCCCCGCCTTGCCCGAACCCACGCCCACATGTCCGGCGCGGTCCCCGGCCACCACCATGGCGGTGAAGGAGAAGTTCCTGCCTCCCTTGCGAACATGGGATACGCGCCGCACGCTGTTCTGAACAACGACTTCGGTCAATTCGAGATTGCTCGCGTCGATTCGGGATGCCATTCTCTCTCTCGATTCAGTCGCTTAGAGCTTCAGGCCGCCCTCGCGAGCGCCTTCGGCGACGGCCCGCACGATGCCGTGGTAGAGCAGGCCCGCCCGGTCGAAGACAACCCGCTCGACACCCTTCTCCCGCGCCTTCGAAGCCAGTTGCCGGCCCAAGGCGCGGCCCTGCTCCACCGGCGGCCCTGAACGTTCGAAGTCCTTCGACAGGGTCGATAGGCCGACGACGGAGTGGCCCGCCTGGTCGTCGATGATCTGCGCCTCGATGTTGCGCAGGCTCCTGTGCACCACGAGGCGAGGACGCTCCGGGGTTCCCACGACCTTCTTCCGGATCCGAAACCGCCGCCGCTGGCGCGCGGCACCCTTTCTCTGCTGACGGCTGGCCATCAGGCGACGGCCGCCTTCCCGGCCTTCCAGTGGATGACCTCGTTCTCGTAGCGAATCCCCTTTCCCTTGTAGGGATCGGGCTTGCGCTTCTGGCGGATCTCCGCGGCCACCTGGCCCACCTTCTGCTTGTCGATGCCGGAGACGACGATGCGGGCCTGGGCGCCGGCCACGGGGTTGGTGACCTCCACCTCCACGCCCGGCGGCGGCTCGTAGTCAATCTGGTGCGAGTAACCCACGTTTAGGCTCAGCCTCCCTCCCTGGACCTCGGCCCGGTAGCCTACGCCGAAGAGCTCCAGATTCTTCGAGAACCCCTCGGTGACGCCCTCCACGGCGTTGGCCACCAGGGAGCGAGTCAGCCCGTGAAGCGCCATGGCCTCCTTGGTCTCCCCCTTGCGTCCCACCACCACCTGGTGGCCCGCCACCGCGACCTCGACGAAGTCGGTGCGGTATTCGAGGTCCAGGGCGCCCTTCGGGCCTTTGACTCTCACCTCGCGCCCCTGCACGTTCACCTCGACCCCCTGGGGCAGTGGAATCGGCTGTTTGCCCACACGCGACATGGTCCGCTCCGCCCCTACCAGACGCTGCACAGGAGTTCGCCGCCGATGCCCGCCCGGCGCGCGTCCCGATCGGTCATGACGCCACGGGAAGTGGAGAGGATGGCCACACCCAGTCCCCGCCGCACCCGCGGCAGCCGGTCCTTCGACGCGTAACGGCGAAGACCCGGCTTGCTGAGGCGGCGAATCCCCTGGATGATGCTCTGGTTGGAGCCGTCGTAGCGAAGGTAGATGCGCAACTGGCCCTGCTTGCCGTCCTCATAGCAGGCGAAATTGTCGATGAAGCGTTCCTCTGCCAGCACACGGGCGATCTCCCGCTTGAGCCTCGAAGCGGGGATCTCGACGCTGGGATGCCCGGCCTGGGCCGCATTGCGGACCCGGGTGAGCAGGTCGGCGATGGGGTCGGTCATGCTCATGCTGGGCCGCCTACCAACTCGCCTTGGTCACCCCGGGGATCTCGCCCCGCAGTGCCAATTCGCGGAAACAGATGCGGCACAGGACGAACTTGCGGTAGACACCCCGCGGACGACCGCAGCGCTGGCACCTCGTGTACTTGCGGACCTTGAATCTCGGCTCCCGGGCCGCCTTGATCATCAGGCACTTCTTGGGCATTCGTTATTCCGTCCGTTCAGTTGCTGAAGGGCACACCGAACTGGCGAAGAAGCTCCTTGGCCTCCTCGTCGGTGTCGGCGCTGGTGACGAAGGTGATGTTCATGCCACGGATCTGATCGACTCGGTCGTAGACGATTTCCGGAAAGATGATCTGTTCGCGGATGCCCAGATTGTAGTTGCCTCGGCCATCGAATCCCCTGGAAGGGACCCCGCGGAAGTCGCGGGACTGGGGCAGAGCGAAATTGACGAGGCGGTCGAAGAACTCGTACATGCGGTCCCGCCGCAGGGTGACCACGGCGCCGATGGGCATCCCCTGGCGCAGCTTGAAGTTGGATATCGCCTTCTTGGACCGCCGCACCGCCGGCTGCTGGCCGCTGATGGCCGTGAGCTCAGCCAGCACCGTATCCAGGGCCTTCGGCTCCTGCACCGCCTCTCCCACCCCTGAATTGATGACGATCTTCTCCAGCCGGGGGACCTCCATGGGGTTCCCGTACTCGAAGCGCTCGCGCAGGGCGGGGACGATCTGGCTCCAGTAGTGTTCCTTGAGTCGTGAGGTGGTCATTGGGGGAATCTCTATTGAGAATCGATCATCTCGCCGCTGCGGGCAGCGACCCGGACACTGCGGCCGTCGTCGAGGGGTCGCCGCCGCACTCGGGTGGGCGCATCGGTCTTCGGATCGACGACCATGACGTTGGAGATGTGGATCGAGGCTTCGCGCTCGACGATCCCACCCTGTGGATCACGCTGCGTGGGCTTTGTGTGCTTCTTCATCATGCGCACGCCTTCGACGATGACGCGGTCCTTCTCGGGAAGGACGCGCAGCACGCGGCCTCTCCGGCCCTTGTCGTTGCCGCAGATGATCAGGACCGTATCGTCCTTCTTGACATTCATCTCTACACCACTTCGGGCGCGAGGGAAACGATGCGCATGAACTGCCGATCCCGGAGTTCGCGCGCCACGGGGCCGAAGATGCGCGTCCCCCGGGGCTCGTTGTTCTGATCCAGGAGGACGGCGGCGTTCTCGTCGAAGCGGATGTACGACCCGTCTGGCCGCCGGAACTCTTTCTTCGTGCGCACCACCACCGCCCGGGACACCTCCCCCTCCTTCATGGGCCCGTTCGGGATCACGTCGTGGACAGCTACCACCACGAGATCGCCGACGCCGGCGTAGCGGCGCCGGGTGCCGCCGAGGACACGG
>JAJDTN010000224.1 GCA_022827165.1 Candidatus Latescibacterota bacterium
GTCGTGCTGCAGGCCTTCGCCGGCCAGGGTCGTGCGCCCGGCGGTGCCGCCCACGAGGAAGCCCTTGCAGCGCATGTCCCCCGCAAGCCAGATGAGGTCGCCGATGCGCTGCAGGCCGAACATGGAGTAGTAGACGAAGAAGGGGATCGTGTTGATGCCGTGGGTGGCGTACGCCGTGCCGGCGGCGATGAAGGAGGACATCGACCCGGCCTCGTTGATCCCCTCCTCGAGGATCTGGCCGTCGGCGGCCTCCTTGTAGTAGGAGACCATCTCGCGGTCCACGGGCTCGTAGAGCTGGCCGCAGTGGGAGTAGATCCCGAAGGGCCGGAAGAGCGAGTCGAGGCCGAAGGTGCGGGCCTCGTCCGGGATGATCGGCACCACCAGCGGACCGATCTGCCGGTCCCGCAGCAGCCGCGTCAGCAGCCGGCCGAAGGCCATGGTGGTGGCCATGTCGCGGTCTCCGGAGCCCTTGCGGAACTCCTGGAAGAGGCGTCCCTCGGGCATGGTCAGGGCCTCGGCGCGGACGCTGCGCTGCGGCAGGTAGCCGCCGAGGGCGTCGCGGCGCTCCTTGAGGTAGCGGATCTCCTCGCTGTCGTCGGGGGGCTTGTAGAACGGGGCCTCGGAGACGGCGTCGTCGTCGATGGGGATGCCGAAGCGGGTGCGGAACTCCCGCAGCTCGTCCTCGTTCAGCTTCTTCTGCTGGTGGGTCATGTTCTTGCCCTCGCCCGCCTCGCCGAGGCCGTAGCCCTTGATCGTCTTGGCGAGGATGACGGTGGGCGAGCCCTGGTGCTCCACCGCCGCGCGGAAGGCGGCGTAGACCTTCTCGGGATCGTGGCCGCCGCGCCGCATCTTCTGCAGCTGCTCGTCCGAGAGGTGGTCCACGAGCCGGGCCAGGCGCTCGTCGGCGCCGAAGAAGTGGCGGCGGATGTAGGCGCCGTCGGAGACCGTGTACTTCTGGAACTCGCCGTCCACGACCGCGGCCATGCGCTGGGCGAGGAGACCGGCGTCGTCGCTCTCGAAGAGGGGGTCCCAGTCGTCGCCCCAGAGGACCTTGATCACGTTCCAGCCGGCGCCGCGGAAGGCGCCCTCCAGCTCCTGGATGATCTTGCCGTTGCCGCGCACCGGGCCGTCGAGGCGCTGCAGGTTGCAGTTGACCACCCAGATCAGGTTGTCGAGGCGCTCCCGTCGGGCCAGGGTGATGGCGCCGAGGGACTCGGGCTCGTCCATCTCGCCGTCGCCGAAGAACCCCCACACCCGTCCGTCGTCCTTCGGCTTGAGGCCGCGGTCCTCGAGGTAGCAGTTGAAGCGGGCCTGGTAGATGGAGAGGATCGGGCCGAGGCCCATGGAGACGGTGGGGAACTGCCAGAAGTCGGGCATCAGCCACGGGTGCGGGTAGGAGGCCAGCCCGCCGCCTTCGCGCAGCTCGCGCCGGAAGTTCTCCAGGTGGCGCTCGGTGATCCGGCCTTCGAGGAAGGCCCGCGCGTAGATCCCCGGCGTGGCGTGGCCCTGGAAGTAGACCAGGTCGCCGCTGAAGTCCGGCGAAGGGGCGCGGAAGAAGTGGTTGTAACCGACCTCGTACAAGGTCGCCGACGATGCATAGGTCGAGATGTGCCCGCCCGGCGACGCGGGGTCGCGGTTGGCGCGCACGACCATGGCCATGGCGTTCCAGCGGATCAGGCTCTTGATGCGGCGCTCGATCTCGCGGCTGCCGGGATAGGGGGGCTGCGCCGAGCGGGGGATGGTGTTGACGTAGGGGGTCTGGGCGGTGACCGGCAGCGACACCCCCGCCTTCTGGGCCCGCGCGTGCAGCCGCAGGAGGAGGTCCCGCACCTGCTCCGGACGGCGGTGGGCGAGGATGTAGTCCAGGGACTCGAGCCACTCGCGCAGCTCGACCTCGGTCTCGCCGTTCACGGAGATCAGAGACTCATCCACAGCAGGGGAAGTGGTCATCGGATTCTCTGAGGTGGGAGTGGCGGTTCCGGGAGGGAAAGCGGATCGGAACCGGAATGAGTAAAATAAGGAAAGCCGCCCGGAGGGCCAACTCCGGCGGCCCCCCTGCCTCGCCCCGGGGAGGAGGCCTCCAGAGGACATGAACGAGGGACCCCGCAAGCCCCGCCGCCGCCCCGGCCTGCGCCTCTCGGGCAGCCTGCTCCTCTCCCTGATCCTGCACCTTGCGGTGCTGCTGACCATCGACGACTGGCGCCGCGGCGAGCGCGAGTCCGAGGCCTTCCGCGCCCGTCTGAGCCAGGTCCTGCGCTTCGAGCCCGAGCGTTTCACCGCCGCCGGCCCGGAGGAGGTCCGGCCGAGGACCGAGATGGAGTACCGGCCGTCCGGGCTCCTGCCCCGCCCGCGGCTCGAGGAGCCGTCGCTGCCGCACCGGCCGGCGCCGGCGCCGGACGCCCCCGTGGCCCTGAGTTCCTTCGATATCGCCGCGCGGGCCGACAGCTTCCGGTCCGAGACCGAGCCCGACCTCGTCAGGTCCCTGGCCGCCGCCCAGGCCCTCGGGGACTCGATCCGCCGCCAGTCCCTCGACCTGATGCGCATCTGGGACCTGGCGCAGGGCCGCGAGCGGGCGATCGTCCGCTCCGACCCCGACAACCGCCGGCACATGACCGGCTTCGTCAACCTGACGCGGGTCTTCACCCGCGGCGCCGGCGGCGGACGCGGCCTGGACCACCTGTCCCGCTTCATGCGCGACCGCACCTCGCTGCTGACGCGGGTGCGGCCCGAGACCGTCCACTACTTCACCGGCCGCGAGCTGCTGAGGGACCCCATCCACTTCCTGGTGCAGGGCGAAGGCCTGCCGACGGTCGGGGACTGGCCGCGGCTGCAGCTCTCCCCGGAGGAGAGGGCGCTCCTGGAGGAGTACCTGCGCGGCGGCGGCCTGCTCTACATCGAGGGGGGCGGACTGTTCCTGAAAGAGGCCGTGACCCTCCTGCGCGAGCTCCTTCCGGAGGCCCCGGGGATCCGGCCGGTCCCGTCGGAGCACCCCGTCTACCACTCGTTCTACACCTTCCCCGGCGGCTTTCCCGGCGAGGACAAGGAGCGCTGGGACTATCTGAAGGACCTCAGGCAGTCGTGGAGCTACCCGACGCCGGAGCTTCCGGCTCCCCCGCCGCCGCCCAACATCGATCCCGAGCTGGTGGACCCCGCCGAGGGCGTCCGGCGCAACGGCCTGTGGGGCGTCTCCCTCGGCGACACCCTGGTGGCCATCGTCAGCGACCTGCCCCTCCACGCCGCCTGGTCGGAGATGGCCGATGAGGACGAGCCGGCGGAGGAGGGGGAGGAGCCGCCGCCGCCGAGCTGGTCGGGACCGGCGCTGGTGGCCGGGGTCAACCTGGTCGTCCACGCCCTCACCCGGACCGGGACCCTCGCCAGCCGCCAGGAGCAGCCGGCCTGGTTCCGCAACCGGCCGCGGGTGGCCGCCGCCGGCGTCCTGCCCTTGGGCGACCCGGCCGCCCTGGCCGAGGCCTCCGAGGTGGACCCGGCCCTGGAGGACGCCCTCGACGGCTCGGTGGCGGTGCTGCGCTCTCCCCTGGGCGAGAGCTTCGGCCCCGGGGGGATCTCGGTGCGCATCGACGGCCGCTACCGGATCGACCTGCTGCGCCCGGACCTGCAGGGGGTGGTGCTCCACAACCTCGCCGCCGGAACCCACTGGATCGAGGTCGAGCACCGGGGGGTGAAGGAGGGCCTGGAGGTGCGGCTCCGGGGAGGGAGGGTGGCCACCGTGACCTTCGGAATCAGCCGCCTCGCCATGCTGTGGCGGGTGAGGCTCGAGGTCCAGCCCGACCAGGTGTTTCCGGAGGCCTGGAGGCGGTCGTTCTCCGACCTGCTCCTCGAGGAGGACTTCCTTCAGGAGGGCGAGGCCCCCGCCCTCGACTGAAGGAGACGGGGCGGCCGAAGCCGCCCCGCGCTCTCAGCGATAGACCTTCATCTCGCCGCGCTGCAGCCGCCCCCAGTACTCGTTCAGCGTCGCCTTGATCTGCCGGCTCAGCAGCACCCCGCCGAGGATGTTGGGGAAGGCCATCCCCAGAATCATCATGTCCGAGAAGCCGATGACGTTGCCCAGGGTGACCACCGATCCGGCGAAGACGAAGAACACGAAGATCAGGCGGTAGATGAGGACGGAGCCCTGGCCGAAGAGGTACTCCCAGGCGCGCTCGCCGTAGTAGGACCAGGAGATCATCGTCGAGTAGGCGAAGAGCAGGACCGCCACGGCCAGCACGTACCGGGCCCCGGGGATGAAGGAGTCGAAGGCGGCGGCGGTCATGCGCACGCCGACGATGCTGCCGCCCCCCGACTGGAACTCGGGCTGCTCGAAGACGCCGGTGATGGTGCAGACCAGCGCCGTCATCAGGCAGATGACGATGGTGTCGATGAAGGGGCCGATCATGGCCACCATGCCCTCGCGCGCGGGCTCGTCGGTCTTGGCCGCGGCGTGGGCGAAGGCGGCCGAGCCGAGGCCGGCCTCGTTGGAGAAAGCGGCGCGCCGGACGCCCATGACGAGGACCCCGAGGAAGCCGCCGTACATCGCCGGACCGGTGAAGGCGTCGGAGACGATCCGCGCGAGGGTGGCCGGCACCGCCTGGATGTTCCACACGATGATGAAGATCGCGGTGATGGCGTAGAGCAGGCACATGCCGGGGACGATCCGCGACGTCACCCGGCCGATGCGGCGGATGCCGCCGATGATGACCAGGGCCACGAGGCCGGCCATGATCAGGCCCATGACCCAGTTGTAGCTCTTGAACCAGGGCGACACGGTGGCGAGGATCTCGAGGGTCTGGTTGGCCTGGAACATGTTGCCGCCCCCGAGGGAGCCGCCGATGGTGAGGAAGGCGAAGATCACCGCCAGGGTGCGGCCGAACTGGGCCAGGCCGATCGTCGCCAGCCCCTTCTCCAGGTAGTACATCGGTCCGCCGGAGACGCGGCCGTCGGGGTGGACGTTGCGGTACATCACCGCCAGGGTGCAGGAAGCGAGCTTGGAGGACATGCCGATGAGGGCTGTGAGGAGCATCCAGAACACGGCCCCGGGACCGCCGACGCAGACGGCGATGGAGACGCCGGCGATGTTGCCGACGCCGATCGTCGCCGACAGGGCGCAGGTGATGGCCTGGAAGTGGGAGATCTCGCCCGGGTCGTCGGGGTTGTCGTAGCGCCCGCGGATGATGTCGATGGAGTGCTTGAAGCCGCGGATCGACAGCCAGCCGAAGTAGAAGCTGAAGTAGACGCCGCCGGCCACGAGGACGGC
>JAJDTN010000079.1 GCA_022827165.1 Candidatus Latescibacterota bacterium
TCCACCGCCAGGGTGCGGGTCAGCGACGCGAGGGCGGCTTTGGAGGCCGAGTACGCGGCCAGCCTCGGGAGGGTCCGGTCGGCGCCGATGGAAGTCAGGTTGACCACCGAGCCACGGCCTCTGTTGAGCATCGCCGGCCCCAGGTGACGGATGACGCGGAAGGTGCCGTCGAGGTTGACGCGCAGGACCTCGCTCCACTCCTCGTCGCTCCAGGTCTCGGCGGCTTTCACGAAGGGGCTCACGGCGGCGTTGTTCACCAGTACGTCCACACCTTCGGGCCACTCTCCCGAGATACGTTCCCCCAGCAACTCGATGCCGTCGGTCGTGCCCAGGTCGGCGGGTACGGCGATGGCCCGTCCGCCCGATGCCTCCACCCTGGCCACGGTCTCCCTCAACTGGGACTCGGTGCGGCTCGTGACGGCGACTTCGGCGCCGGACCGGGCGAGGGCCATGGCGCAGGCCCGGCCGATCCCTCGGCCCCCGCCGGTCACCAGGGCCCGCCGGCCCTGCAGACCAAAAGGGGAGGCATGGTCTGTCATCGTGGTCCTTTCGTCATGCGGTGAGTGCCCAATATAGCCATCGAAGGGGACTCCCTGTGGCAGCCGCCTTTGGCCCGGGAACCGCTGGACATCCCGAAGGGTCGGAGCGGTGGTTCCCCCTCTCCCGTTCGTCAACAGGGGTTGATATCCGCCATCCCTGACGTTATACTCTCTCGGTTCGCGGGGCCCTACCCCCTCCGGTTTCACTCTCCCCGCGCCCCCTTCCTTTCCCTTCGAGCAATCCTCACGAGTCAGCGCGCCCGTCTCCCGCGGTGCGTGGTCCGGCCCTTCTCCTCCCCCGTGCTCTCCCGGTTCGACAGAGGCTCGGTTTCTCGTAGTCTGTTCCGAGCCGCTGCCCGTCCTCTCCCTCTCCCGGCCAAGGGGAGGGGGCACACCCGCCAGAATGGAGGGGTGTAATCGCATGTCGTCATCAACGTTGCAGACCGATACCCTGGTCGATCGCTACTTCCACGAGATCGAGAACTCGGTCGGACTCTCCGCTGCCGAGGAGGTCAAAGTCGCCGAGCGGATCCGGGATGGCGACGAGGGGGCCTTGGGCGAGTTGGTTCAGGCCAACCTGCGCTTCGTCGTCAGTGTCGCCAAGCAGTACCAGAATCTCGGACTCCCCTTGTCGGACCTGATCAACGAGGGCAACCTCGGCCTGATGACCGCCGCCCGCCGCTTCGACGGGTCCAAGGGGTTCAAGTTCATCTCCTACGCCGTCTGGTGGATCCGGCAGGCGATCCTGCAGGCCTTGGCCGAGCAGTCCAGGATCGTGCGTCTGCCCCTCAACCGCATCGGCGAGCTGACCAAGGTGAACAAGTGCCTCACGCGCCTGGAGCAGCGCCTCGGCCGCGCCCCCGAAGTCGAAGAGATCGCCGCGGAGCTGAAGGCCAACCCCGACGACATGGAGATGGTCCTGCGCCTGGCCCAGCGGCCCGTGTCGCTGGAGACACCGTGCGACGAGCAGGAACCGGACCGCCGACTGGGAGACCTGCTTCCGGACGAAACCCTGAGGGCCTTCGACGAGGTCCTGTCGGAAGGAAACCTCCGCGAGGAGATCCGGACGGCCATGGGCGCCCTGCCCCGCGGTGAGGCGCGCGTGCTGCGCATGTACTACGGCCTCGACGGCCAGGAGCCGATGACCCTGGAGGAGATCGGCAAGTACGTGGGACGCACGCGCGAACGGGTTCGCCAGATCAAGGAGAAGGCTCTGCAGAAGCTCCGGCACCCGAACCGCAGCGAGGTGCTGAAGGAGTACTACGGAGAGGGCTGATCGATCGTCGTTCGAGGGGCGCTCCCTCGGTTGACAGGGCACAACCCTCCGGTATCTTTTTTCTGGTTCGTGCGCCGACTTCCATGCGGTTCCGGCGTAGCTCAGTTGGCAGAGCGGGTGGCTGTTAACCACTTAGTCGTAGGTTCGAGTCCTACCGCCGGAGCCAAATAACCACGCCGCTGAGGTTCGCGGTCCTGGCCGGTCGAGACCCCGAGGGGATGCCTTTCGGGGTCTTGCCGTACCTGGACCCCGTCCCATCGATCTCGACAGGCCGACATGATCTGGCCGTGCAAGAGACTCGACTTCAGTTGGTCCGACTGGTTCTTCGCCCTGGGGAGATGCCTGAGGCCGCCCCGTGGGCAGGACATGGCCGCCCGAGTGGAGCGTCTGTGGTCGGCGGAGGGGGACGCCATCGCCTGCCTCACGGTTCGCTCCGCTTTCGACCTGTTCCTGCGGGCGAAGCGGTGGGGGGCCGGCGACGAGATCATCTTCACCGCCCTCACCGTGCCCGACATGCCACGCATCGCCCGGGAGCACGGGCTGAGGGTTGTGCCCCTCGACATCGATCCCCTGACCGCCGCCTGGGACTTGGACGCCCTGGAGCGATGCATCGGGCCTCGCACGAGAGCCGTCGTGCTCACGCACCTCTTCGGCGCCCGCCTCGACGTGGAACCGGCCATGGCCGTCGCCCGGCGGCACGGCATCGCCGTGGTGGAGGACTGCGCCCAGGCCTACCACGGACCGGGCCGGAATGGCCACCCCGCGGCCGACCTGTCGCTCTTTTCCTTCGGTCCCATGAAGACCGCCACCTCCCTGGGCGGCGCCGTGGCCCGCGTCCGCCAGCGCGAGGTGCGCCTGGGAATGGCCGCGTTCCTCGATCAGTACCCCATGCAGTCCACGGGCGAGTTCACGCGCCGCGTGCTGCTCTACGGCCTGTTGAAGGCGGCCTCCAATCCAACCCTCTACGGGGCCCTGGTATTCCTGGCGGAGCTTCTGGGGCTCCATCGGGAGCGGTGGATCCATGGGCTCACCCGCAACGTGCCCCGCCACGACCTGCTGGGTCACATCCGCCGCCGGCCCTGCGCCGCCCTTCTGAGTCTCCTCGAGCGCAGGCTCCAGGAGGGCGACGCGCCGGTGGCGCGGCGCACCGCACCCGGCGAGATCCTCTTCCGCGCCCTCGGCGGTGAGGTGCAGGTGCCGACGCGCGCCTCCCGCGCACACGCGTACTGGATCATCCCGGTCCTGGCCGCCAACCGCGACGAGTTGAAAGTCTCCCTTCGCCGCCACGGCTTCGATCCCATGTCGGAACGGCTGAGCGTCGTCTGCGAAGAGGGTATGGAAGCTCCCGGAGCCGGGCGCCTGTCGGAGTCCGTCTACCTGCCCTTCGATCCGGGCATGCCCGCAGCGGAGCTCGAGCGGCTCGGGGCCCTGGTGACTCGTCTGGCCGCCGTGGACCGCCCCCGCGAGGCGGCCGTGCCACCGGCGCTCTCCTGAGGAATGGGCCGCGAGGCGATTTCAGGCCTGGGGCGGGTCCGCGTGGGGGCCGCGTGCGAGCGCGATCTGGAGGGGGCCGGCTATCTCTTCGACGGCTACCTCGTGGCCGACGATGCGCTGCTGGTCGGCGCCGAGGCCTCCGACCACTTCGGGCTTGTGCTGGCCCGCCACGGGATCGACGGAGCCCTCGACCATCTGAACGGCTGCTACCGGTACGTGGTCAAGCAGGAGGGGCGGGTGTGGTTCGGCATCGACCACTTCGGGGGAGCCGCCCTGTTCTACCAGCTGGCCCCGGAGCTGAGCCTCTTCGACGACCCTTCCGCTCACGTGCGCAACCCGGACTACAGCGACGCCGCGGTCTGTTGTCTCCTGGCCTCGGGTTTCACCCTCGATGACGAGACCATCTACACGGGGATCCGGGAGTGCGGCTCCGGCGTTCTCTACGAGTTCGAGACCGCCACCGGACAGCTGCGCCAGAGGACGTGGTTCAAGTTCAACCTCCACCCCCGAGGCGACTGCGATCCGGACGAGCTGGAAGCGGCGCTGCTGCGCTCCCTGCCGCGCCTGGCCCCCCGGGAGGGGAGCTACCTGCTGCCCCTGAGCGGCGGCCTGGACTCGCGGACCATACTCGCCCTCGCCCTGAAGCGCGGCCAGCCCCTGGAGGCCCTGACCTACGGAGTGCCCGGGGCGATGGACTCTTCCATACCCGGCCGGATCTGCGCCGAGCTGGGGCTGCGCCACACCACCATGCCTACGGCAAATGCAGAAGGCAAGGCCTGGTTCGAGAGCGCGGACATGAGGGAGATGGTGAAGGCCATGCACCTGGGCCGCAGCCTTCCCGAGGAGTCCGACTGGCGGCCCATGGCCCGGCTCGGCCCCGGTCCCTTCGTCGTCTGCCCGGGCCACGGGGGGGACTGGCTGACGGGCTCCTTCATCGACGCCCGCCTCCTCCACACCCGGACCCTGGAGGGCCTGGTCGAGTACCTTCTCGACTTTCACTGCAGCCTCACGGCGATCTCAAGCCCCGGCTTCGCGGAGCTGCTGCGGGAGAGGATCCGCCGCAGCCTGGCCGCCATCGCCCCCGATTGCGCAGAGGACCCCCTGGCCTGTGCCGAGCGCTGGAACCTGGAGCACCGGCAGAGGAAGTACATCGTCAACTCGGCCAGGAAGTACCGCTACCTGGGCATGCACACGTACCTGCCGTTCTTCGACCGGAACCTGATGTCGCTCTTCATGAACCTGAAGACGCGGCACCGGACCCGCCAGCGTGCGTACGTCGGGTTTCTCGGCGGCCGCCTCTACACCGGATGTCTCGCGGCTCTGCGCCGCATCGACAACACCCGGTGGGATTTCGACGCCGATCTGCCCGGGATGGGGAGGCCATCGCCGCGGGAGGTGCTGCACCAGCGGCTGCGGAAGCTCGATCGCAGGAAGTACCGCAAGCGCTTCCTCGTCTCCTCCATGGAGGGCTACGACGATGCTGCGGCGATGCTGAGTCCCCGGGACAAGGCCTCCTTCCTGCGGCAGAGAGTGGATGAAGCCTTTCCGCTCCTTCATCCCTGCGTGGACCAGCTCCGGGGCCTCGGCTGCCAGGAGTCGGCCCGTCACGTGAGCTGGATCCTGAGGCAACAGGTTTCGCAGATGAACCCGGTTGGGCTCTTCGTCTGCGCCTTCCTTCCATACCTGCTCGAGGTCGAATAGCCCCGAGCCGGCCGCATTATCGATGTCCCTCGACAGGGATCGCGAACTCACAGGCCCCCCGGGCCTCTCCCTCGGCCGGCGGGCCGGATGGCTCACCCTGGGCCGGATCTCCCATACCGCCGCCCTGCTGCTGGTGGGAGCGATCCTCTCGCGCGCCCTGCCACCGGAGGAGTACGGGCAGTACCAACAGGCATGGGTCTACCTGAACATCGCGATCCCCCTGTTCCTCTTCGGGATGCCGGTGAGCCTCAGCTACTTCCTGGCCCCCGCGGAAGGACCCGCCCGGGACCGACGCGCCGCTCGGCATGTGCTCCTGATCCTGCTCTTCGCCGCTCTCTTCGCCCTGTGCGCCGGGGGCCTCTGGATGGGGGCCGCGGCGTTCTCCATCCCCGCCGAGGTGCGGGCCCTCATGCCGGCGGGCATCCTCATCGGCGCGGGGATGATCGCCTGCGGCTTCCTCGAGCCGGTTCTCATCGTCTACGGCAGGCACAGAGTCCTCGCAGGGTCGCTGCTCCTCTTCGCGGCCCTGCACCTGACGGCGGTGCTGGCAGGCTGGTTCCTCGGGGGATCCCTCGAGTCGATCTTCGCCTGCCTGGGCGGCTCGGTGGTCCTGAGGGTGGTCTGGAGCTACCTCCTCCTCTTCCGGCTCCTGCGGCCCCTGTCCCTCGATCTGGTCCGGCAGCCTCTCGAGGATCCCCTGAAGTACGCGTGGCGCGTCGGCCTTCGCGACGGGATCGAGGTCCTGTCCAGGTTCGTCGACAAACTGATCTTCCTCTCCTTCTTCACCACCGCCCAGTTCGCCTTCTACCACAACGGCGCATGGGAGATCCCCGTCGTCATCTTCGTCCATTCCATGCTCGCCGTTCTGCTGCCCGAGCTGCGGGTGGCCTGCAGCCGCGGAGACATGGGCCAGGTGCTGAACCTGATGCACTTCGCCGCCAGAAGGGTGGCGCTGGTCCTCTTTCCGGCGGCGGCCTTCGCCTTCTCGGTGGCGCCCGAGCTGACGAGCTTCCTCTTCGGAGAGGACTACCGCGACAGTGGCGCCTACCTGCGGGTCTTCCTCCTCCTGCTGCCCCTGCGGGTCTCGACGGCCGGACTCGTCCTGCTGGCGGCCAACCGGACGCGGGCGGTGCTCCTGGGCACCGGGGTCGACCTGGTGCTGGCCGCCGTACTGGGAGTGGCCCTGGTACCGTGGCTGGGGACGCTGGCGCCGGCCGTGGCCCTGGTGGTGAGCACGTCCTGCCAGGTGGGGTTCTACAACTGGCGGGCCTCGACGGTCATCGGCCGGCCCCTGCCGGAGGTCCTGCCGTGGCCGGTCCTCGGGAGGCTGGCCCTGCCGAGCGTGGCGGCGGCCCTGGGCGCGGCTCTCTGCGCGCGCTTCGAATCGGCTCTCCTGAACCTGATGGCCGCCGGTATCGTCTTCGTCCTGCTGCTCTGCGGGCTGGGCCTGGGCCTGCGCCTGTTCGACGCCAGGGAGCGGGTCCTGCTGGGGGCGGCGGCCAGATCCGCGGTGGCGAGGTGCCGGTCGGTCCTGCTCCCCCGCGGCGACTGACAGCCACCGGGGGCGGCGGTTGCGGCCGTCAGCCTTCGGCGGCGATGGCCCGCACCGCGTCGACCGCCTCGGGATTGACGAGGCTGGAGGTGTCGCCGGGGTCCTCGCCGAGCCAGGCGGCCCTGAGGACGCGGCGCATCAGCTTGGCGTTTCGCGTCTTCGGCAGGTCGGGGACGAAGAGGACGCGTCCCGGCCGCAGGGGCCTGCCCATCTCCTCGACGATGCGCTCGCCGAGGGCGGCCTCGAGATCCTCTCCGGCGGAGACCCCCTCCTCGAGCACGCAGAAGCAGACGATCTCCGCTCCCTTCAGCTCGTCCGGGACACCGACGGCGCCGGCCTCGACCACCGCCGGGTGGGCCACCAGGATCGACTCGAACTCCGAGGGACCGACGCGTTTCCCGCCGACGTTGATCGTGTCGTCGGAGCGGCCCAGGATCCACCAGTGGCCGTCGTCGTCCACCAAGGCCCAGTCCCCGTGGACCCAGACATCGGGGAAGCGCGACCAGTAGGTCTCCAGGTAGCGCCGGTTGTCCTCGTCTTGCCAGAAACCCCGGGTCATGCCGATCCAGGGGGTGCGGACGGCGAGCTCGCCCACCTGGTTGCGCACGGGCCGGCCCTGCTCGTCGAGGACGACCACGTCCATCCCGGGGCAGGGCGCGGAGAACGCGGCCGGCTTGGCCGGCCTCAGGGGGTTGTCCATGAGGATGCCGCCGCTGACCTCGGTGCCGCCGGAGTAGTTGACGATGGGGATCCGCCCCTCTCCCACCTCCTCGAAGAGCCAGCGCCAGGGCTCCGGGTTCCAGGGCTCCCCGGTGGAGCCGAAGGACCGCAGCCGAGACAGGTCCCGCCGGCGATGATGCTGCGATCCCCTGGACTTGAGGACCCGCACCAGGGTGGGGGAGAGTCCGATCTGGGTCAGTCCCCGGCCCTCGGCCATCGCCCAGATGCGACCGGGGTCCGGGTAGTCGGGGGCCCCCTCGTAGAGGAAGCAGGCGGCGCCGAGGAGGCTGGTGCCGAAGACCAGCCAGGGCCCCATCATCCAGCCCATGTCCGTGATCCAGTAGACCAGGTCCCCCGGGCGGACGTCGAGTCCGAAGCACATGTCCTGGGCCGCCTTCACCGGGAATCCGCAGTGGGTGTGGACGGCTCCCTTGGGGCGGCCCGTGGTCCCGGAGGTGTAGAGGATCATCATCCTCTCCTCCGCCTCCGCGTCGTGAGGGGCGCACTCCGGAGACTGGTCCGGCACCAGCCGGTGCCACCAGTGGTCCCGTCCGGCGCACATGTCGACGGGATTCCCGGAGTGCCGCAGGACCAGGACCGTGCGGATCTCCGGCAGCCGGGCGAGGGCGGCGTCGGCGACCGCCTTCAGGGGGACCGTTGCGCCCTTGCGGGAGAAGCCGTCGGCGGTGATCAGGGCCGCGGCGCCGGCGTCGGAGAGGCGGGAGGCGACGGCTCCGGCGCCGAAGCCGGTGAACAGGGGAAGGACCACGCCGCCGATGCGGATCACCGCCAGCAGGGCGACGACGATCTCCGCCGTCATCGGCAGCAGGAGGCCGACGCGGTCCCCGGGCCGGACGCCCAGGGCCCGCAGGGCGTTGGCGCAGCGTCCGACCTCGGCCGCCAGTTGCGCGTAGGTGAGCGTCCTCACCTCGCCCGCCTCCGACTCGGCGACCACCGCGGTTCGCCCCGCGCTCTCGGGGGACTCGAGCCAGCGGTCGAGGCAGTTGACGGTGATGTTCATGCGTCCGCCGGGGCACCAGCGGGGGAGGGCGGGCCCCCGGCCCAGGTCGACGACGCCATCGTACGGAGTGGAGAACCGGAGGCCCAGGAACCGCAGGACCGCCTCGGTGAAGCCGGCCACATCGCGGGTGGACCGGGCCATGAGATCGTCGAGGTCGGCCGCCCCGTAGAACTCCATGAACCGCTGAAGGTTGGCCCGGTCGAGGTGGTGCGGCTCCGGGGACCAGAGGATGCTGTCGGCGTCGGGCAGGGGATGCCGGCCCCGCCGGGATTGCGTCATCGCCGCCACGTGGCTGGCGCCGCCATCAGACCGCGTAGGCCACCGAGCCGTCCTGGCGCAGGGGGGTGGCGCCGGTGTTCATCGGCTGGAAGGGCCGCTCGGGGATGAGCTCGTCCACCAGCTCCACGCCCAGGCCGGGCGCCTCGGGCACCGGGATATGGCCGCCCTCGCGCCGGTGGGCGCAACGGTACACGGCGTTCGCCTCGGCTTCGTCGCCCTTGGTGTACTCCTGGGTGATGAAGTTGGGGATGCAGGCGTCGAGATGGACCGAGGCAGCCGTCACCAGGGGGCCGAGGAAGTTGTGGGTCACCACCGCGCAGTGATGGGACTCGGCGATGGCGGCGATCTTCTTGCAGTGGGTCAGGCCGCCCGCCAGGCCCACGTCCGGGCGCACGTACTGGGGCCCGCCGCTCTCCAGCAGCTCGCGGAACTCCCAGATCGTGGTCAGACGCTCGCCGTTGCCCACGGGAACGTTGCAGCGCCTCGCCACCTCGGCCTGGCTCTGGACGCTGTCGATCTGGATCGGGTCCTCGAGGAAGAACAGGTTGAAGGGCCGCAGCGCCTCGGCCAGGGTCCAGGCGGTCATGGGAGTCAGCTTGCGGTGGACCTCGACGATCAGGTCGAGATCGGGGCCGCCGCCTTCGCGGGCGGCGGCGACGAGGTCACGGGCCCGCCCCACCATGCGGTCGATGCCGGCGTCGATGTGGTGGACGGGGTCGAACTTCAGGGCCGTGAACCCCTCCTCCACGGCGCCGCGGGCATGGGCGCGCATGGCCTCCGGCGTGTCGGCCCCACCCAGCAGATGCAGGCGGATGCGGTCGCGGCAGCGCCCTCCGAGCAGCTCCCAGACCGGCGCCTGGTAGTGCTTGCCCTTGATGTCCCAGAGGGCGATGTCGACGGCGCTCACCGCCCCGGCCAGGGCCGTGCCCCGGAAGGGGGACATGCGGTAGAGGTGCTGCCAGTGATGCTCGATGCGCAGCGGGTCCTGCCCGACGAGGTAGCGCTCGAAGGCGGAGACGATGCTCTGCACCGCCTCCGGATAGCCCCAGCAGGCGGTCTGCCCGACGCCGGTCAGACCGCTGTCGGTGGTGAGGCGCACGACGTAGCCGCCGCCGATGAGAAAGGACTCGATGCGCTCGATCTTCATCCCGGTGTATATTAGCACTTCCCGCCTCGACGACGCGAACCTCCGGCCCCTTCACCGCACCAGGAAGCGCGCCGCCGCGCCCGTGACGCCCGCGCGCCATCGACGTGCGTCCGGCCGGGCCCTGACAGAGGGAGCGATGGAATACGTACAACTCGGGAGACTCGGCGTCCGCGTGAGCCGCATCTGCCTCGGCACCGCCTTCCGCGGCCAGCGCGACGACGCCGTGGCCGCGCGCGTCATCGAACGGGCCGTCGATCTGGGGTGCAACTTCATCGACTGCGCCAACTACTACGGCCGGGGGCGCTCCGAGACCGTCCTCGGAAAGGCGATCGGCGGCCAGCGCGACGACCTGTTCCTCACGAGCAAGGTGTGGAGCCGGATGGGACCGGGACCCAACGACGCCGGATCCTCCCGCTACCACATCACCCGCGAGGTGGAACGCAGCCTGCGGCGCCTCGGCACCGACCGCATCGACCTCTACCTCCTCCACAACTGGGACCCCGACTCGCCCCTGGACGAGAGCTTGCGCGCCATGGACGACCTGGTGCGCCAGGGGAAGGTCCTGTACGTGGGCGCCTGCAACTTCACCGCCGCCCAGGCCCTCGAAGGC
>JAJDTN010000099.1 GCA_022827165.1 Candidatus Latescibacterota bacterium
CCAGGTCTTCGGCGAGGGCTTCGTGCCAAGGGCGGTGTACACCACCGCCGTCCTCGACTTCGGCGAGCCCATGGCCTGGGGCCGGATCCGCTGGCGCGGGGCGCACGACCCGGAGGCCCGGATCTCCCTGCGCACCCGTTCCGGCTCCGACTCCGACCCCGACCGCTACTGGATACCGGGGGTGATCCCCGGGGTCGATGACGAGCTGACCCGCGAGGAGTTCGACCGCGCCGACATCAACAACCGCTTCACCACCCTCGACGAGCGCTGGAGCTACTGGTCGGCCCCGTACGCCTGGGAGACGGGGCTGCGGGACACCACGGCGAGTGCCGAGGCCTGGCTCGACGGGACGCCGATCCGCTCTCCGGGTCCGGCGCGCTACCTGCAGCTGCAGATGATCTTCGAGTCGACCCTCTCCGACGCGGCGCGCCTGCAGGATCTCGAGATCCAGTTCGGCCGCCCCTCGGCGGCCCGGGTGGTCGCCGAGATCTGGCCCCTCGACGTGCCGAGAACGGAGGCGACGACCTTCACCTACAGCGTCCTGCCCACCCTGGAGGACGGCCAGGGCTTCGACCGGCTCGAGGTCTTCACCCTGACCCGGGTCGACTCGGTCCGCGCCGTGCGCGTCGACGGGGCGGCCATCGACATCACCGGGGCCGTGGAGATCGCCGACGACCGCTTCCTCGTCAGCCTGCCGCCCCTGAGGGACGCCAGGGACAGCTTCAAGCTCATCGAGGTGGAGTTCGACTCCCAGGTCGTGCGCTACGGCACCCGCTTCGACGGCTGGATCTTCGACAGCGAGGGCGCCGGCGTGCGCCAGCAGGTCATCGAGGGCGACGCTACCGTGGACTATCCCGGCAACATCCTCGGCGTGCGGACCTCGGACCTGGGCGCATCCCCCCTCGCCGTGGTCCGGGCCTGGCCGAATCCCTTCAGCCCCAACGGCGACGGCATCAACGACGTCGCCCACCTGCAGTTCCGCGTCCACGAGCTGACGGTGCCGCGCCGGCTCACCGTCGACATCCACGACCTGGCGGGCCGTCTCGTGCGCCGGCTCGAGGAGCGCCACGTCCGCCGGGGACTCTCCGGGAGAAGCATCCCCGCGCCCGAGTGGGACGGCCGCGACGACGGCGGCCGGATGGTGCCGCCGGGACTCTACATCTTCCGGATCCACCTCGAGACGGACGCGTCGACGCGGGATCACTCCGGCGCCATCGCCGTGGCCTACTGAACCGATGAGAGAGCCGGAGACCGACCCGAAGGCCCCCGGACTGGTGGCCTCGGCCGTGGCCCTCGGTGTCGCCGCCGGGGCCAGCGGCGAGGCGGGGCCCCTCGACTGCGAGCACGAGCAGATCGTCACCCGGGCGCGCCAGGCCTGGCGCATCGACATGGGCGGCACCGTGGACGGGGCCAACACCCGCGACCCCGTCGGCTACGGCGTCTACGGACAGGCGTGGGAGCCGAACCGCCATGTCCTGATGGAGAACGTGGGCGACGACGAGGTGGTGAATCCCTGGGTCCTCGTCGACGGCCGGCGCGACTGGCGCTCGGTGGACCACATCCTGGCGAGGATCCTCGAGCCGGAGATGACGGAGGCGCAGAAGGCGCGCGCCATCTGGGAGTTCGCCCGGCGGCGGCGCTACCACTCGACGCCGGGCACGGACGAGGTGAAGGACACGGTGAAGATGCTCAACGTCTACGGCTACACCCTGTGCTGGGACGCGGCCTACACCATGTCCAACCTGTGGCAGCGGGCGGGGCTGAAGATCCGCCGCGGCCTGCCCCACGGCCACTGCACCACCGAGGTCTTCTACGACGGCGCCTACCACCTCCTCGACAGCGACGAGCACCTGCTGGTGCTCATGCGCGACAACCGCACCGTGGCCGGCGAGGCCGAGATCTCGCGCGACCACGACCTGATGAAGCGGTCCCACGCCTACGGCATCCTGCGCGCCGAGGACCGCCGGACCAACGAGTTCTCCGCCTCCCTGTTCTGCTACCTGGGGCCGCGCTCGGGGGGCCGGCCCTTCATCGGCGGGCACCGCATGGAGATCACCCTGCGGCCAGGGGAGGGGCTGCGCTGGGAATGGGCCGACCGGGGGCGCTACCACGGCCTCTCCGACCAGCCGCCGCCGCGGCTGGCCAACGGCCGCCTGCACTACCGGCCGCGGCTGGATTCCGGCTTCGCGCGGTGGACGGAGGCGTCGGCGAACCTGGAGGGCGGCGACGGCGGGCTGAGGGTTCTCGAGGCCGGGAAGGAGGGGAGCGTCGTCTACCGGCTGCGCAGCCCCTACGTCTTCGTCGGAGGGCGCGTGCGCGTCCAGCTGGCGCCGGGGAGCGGCCCCTGGAGGCTGGAGCTGGCCCGTGAGGGGGACGACGGCTGGACCCGTCTGGCGGAGATCCACGGGGACGGCGAGTTCGCCCTCGACGACGGCTTGCCGCGGCAGGAGGCGCGCTACGACTTCCGCCTGCGGCTGCGCGGTTCCGGCGGCGGCATCGCCTCCCTGGAGATCGAGTCCGACCTGCAGATGGCGCCCCTGTCGCTGCCGGCTCTGGAGCTGGGAGCCAACGAGATCGTCTACACCGACGAGAGCCCGGGCCCGCGCCGGGTGCGCGTCGTCCACGCCTGGCAGGAGCGGGACGACCTGGCGCCGCCCCCGCCGCCGGCGGAGGCCCTCCATCCGCTGCCGGGCGCCGAGGTGGCGGGCACGCAGGTCCGGTTCCGCTGGGAGCCGGTGCCGGAGGCCGTGGACTACCACTTCGAGCTCTCCCGCCACCCCGGCATGCGCCGCATCCTGTCGCCCGTCTTCGAGAAGCTCACGTCGAAGACCCCGGCCGCCGGCCAGGCCCACTGGGAGATCCCCTTCGAGGGGCTGCTGAACCCGGGCGAGCGCTACTACTGGCGGGTCCGGGCGCGCACCGCCGAGGGCCTGTGGGGCCCCTGGAGCGAGGTCTGGAGCTTCACCCCGCGCGCCCCGGGAGTGCCCCGCGGCCTGGAGCTGGCCGCCGACTGGGAGGCGCGGTCGATCACCCTTCGCTGGCGCCCCGCCGAAGAGGGGACGCCGCCCCGGAGCTACGAGATCTACGGAAGCGACGAGCGCGGCTTCACGGCCAGCGCCGACTCCTACGCCGTCTTCGACGGCGCCGAGTCCCGGGATGTCCCGGGCAACCGCCTGGCGGCCACCGGCGCCACCTCGATCGTCGTCGCCGGCGCCGGGCTTCCGCCGACAGCCGGTAACCGGGGCTTCTACCGGGTCGTCGCCGTCGACGCCGACGGCGTCCGTAGCGGCCCCTCGGACTAC
>JAJDTN010000020.1 GCA_022827165.1 Candidatus Latescibacterota bacterium
ACCACCGACGCGCGCAGCCTCGGCTCCGGTTCCAGCCACTCCTCGATCTGCCAGGTGTTGACCGCCGCTGCCAGGGCCGCCCCGAGGTCGGCGTTGTGCACCGAGGAGGCCTGGTAGTTGCAGGTCAGGATCCCGTGCTCCAGCTCCCAGGCGTCGAGGACGTGGCCGCGGACCTGCGCCAGGGTCGATCCCGGCGGCCCGTCACCGTCCCGGAAGTCGGGCCGCGCCGTCAGCGGCAACCCCGGCGGATAGTCGGAAGCGTCGGGCCCGCGAAAGCCGGAGTGGGAGGTGTAGTCGACCCAGTGGTCGGGCAGGTGCGCCTGCAGGCTCTCGAGGGCGGGCTCGTTGTGGATGTCGCAGTCGATGAGGGGGCGGCCCCCGCGGTCGCCGAGGGTCCGCATCTCAGAAGCGCTCCAGCAGCAGGCCGGTGATGGCGTTGGGCCGCTGGTAGTAGCGGCGGACCGCCTCGTCGCCGTGCTCCCACAGCCGCCGCGGGAAGATCGTGTAGTTGCTCACGGGCGGCGCCGAGCGGCGGCCGCAGTAGATGTGGATGGTGCGCCGCTCCACCGGGCTGCGGCGGACGTTGCCGGCGTGGAACATGCCGGCGTTGAAGAGGATCGCCGTGCCCTTCGGCCCCTCGATGTGGTGGGCCGTGTCCAGGTCGTAGTGATCCAGGGCCGGTAACTGCCCGTCCTGGGCCGAGCCGGGGATGAGGCTGAAGGTGTGGGTGGCGGCGTCCACGTCGCTCAGGTAGTAGGCGACGGAGAGGTAGTGGGTGGAGTACGGAGGCCCGGAGCCGAGTTGCGGCCAGCCGCCGCCGTCGCGGTGCCAGTTGCAGTAGGGTTCGCCGTCGTAGGGCCGGCGGATGCGCACCGAGTGCTCCTCGGCGCAAAGCTCGGGGCCGAGGATCGCCTCCAGCAGCGGCAGCAGGGACGGGGGCCGCATGGTGACGTCCATCTCCTCGTGGGCCAGCAGCATGTGCACGTTGAGGGTGACGTGGCCCTCCTCGCGCTCGATCCAGAACGGCGTGCCGGCGGCCAGGTCGCGGTCGATGGCGTCGTTGGCCGCTTCCACCTGGCCGGCGTCCAGTGCGCCGGGCACCACGAGATATCCCGTGCGGCGGTAGTCTTGGAGCTGTTCGTCGAGAGTGGTCATGGCCGCGGGGACGATAATCCCGGGGGGCCGCGGCCGTCCACAGGCGGCGCCGAGGGAGTTCAAGCGGTCCAGGGCTCCGGGTCGGCGAAGAGGGTCCGGGCCTCCGGGCCCAGGCGGGCGGACGCCTCGCGGCTCAGGGCGCTGGAGAACACCATGTGCGGGTCGTCGCGCCGGCAGAAGAAGCTGGTCAGGCTGTGGCGCGGCTCGCCGCTGTCGTTGCGGGTGGTGCCGTGCCACATGTGGCTGTTGATGACGATCACGGTGCCCGCCTCGCCGGGCACCAGGCTCTCCTCCGGGTGGGGGGCGGCCGGATCGTCCAGGACATCGGGAGCTTGGCCTCGGAGGTGGGTGCCGGGAATCACCCGCGTGGCGCCGTTGGCCTCGGTGAAATCGGAGAGCATCCAGATCGAGTTGGCGACCGCGCAGCGCCCGGGCCGCGGCGGCGGGCCGTTGTAGTCGACATGCAGCTTCTGCTGCTCGGCGCCGGGGGGATGAGGACGGCCGTGGACGCCGAAGGACTTGACGTGTCCGTCGAGGAGGTGGCAGATGGCGGCGAGAACGCGGGGATGGGTGAAGCAGATGTCGAAGCCGGCCGACTTGTTCTGCATGTAGCTGGACTCGGCGGGGCCGTCCGGGCGGCCCGTGCCTTCGCCGGCGTAGACCGCCTCCGCCGCGGCGATGAGTCCGGCGATCTGTTGAGCGTTCAGGATGCCGGGCAGCGGCAGGTACCCCTCCCGGTCGAGGTGCGCCTTCTCGTCCTCGGAGAGGGTGTCCGGCCGCACGCCCAGGGCCTCCAGGGCTTCGGGGAGCGTCACCGGCCTGCGGTCCCGCCTTCGGCCGGGTCCCCGCTGCCATAGCCGGGCGCCTCCGGCGCCCGGGGCCGGTTGACGCGTCCTCCGCGGCTGGCCCGCTGCCCTCGGCCGGATCCAGGTGCCCCGGGCCCATCCACGGCTTCGGGCATCGTCACGGCTCCGTCGATCCGCCTCCGGCGGCTTGATCCGCCGCGGCTGCGCGCACGTCGTCCTCGGTGATGCGGCCGGTGCGGCCGGTGCCGCGGACCTTCCGCCAGTCGATGCCGAGCTGCTGCGCCAGGCGCCGGGCGCGGGGGCTGATGGCGGGGGAGCCTGCGGACGGGGCTGCCCCGGGCGCCGCGGATCCGGCTTCCGATGTCGGCGCCTTCGCGCCCCCTGCAGGCTCGCCCCCGGCCGACGCCGGCGCGTTGCTCGCATCGGGCGCCGCCGCGCTCTCTGCCTGGCTCGCTGTGGGTGAACCGGCTTCCGGTGCCGATGGCCCCCTCGCGGATCCCGGTGACGCGCTGCCTGGAGGGCTCGCCGCGGATGGCCCGGCTTCCGGTGCCGGCTGCCCGCCAGCGGATCCCGCTGACGCGCTGCCGGCCGGGCCCGGCGCGCTCGAGGCGGGTGGGGACGCCGCATCGGCATCGGACCCTGGGGGTGGCGCGCTCCCCACGGGTGCCGCGGCTTCCGCCCCCGGCCGGCCGGCGGCTCCCTTGGGCACGCTTCCGGCGGAGGGTGGCGCGGGTGCCGCATCGGCACCGGATCCTGGCCGCGGCGCCGGTCCTGCTCCCCCCGGCGCCTCGCTCCCCGCGCCGGCCGCCGCGGATCGGGCAGCCGCCTCCGACGCCGGGGCACTGCGGGCCCCTGGGCGAACGCTCTCCGAAGACGCCGCGGGTGCCGCACCGGCCCCCGACCCTGCGGCCGGCGCCCGCACCGAGGCCGGCGGTTCCTCCCCCTCGGCCAGCAGAAACCCGAGCACCGTGCCCACGGGCACCGTGGCCCCGGGGCCGGGGGCGTCCCCGGGGATGTGCAGCCGCCCCGCGTCGAAGGACTCGACCTCGTTGATCGCCTTGTCCGTCTCCACCGTGAACAGGACCTCGCCGGCCTGCACCGCCTCGCCCGGTTGCTTGAGCCACTCCACGAGGGTGCCCTCCTGCATGGTCCAGCCGAGCCGGGGCATGACGATCTCGACGGCCACGGCTACTCCTCGGCCAGGCCGCGCACGGCGTCGGCCACGTGATCGGCGGTGGGCGCCACCGCCGCCTCCAGGGGCGCGCTGTAGGGGGTCGGCGCGTGGGCCCCGTTGAGGCGGCGCACCGGGGCGCCCAGGTCGTCGAAGCCGTGCTCCATCACCTTGGCGGAGATCTCGGCGCCGACGCCGCAGGGGCCGAAGGACTCGTCGGCCACCAGCAGCTTCCCGGTCTTGCGCAGCGACGCCAGGATCGTCTCCAGGTCGAGGGGCGCCAGGGTGCGCGGGTCGATGACCTCCACCGAGATCCCCTCGCCGGAGAGGGTGTCGGCGGCCTGCAGGCTCCGGGGCACCATGGGGCCGATGGCGACGACGGTGATGTCCGTGCCCTCGCGGCAGAGGCGCGCCTGGCCGAAGGGGACCTCGAAGTCGTCCTCGGGGACCTCGCCCCGCAGCCCGAGGAGGGACTTGTGCTCCAGGTAGATCACCGGGTCGTCGCCGCTGAGGGCGGAAGCCATCAGCCCCTTGGCGTCGTATGGCGAGGCCGGCACGGCCACCCGCAGGCCGGGGACGTTGACGAAGAGCGGGTAGTAGCTGCCGGAGTGATGGGTGGCGTGGCCGCCGCCGATGCCGCCGCAGCCGCGCAGGAGCACGGGCATCCGCAGGCGGCCTCCGGACATGTACTGGATCTTGGCGATCTGGTTGGTCAGCTCGCCGGCGGCGTCGAGGAGGAAGTCGACGAACATGAAGTCGACCACGGGCCGGGTGCCGGTCATGGCGGCGCCGGCGCACAGGCCGACGAAGCCGCGCTCGCAGATCGGCGTGTCCCGCAGGCGCCGGGGGCCGAAGCGGTCGTAGAGGCCGGTGGTGGTGTTGAAGTTGCCGCCGCGCTCGCCGATCCCCTCGCCGAGGACGAAGATCGTCGGGTCCCGCTCCATGGCGGCGGTCAGGGCCTCGCGGGCGGCCTCGGTGTAGGTGATCCGACGGCCGGCCATCAGGAGCCGCCTCCGTACACGTGGTCGCTCACGGTGGCCGGGTCCGGCCACGGGCTGGCCTCGGCGAAGGCGGCGGCCTCCGCGATCTCGGCGTCCACTTCGGCGGCGACCGCCTCCAGGTCGTCCGCCGTGGCCGCGGAACCGTCCAACAGGGCGTGCGCGAGCAGGGGAATGGGGTCCCGCTGCCGCCAGCGGTCGATCTCCTCCCGGGAGCGGTAGCCGCCGTCGCCCATGCCCTCGGCGTGGGGCCGCGTGCGGTAGGTGCGGCACTCCAACAGGGAGGGGCCGCCGCCGCCGCGGGCCCTCTCCACGGCCTCCCCGGCCGCCGCGTACACGGCCAGCGCGTCGTTGCCGTCGACGCACTCGCCCGGCATGCCGTAGCCTCCGGCGCGGCCGGCCACGTCGGTGTTGCGCGCCGCGTAGTCGAAGGCGACCTCGGTGGCGTACAGGTTGTTCTCGCAGACGAAGAGCACGGGCAGGTCCCAGATGGCGGCCAGGTTCAGCCCCTCGTGGAAGGCGCCGTTGCCCACGGCGCCGTCGCCGAAGAAGGCGACGCCCACCCGGTCGGTCTCCAGCAGCTGGAAGGAGTAGCCGGCGCCGGCGGCCTGGAGGATGCAGGGCCCGACGATGCCGCTGGTGCCCATCATCCCTATCTCCGGGGCGAAGAGGTGCATGCTGCCGCCGCGGCCCCCGGAGCAGCCCGTGGCCCGTCCGAAGAGCTCGGCCATCAGCGCCCGGGGCGGCACGCCCTTGGCCAGGGCGTGGCCGTGGCCGCGGTGGGTGCTGAAGACGGCGTCGTCGTCGCGCAGGTGGGCGCAGACCCCGGCGGCCACCGCCTCCTGGCCGACGTAGGTGTGGCAGGCGCCGGTGATCCGGCCGGCGGCGTACGACCGCGCCAGCTGCTCCTCGCAGCGGCGGATGCGCAGCATCGTTCGGTAGAGATCCAACTGGACGGCGGGGGAGGGGGTCATGCTCACCCCGTGATCCCCGGCCCCCCGGGGTAGGAGGCGCCGGCGTTCATGGCGAGGTTGCCGCCGTCCACGGGCAGCATCACCCCGGTGACCCAGCGCGACGCATCCGAGGCCAGGAAGACGGCGGCCCCCTTCACGTCGTCCGGTTGGCCCAGGCGGCCCCGGGCCAGGCCCCGCAGCCACTGCTCCTCCATGCGCGGGTCCCGCTCGATCCGCTCCCGCAGGTTGGGGTTGAGGATCTGCGCCAGGAGGATGGCGTTGACGCGCACCCCGCGGCTGGCCCACTCGGTGCTCAGCTCGCGGGTCATCTGGGCGACGCCGCCCATGGCCGTGCTGTAGGCCATGTGGCCCCTGCCCATGGCGGTCAGGCTCGCCAGGGAGCCGATGTTGATGATGCTGCCGCCGCCGGCGGCGAGCATGCGGCGCCCCGCCTCCTGGCAGCTGCAGAACCGCCCCACCACCAGCCCCTGGAGCGACTCCTTCACGCTGTCGAGGTCCAGGTCCTCCGGCGGCCCGAGGACGATCTCGCCGCCGGCGACGTTGGCGAGGGCATCGATGCGGCCGAACTCGCGGTCGAGGCGCTCGAACATGGGCCGGACCTGCTCCGGGTCGGAGACGTCGCAGCGCACCGGCACGGCGCGCCGGCCCAGGGCCTCGATGTCGGCGGCGGTGGCCTCGGCGCCGGCTTCGTCGAGGTCGGCCAGCATCAGGTCGGCGCCGGCCTCGGCCAGGGCCAGGCTGATGGCGCGGCCCACGCCCCGGGCGGCTCCCGAGACCAGGGCGGCGCGCCCGCTCATATCGAACAGGGAGTTGGTCATCCATCCTCCAGAAGGGCGGGGTCGTGGGGCTTCAGCGGCACCCGGGGCACGACCTCGGGGTTGACGACTTGATCGGGGCGGGGCATGTGGCCGCGGAGCACGCAGGCCAGGTTCTCGACGCTGCCGGTGGCCACGTCCCGCGTCGAGTCCACGGAGAGGGCCGAGACGTGGGGCGTGGCGATGACGTTGGGGGCGGTGATGAGCGGGTGGGTGGGGACCTCCTCGGTCTCGCCGAAGATCTCGATGATGCCGAAGGTGTCGAGGCCGGCGCCGCCGAGACGCCCGGCGCGCAGCAGCTCGTCCAGAGCGTCCTCGTCGACGATGTCGCCCCGCGAGGCGTTGATCAGGAAGGCGCCGGGCTTCATCCGCTCCAGGCGCTCCCGGTCGAGGAGCCGGTGCGTCTGTCCGGTCAAGGGCAGGTGCAGGGAGACGAAGTCCGAGCGCTGCAGCAGCTCGTCGAGGCCGACCATCTCGACGCCCAGCTCATCGGCCTCCGGCGACGGCCGGTCCATGGCGCGGCGGGTGGCGATCACGGTGAGGCCGCAGGGCAGGGCGCGGCGGGTCACGGCGATCGCCGAGGCGCCCCAGCCGATGAGGCCCAGGGTGAGGCTCGACAGGCGGCGCAGGGCCAGCGACTCGACGCGGGCCTTGCGGTAGGCGCCGGCGAGCATGTGCTGCGCCATGCGCGGGATGAGGCGGCCCAGGGAGAGGATCATGGCCATCACGTGGTCGGCCATCTCCTCGGTGCTGAAGTCGGGCACGTTGGAGACGACGATGCCGCGCTCGGTGGCGCGGGCCACGTCGATGCGGTCGGTGCCGTTGCCGATGCGCGAGATGAGGGCGCAGCGCTCCAGGCCGTCGACGACGGCGGCGGGCAGCTTGGCCGAGACCACGCAAACCGCGTCGGCATCGCGCACGTGGGGCAGGATCTGCTCCGGCTCGGCGGCCTCGACCTCCACCGGGCGCACGCCGAGGCGGTCGAGGAGCCGGCGCTCGGTCCCGGACATGGGGAACAGCTCGGCGTTGAGGCGGACCACCCGGGCCTCGGCAGGTGATGGCAGCAAACGGCGAATCCTCCGGAGGGGCAGCGACGTCCGCCGGCCGGGGCCGCCGGCGAACCGGGCGACAAGGTAGTGCTCCGGCCGAGAGCCGAAAACGCGCCGGCCGAGGGCGGCCTCAGGCCCACCCGGCGATGAAGCTGTCCACGGTCAGGGACTCGGGGACCTCGTTGAAGAAGTAGCGCGTCGACCGCCCCTGGAAGCCGGGGACGGTCTGCTTCTCCTCGCCCCGCAGGCTCCGGTCGACGGGCTCGAAGCGCGCCCACAGAGCCTCTGCCTCCGCGTTGGAGAAGCGGTCGCCCAGCCGCCGGCCCCACTGCAGGGTCATGGGGTGGACCATGGCGGCGAACTTGCGGTCCTTCTCCGGCAGACTCTCGAAGTCGGGATGCTTCAGGTTGTGGATGTCCCGGGCCGACTTGCTCAGGAAGATGGTGCTCTGTCGCCTGGCCATGGGGCCCGAGCCCGGGTGCAACGTCTCGAGAGCCTGGTGGTAGCCCGGGCCGTCGCCTTGCAGAACGGCCCTCAGGGCGGACTCCACGTGGTCGAGGGCGAGGTCGCTGCGTCCGCGCCAGCGCTCGAAGGTGGCCCGCGCCTCGGGCGAGAGATGCTGGATGTAGTGCGGGTCCGGGTAGTGGGTGAAGTTGGAGAAGCCGCCGTGGATGACGCGCCGCAGGCGGGTGCTGTAGTCGCTGGCCCAGTGCAGGATCGGCAGGATGTAGGCGACCCCGTCGCCGGCGGCCAGGCGGGTCTGCACGCCGCTGTCGAGGGGGGCGCGGTCGTTGCGGCTCAGCTGCTCCGCCTCCTCCGGCGTGTTCGGCCGCAGGTGGCTGCCGGGCACCACCCAGAGGACGTCGTCGTCGTAGAGGGTGAGGTTCCACTGCACGTAGCGGGGGCCGCTCTCGCGGATGTCCTCGGCGTAGCCCATGACCGAGGAGCTGTGGCCGGGGGCGAAGTCCCGGTGCCAGCGCGCCGGCCCGTGATCGCGCACCGGGCTGCACATGAGCATCATCTCCGTCACCGCCGCGTCCTCGACCCCGAGGAGCCGGCTGCTGACGCCCTGCACGTTCTCGTGGAGCCAGATCTCGACGGCGCCGGCGGTGGAGGCGTCGATCTCCCCGGCCATGTCGGTGAGGATCAGCCGCGGCTGGGCGCCGGTTTCCCAGTGGCCGCCCGGCGGGTCCCCGGGGGCGCGGTCCCGGGCCCAGACGGCGCGCTGGCGGTCGACGAGGATCTCGTAGACGCGGCGCAGCTCCTCGAGCTGGTCGGGAGGGATGACCTGCCGCAGGATGACATAGCCCTCTTCGAGAAAGCGCTGGCGGTCCACCTCCATCACGAACCCTCCTGTCCGTCTTTCCGTGCAAGGCTGCTCGCGGCACCATAGGTTGTCGAGCCCCCCGAGGTCAACCTGCCAGGAGAGCGACCGTGACCGAAATGCCCATCGCCAAGGAGCCCTTCTACAACACCACCCGCCGCGCCGGCGACACCCTCTACCTGTCCGGCTTCGGCCCCGTCGACGAGGGGCTGAACGTCGTGGGAAGGGACATCATCGAGCAGACGCGGTACACCATGCAGCTCATGGTGCAGGCCATGAAGAAGGAGGGAGCCACCACGGCGGACCTGGTGCGCGTGAACGTCTTCCTCCTCGACATGGCCGACCGCGACGGCTTCAACGAGGCCTACATGGAGTTCTTCGACGGGCCGCCCATGCCGACGCGGCGGCTCATCGGCGCCGGCGATCTCTTCAAGGGGATCCTCGTCGAGATCGACGGCATCGCCTGGATGGGAGACTGACAGATGACCACGAGAGTCGGATCGGGGGACCACCGCTTCGAGGAGCGGCACGACTGGCCGAGGTTGCCCGAGGGCTGGAGCTTCCGCGAGGTCGTGGACGTGGCCGTGGACGCGCGGGACCGGGTCTGCGTCTTCAGCCGCGGTCAGCAGCCGGTCATGGTTTTCGAGGCCGACGGCTCCCTCGCCGGGGCCTGGGGCGAGGGCATGTTCACGCGGCCCCACGGCGTCACCGCCGGGCCCGACGGCGCCCTCTGGACCGCTGACGACGACGGCCACTGCGTGCGCCGCTTCACCTGGGACGGCGAGCTGCAGCTGACCATCGGCACGCCGGGGGAGGGATCCGAGCCGCACAGCGGCGACCCCTTCAACCGGCCCACCAAGGTCGCCGTGGACCCGCGCTCCGGGGCGCTCTACATCGCCGACGGCTACGGCAACGCCAGGGTCCACAAGTACTCCCCGGAAGGCGAGCACCTGCTCTCTTGGGGCGAGTTCGGCACCGGCCCGGGACAGTTCAACCTGGTCCACAGCGTCTGCACCGACGACGCCGGCCGCGTCTACATCGCCGACCGCGAGAACCACCGCGTGCAGATCTTCGACGACCAGGGCGCCTGCCTCGACCAGTGGAACGACATGCACCGCCCCTGCGGCCTCCTGGTCTCCGGCGACCGGGCCTACATCGGCCAGCTGCCCAGCCACCTCGACGTCAACGCCGCCTACCCGAACATCGGCGCCTGCGTCACCATCCACGACCTCCAAGGCAACCAGCTCGCCCGCCTCGGCGGCGCCCACCCCGGCGAGGGTCCGGCGGAGTACACGGCGCCCCACGGCCTGGCGGTGGACTCGCGGGGGGACCTGTATGTGGGGGAGGTTTCCTGGAGCGCCTACGGTCGGCGGCTGGATCCGCCGCGGCTGGTGCGCTGCTTCCGCAAGCTGGTCCGGGTGTGAGGGGCGGACGACTCCCTGACCTCCCTTCGACTTTCTTGCATCGTGTTGTTGGCCCCCCTCCTGTTCCTGCTGGACAGCCGGGCCCAGGACTACACCTACCGGAATCTGCCCGAAGGGGCCATCGCACGCCTGGGAAAGGGACACTTCACGGGGACTGTCTATTCGCCCGACGGGTCGCTTCTGGCTATAGGCAGGAGCATCGGTCTCTCGATCTACGAGGTGAGTACCGGCAGGGAGGTCGCTTTTCTGCAGGACAGCAGTCCCAGGAAGACCCGTTCTATGGTCTTCTCTCCGGACGGAAGTACCCTGGCCTGTATCATCGGCGCCTCTGCTTCCAAGGACAATTCGATTCTCCTGTGGGATGTATCTACCTGGGAGATGATCGCTTCCTTGGAGGGACACGAATGGAGCATCCACTTGGTAGCGTTCTTTCCGGACGGGGAGAAGCTGATCAGTTCCAGCTCGGAGATGATCCGCCTATGGGATGTGGATACCGGGTCTGTGGAGTTCACCGAAGAAACGGGCCAAGAGAGTGCTACTTCTCCGGTACTGTCGCCGGAGGGGGATATCCTGGTCAGAGGGATTGATGATGATGTAGAGATACGGGATGCCTCCACCGGAGAGCTGTTGCATACTCTGGAGTCAAGTGGAGAATCCCGCACTATGGATTCAAACCCGGGTGATGTCAGGTTTCTGGAGTTTTCGCCGGACGGCGCCACTCTGGCTGTGGGCAGATGGAGCGGCTACGTAGACCTCCTCGACGTAGCCACTTGGAGCGTGCTGGCCACACTCGGGGACCATGGCAAGGAAGTGGAATCCCTGACCTTTTCACCCGATGGCCAGACCGTGGCAGGTGCCAGCAGATTCACGGTCCTCCTGTGGGACCTGGCTACCGGGGGCCTGGTAAAGGCCCTTGAAAGACCTGGGCAAGAGTGGGTTGTCGATTCTGTGACTTTCTCCGCGGACGGCACTCTTCTGGCCAGCAGCAGCCGGGCGATTTCGCACCTGTGGGATCCGTCGAGTGGAGAGAGACTGGTCACGGTGGCAGGCCGGTTCAAGGCGTTCTCTCCGACGGGCGACAGCTTCGTCAGTGCAGATCCCAACGGATTGGTCAGTCTGTGGGACATCGACGGATCTCTGATCGCCACCTTCGAATCTGACAGTCCTGTCGCCTCTCTCGTCTTTTCCCCGGACAGCCGGACCCTGGCGAGTGTCAGCTATCGCTACACCCGCCTGTGGGACGTGTCCAGCAGGACGCTGATCACAGCTCTGGAAGGCGCGGACGGGGGGCCACGTTGTCTGGCATTCTCCCCGGACGGAGAGACCGTAGCTACCGGCCATTTCGCTCAGATTCTGCTGTGGGATGCCACCGGGAGTCCCTTGAGTGCCCTCGAGGGTCCTACCTCTTACGTGTTCTCTCTGATGTTCTCGCCAGACGGAAGCCTCCTGGCCAGTCGCGGCCAGGAAGAAACCCTCTATCTGTGGAATACGTCAGACTGGACGCTGGTGACTACCCTTGCAGGCCACGATCATGACCATGAGGTCCGTTCGATGCGCTTTTCCCCGGACGGCTCTCTCCTGGCCACTGCGAGAAGGGGAGATGGGATCGTCCGTCTATGGAATACGTCCAACTGGACTCTCGCAGGCACCCTCGATCACAGCAGGTCCGTCAGGAGCGTACTATTCTCCCCTGACGGGAGCATTCTGGCCACTGTCAGTGGTGACAAAGGCTGGTTGTGGGATCTTTCTACCGGAGAGGCCCTGATCACTATCGACGGGTGGTTGCGGGAGGGGTCGGAGAGACCGATGGGTATCGGCTTTCTGGAGTTCTCTCCCGATGGGACGATGTTGGCCGCTGGCAGTGGCGACGGGGTTCTCCTGTGGGACGTGGCCGGGAGAACCCGGATCGCCAGACTCGAAGGCCATACGTACATACTCCTTTCGATGGCTATCTCTCCCGACGGGAGGATCCTGGCCAGTGGGAGCGGCGGCTGGGACAAGACCATCCGCCTGTGGAACACGTCCACGGCGGACTCGGTCATCACCCTCGCGGGGCACTCGGACGATATTTCCAGCCTCGTGTTCTCTCCTGATGGAAGAGTCTTGGCCAGCGGCGGCGAGGACGCTGCGATCCTGCTGTGGGACGTACCTTATGAGAGGGTCCAGTCCTTCGGAGTCTCCCGGCCGGCCCATACCGTCCTGCTGCCCAACTACCCCAACCCATTCAACGGTGGCACGGAGATCCCTTACCGGCTGGCAGATCCCGGCCCGGTGCAGCTGGTCGTCTACAATCTCCTGGGGCAGCCGGTGCGCACGTTGGTGGATCAATTCCAGGACCTCGGTCCGCACCGGGTCCCCTGGGACGCCAGGGACGGGCTGGGGGCTGGGGTAGCCTCCGGGGTCTATCTTGCCCATCTTCGGTATCCTGGTGGGACCCAGACGCGCCGGCTGCTCTACCTCGAGTAGCTCGAGCCTGGTGATGGCCCATCCAGCTCTGCCGAAGCAGCCGCCGTGGCATCCAGTGACGATCACAAGGAGTCTGCAATGCGGCCGAACGCTCGATGGATGGTGTTGGTCCTCATGTCCGTGATGACTCTCCAACCCGGCTCCGGCCACGGCCAGGCAGCGGAGTTGAGCCGCGGCAAGCGCTGGGTGCGCAGTCACCCATTCACCACGATGGCGCTGACGATCGTGCCGAACACGTTCAACGCCGATCACTACGCCCGGGCCAACCTGACGAAGGTCCTGGCTTGGAAGATCAGGCCCAAGCTGCTGGAAAAGGCGGCGGCCAAGGGGCTGAGTTGGCACCAGCACGTGCGCCCGCACATGGACGGCCTGACCGACGAGCTCAAAGCCACGCTGCAGGGGCTGAATGCCGACTATCCCGGGCAGACGGGGTGGCTGGTCTGGGACGAGCCGAACCGGCCGAAGATGTTCAAGGCCGCCAGGACGGTGGAGTGGCTCAGACAGACCTATCCCGATGCCCTGGTCTATTCCTGCGCCTTTCCGATGGGCGCGACGGCGGAGAGGTACTACGGAGGGCCGGTGCCCGAGGGTGGTTACAGCTACGAAGACTACCTGCGCGACTTTGCCACGATCATTGACCCGGACGTGGTGCTCTTCAACGCCTATCCCTTCATGGAGGACGGGGGGACGAAGAACCTCTTTCCCACGTTGATGACCGCACGCAAGACCGGCAAGGAGAGAGACGCGCCGTACTGGGCCTTCGTGCAGGCATACGCCGACGACAGGCGCGGCTATCGCATGCCCAGTGAATCGGACGTGCGCATGCAGGTGTTCATGCACCTGACCTGCGGGTACACGGGGATCGCGTACTTCACCTACGAGGACCAGCAGGGTCCGGCCATGATCGAGGGGGGCACCGGCCGGCGTCGGCCGATCTACTACGACGTGGCCCGGCTGAACATCGAAGTGGGCAACCTGGGCGCGGCGCTGCGCTTCCTGGAGAGCACGGCCGTGCGCTACGTGCCGCAAGGCGGCAATGATGTCCCCGACGGGGTGACCGCCTGGAAGCCGGGCGACGGGGGTGACACGATCATCGAGGCGATCACCATCGAAGGCGGCGAGCCCGCCCCGGGGAAAGACCTGCTCATCGGGTTCTTCAAGGACGACGATGGCCAGGACTACTTCATGCTGACCAACCTGTGGCACGGCATGGGCGCGCCGTCGGCCGAGCGGGCGGTGACGGTGACGTTGACGCTGGACCCGCAGGTGAGAGTGATCGGCCGGCTGTCACGCGAGACGGGGCAGCCGGAAGCGTTGGCCGTCGAAGGGGGCGAGTTTCGCATCACCTTGCCCGGCGGCACGGGTGAGCTGCTGCGCTTCGGGGACGCCAGCTTCCCCGGGCTGGATCAGACTGGACGTCAACCCCGCTGACTCTCATGCCGTCTGCTCATCGACATTCACCGGTCTCCTTCCGAGGGAGCGTCCTATGCCCATGTCCAGGAGAGGCGCGTACGTTGGCTTTCTCAACGGGTTGCTGGTGCTGATGGCCTCGATCCACCCGGCTGCGCACGCGCAGGTCGAGCTGGCCCATGCGGGAGAGGCCAGGGCCGTCATCGTGGCCGACGACTGGATGCCCGAGTCGACCACAGCATTCCGGCAGCTGTCCCTTTCCTCCGGGCAGGAGGAAAACCTCTTGGGCGAAGCCTTCGAAGGATCGGCTGGTCAGTCCATCGAGACCCGGGGCTGGACGAGTGTGGAAGGTGAGTATGTGGTTGCCCATGGCGGTGAGGAGGTGGGATACTCGGCCAGGGCGCGCTCCACGGGTTCTCCGCAGTTCGAGGCGGTTGCCGACAAGAAGCTGTCCCGACCGCACACGATCACCGAGGACGCGCCGTTGACCCTGGAGTTTGTGCTCGCGCGGCCTGCCGACACCCGCCACGAGTCGTGGGCTTACGCTGGCGTCCATACGGAGAGTGGAGAGCGATGGTCCCATGGAATCCACATCGCGCGGGGTGGCGCCGTTTCTTTCGAGTTCGCGGCCGAAGGGGCCGATCCCGATCGCGTACCGATCCCCGGCGAGGCGGGCCGGGTCCTGGATCTGAGATTGGAGATGCGGCCAACCACCGTCCGGTGGTACTGGCGCAACCATGGGGCTGACGAGCCATACAAGAGATGCCAGGAGGCGACGATCTCCGGCCCCGTGACGATTACCGGCGTACGCATCAGCGCGATGAATCATCTCGGAGACAGCAAGCGGGATCTGGCAGGCCTTCGCCAGAGTGCGGCGACGGAGGACTTGAAGAAGTATCTCGACGCCGTGTCCGGGGCGGAATTTGCGATCGTGCGTCCCATGGAAGCCCCCGAGGGCATGACGAGGATACTCGTGGGCGATTCGCCTCAGGCTCGAGCGCTTGCGCCCGACGTGGAGTGGGACTCCCTGGGAACAGATGACATCGTGATCAAGACCGTCGGCCGGGATCTGGTGCTGGCCGGGGGGCAACCACGCGGGACCGTGTATGCCGTCTACACGTTTCTCCAGGACGCCCTCGGTTGCCGCTGGTGGGCCCCTGGCGCCGTGAGCATCCCCAGCCATCCGAACCTGACCGT
>JAJDTN010000408.1 GCA_022827165.1 Candidatus Latescibacterota bacterium
GGCGGTCACGTTGATGGCGGTCTCGCCGGCGCCTTCATCCAGACTGGCGGTATCGACGGCGAGGCTGATGGAGGTGGGAACGACATCGTTGTCGGTCAGGGTGATCGCCGCCGATTCGACGGTGAACCCGTCGGCGGCGCCGGCCACCTCGATCGACTCGTCCCCCTCGCCGGCCAAGTTGTCGTCGTTGGGGGTCAGGGTCAGCGTCGCGCTGGCCGCGGTCTGCTCTGCCGGAACGGTGAAGGTGAGCTCTTCGGCCGAGTAGTCGGGGCCCAGCGCCTCATCGGTCCCGGACAGGGACACTGTCACCTGGGTGTCGACGATCAGGGCGGTGCTGCCGTCACCCAGGGTGGCCGTCACCTCCACGCCCGTCTCGCCGGCGCCCTCGTCCACACTGGACGTGCCCACAGTGAGCGCTATCGAGGTGGGGGCCACGTCGTTGTCCGTCACGGTGAGCCCGGTCCCGGTTACCTCCAGGTCCACCGGGGTAACCGTGGCACCCGCCGTCACGGCCGAAGCTCCCTCGAGGACGATGGTCTCGGGGGTATCTCCTTCGGCCAGGTTGTCGTCGTTCAGGGCGATTGACAGGGTCGTGCTGGCCTGGGTCTCGCCGGCGGGAATGGTGATCGGCTCCGGCGACTCGGCCGTGTAGTCGCGGCCTTCCGCATGCTCTGCCGTACCGGCATCGGATATCGAAACCTCCACCGGCGTGTTGATTGCCCACGCCCTGTCCAGGGTTGCCGTCACCGTGACCGCCGCAACACCATCTCCCTCACCAAGGTTGGTCCGGTCGACTGTGAGCGTGACCGCCGGCGGGGGACCCACGTCGACTGGTGCGTCGGCCACGGCGGGATCGCTCTCATTGTCGCCGGCCGGGGGAGTGGCGGTAACCGAGTACGTGTAGGTCGTCCCCACCGTGAAAGATCGATCGACGAATGTGTTGACCCCGGCATTGACCGAGCCCACCTGAGTAGGCTCGTCGTCGTCGGCGCCCTGGCGGTAGATGAGGTAGTCATCCACGCCATTGATGCCCGCAAAGGAGCCGCCCGAGGTGAAGTCGCCGGTACCGACGGGAACGCTGCTGATCCGGTCGGAATCCGACAGCTCCCAGGAGACGGTGATACCCGTTCCTTCGGCATTGATCTCGGCGCGTACCCCGGTGACCGCCTCCGGCGTACGCTCGGCCTCGCCGGCTACTTGAGCCGTAGCCGGCAGACTCGTCCAAAGGAAGGTGCTCAACCCTATCGGGATCAGCCTCCCAATCAATCCTCTGCTATGCGACATTTCTGAGATCCTTTCTGAGTCGACTCGGGATTTTCTCGGTCGGGAACGGAACCACACGCGGGATTGCCGTGGAAGGCGGTCCCGGACGATGGTTCAAGTGGGCCAGGGCCGCGGCCCTGCAGGATGGGCGGTCGAGCCCGGTGTCCTGCGATTTCAGCCGCGGTCGATCAACCAGCCGGCCCCGCTGGTGGCCTCCGGCGTGGCCACCATGGCCACGGAGGGGGGCATCCAACGGCGGGAACCCGCCAGGGGAGGAACGTCGCACAAGAGCACAGAAGGGCTGAAGAATCGGGCCCGGGCCGGGGGACACCATCGCCGGGGCCTTGTCGAATTCCTGGCCTGGCTGCCGGTGGAGATCAACCCAGCCGGGCGCACCTTGATTCAGCATGAGCCTTTGCACCACTGGGCCGTGTGCCGACCGTATCGAACCTGAAGCGGTCTTGCGGGAGGCAATGCCGCAACTGGGTTCGGAATGGGAAGATCCGGTGAGGAGTTGGGACAGCGTCACCATGTCGTTTGGGGAGCCGACGCCCCCGCGCCTGGAAACGTGTCCAAGCGACCACATGCGCTGGACGCGCGAGGGAGGACAGCAGATTTGCAATCTACGAGTCCAGGTTAACTCGAAACGGTGCGGCCCCCCGCTGGAAGGCAACCTGCACCAGACGCGGCGCACCCAACCCTACCCAACTGGTAGCGTAAAGACGAGGCAACGCCGAGGAATATAGCGATCGTCTCAAAATACAGCAAGTAGCCGAACAAATCAAGGAATCGGGGGGTTCGAGGCCCCTGATTCGGGGCAGATTCGGGCCCCGGGCTGGCGAGGACCGTGGAGTCGGACTCGCTCACGGTTTCTCGCTCCGGGCCCGGGGCCGGTCTGTCGCCTCGAACAGCAGGCTCAGGTCGAGGGCTGGTGCGGAGTGGGTGAGGGCACCCACCGAGATCCAGTCGACCCCGGTCTCGGCCACGGCACGGACCTCGTCGAGGGTGATGCCGCCGGTGGCCTCGGTCTCCACGTCCGCCGCGGCGGTCTGCAAGAGCCGCACACACTCGGCCATCGTGGCCAGGGGCATGTTGTCGAGGAGGATCCGGTCCGGGCGGCTCCGGGGACCGGCTACCACCAGAGCCTGAACCTCCTCCAGAGTCTCCGCTTCACACATGATCGGGGGCCGCTCCCTCCCCGGCTCGGCGGCCCCTGCGCGCGCCCGGCGCACCGCCTCGACCACCCCCCCGGCGGCGCGGGCGTGGTTCTCCTTGATGAGCACGGCATCGTGCAGCCCGAAACGGTGATTGAAGCCGCCTCCGCTGCGCACCGCCTCCTTCTGCAGGCGCCGCAGGCCGGGGATGGTCTTGCGGGTATCCGTGATTCGGGCCCGGGTCCCCGCCACGGCATCGACGTAGGTCCGCGTCAGGGAGGCGATGCCCGACAATTGCTGAAGCAGGTTGAGAGCGGTGCGTTCGCCCACGAGGATGGGGGCGGCGGGGCCACTCAGGTGGAGGACGTTGTCGCCCGGGACCAGGGGGTCGCCATCGGCCAGGACCGCGTGGACCGATAGTCCTGGATGGAGCCGCCGGAAGACCAGGACCGCCGCCTGCACGCCGGCCGCGACCCCGGCGCCGCGGGACAGGATCCGGGCGCGGGCCTCGGCGGCGACGCCCACCGTCCACCGGGTGGTGACGTCCGCATCGGGGTCGAGGCCGCCGCCGAGATCCTCCCGCAGGGCGCGTTCCACGATCTCCAGCAGGCCGGGGTCGTCCTTCATCCAGAGCCCTCCCGGGCAGCGGACCTGGCGTCGGGGGGCTCGTAGTCGCCCAGAAGGCCCAGCCGCTCCATGAGCGGCATGAAGGCGAAGAGGTCCTTCAGCATGTAGGTGGAGACCTGGCCCTCGTCGACGAGCCAGCGGAAGAGCCGGTACCCCGCATCGAGCAGGTCGGCCTCGCCGGTCTGCTCGTGGGCCCAGGCCAAGGGGCCGAGAAGCATGGCCGTCGAGGTGTGGGGATCGGCCGATATGGGAGCTTCTTTGTAATAGAATAGGCCTTCCGGGGTGCGTCCCTTCCGGGACAGGAAGCGGGCGCCGTCCAGCAGCATCCTTCGGGCCCGCTCTTCGCCGGTGGCGGCATGGTAGAGCTGCAGCCCCTGGAGAACTCCGGAGACCATGAAGGGGGTTTCGCCCAGGTTGTGGGTGCCGATGCGGTCGCGCCAGCGGCCCTGCTCGTCCTGCCAGACCTCGAGGAGGTCGACGAGGGACTCCATGGCGGGCAGGAAGCGGTCCTCCGGAAAGGCGTCGTAGTAGGTCCCCATCCCCGTCAGGGCCCATCCCACGCTGCGGGTGGAGAACCGCCAGGGGACGGGCTCGCCGGCGGCCGCAGCGGCCGCTCGTTCGGGGGTGAGCTCCTGCTTCCAGTGATACGGTGCGGCGCGGCGGCAATAGTCGGCGCACATCTCGGCGACCTGCCGGGCGCGGGGACAGCCGGTGAGGAAGTGGTAGTCGAGGAGCGACCCGAGCCAGGTGTGGCTCGTGCGAGGGCCGGTCAGGTCGGTCTCGTCGGTCGTGGCATAGTGGTGGTTCTGCGACCACTGGAAGTACGGTCCGCCGACCCACTCCGGATGCTCCGACTGGTGGTGCACGGTGTCCACGTCCATGAGGTGGCGGACGGCCGCCTGGCCCTCCCAGAACAGGCGCTGATCTCCCGAGCGCAGGTACTGCCGCAGGATCGAGCGCGGCAGCTCGTAGGCCAGGTTCTCGGTGGTGCGGGTCACCACGCGGCCATCGGCCAGGCTCTCCAGGCGCACCTGGTCGCCGTCGTTGAGGATGCCGCGGCCGTTCGGGGGGCGGCAGAACCGTCGCAGCCTGGCCTCCAGCGGCCAGCGGGCTTCCGAGAAGGGCGGGAAGGGCCCGAAGACACCGGTCTCGGCGTATCGGGTGGAAGGCAGCTGCAGCAGCAGCGGCATCTCCGCGGCCAGGCAGAAGCGGTCGACCTCGGCCGCGCCGGCGGCCCCGGGCCCGAAGTGCAGGTAGATCTCGTGGGTCCGCGCCATGCCCTGGGGCAACCGCAGCGGCCCGTCGTGGCAGGCGCCGCCGGCATAGTCGATCTCCGTGTACCTGCGTCCGGGGCCGCTCTCGGCGTCGCCCAGACCCGAGAGATCCGGGAACAAGTCCAGGCACAGGCGGTCGTCCTCGAAGGCCCATCTCTTCGGATAGCTCTGAGAGGGGCGGCGCAGCTTGCAGGTCACTCCGGCCTGGCCGTCGGCGACGTGCAGCCACCCGAGGCTGTTGGTCCGCAGGTCGAGACGCTGGCCGCCCCCCCAGCGGAGGCAGTGGCGCTCCAGGTTCCACTGCGTCAGGTCGATCCTGTCCGTTGGCGCAAGGTCGACGGGCTCGTGGAAGGTCCACCCCGAGACTTGGGAGCCCGCCAGGGCCCGGCGCGGAGTCGCGGCCAGAGACAGTGGCAGTTGCAGCGCGAGCCTGCGGAGGAACAGCTCGGCCCGGTGGTCGAGGTCGTGGACGAAAGTGAAGTCGATGCGCACGAAGGGCTGATGGGCGAAGCAGATGATGCGGGCCTCGAAGCCCAGGAAGGGCCCCGCCGGACCGGTGAAGCGGCCTCGGCAGCGGACCACGAGGCGCAGGGGATTCGACTCCTCGATCGCGGCCGCCTCGATCCGGCCGGAACAGGCGTTCCCCTCTCCGTCCCAGGCCGTCAGGTCACCCTCGTCCCCCATGGCGAGGAATTCGCGGCGCCCCCTGGAGACGGACCGGATCAGGCGGCGCCCCCGGCGGCCGATGCGCAGAGCCAGCGCGCCCGTCTCCACATCGATGAAGTCCCCGCGGATCTCGCCGTGCAGCGGCGACTTGAAGTCGCCTGGGCCGGCCTGCGGATCGATCAGCAGCCCGAGCCGCTCCTGCGCCCCGATCTCCACCTGCAGGTCGAGCAGGGCCCAGCGCACCGAGCCGTCCGGCCAGCGGGCGCGCACGTCGGCCCGTGCCGGCAGGGCCTGGCCGTCCTCGGTGGAAACGCCCAGGCCTTCCGTCTCTCTCAGCTCGCCGGGGGCGAAGGGCAGTCCCGCGGTGACCGGCCAGCGGCTCCTGGCGACGCCGGCGGGTTCGAGAATGTGGGCGGAAAGGGTCGGCACCTTGGGTAGCTCGGGCGATGATACCAACAATGGACACCGCCGGCAAAAGGGCGGGGTGACACGGAAACCGGGGGGCTTCTACATTAGATCCATGCAGCCTTCGGGAGGGACATGACGAGAAAGACAGGCCGGTACATCGGCTGGGCGGAGCTGAAGCCCTCGGGGTCGGTGGTGGCGGGCAGCCTGGGGACCTATACCCTCACCTACCACGTCGGTGAGTACGGGATCGACGACGGCGGAACCCTCAAGATCGCCTGGCGCTTCGCCTCGGACTGGGGCCGCCCCCAGAGCCAGGACCCCACGGCCCTCGACTACTGCACGGTCACCACCGACGGGCCCGGGCGGATCTCTCACCGATGGGACCCCAAGGGCTACGTGCGGCCCTGGCAGAAGTGCCTGGTCATCGATGTCTCGGAGTGGGCCCTGTCGCGGGGAGAGAGGATCACCGTGGTGTACGGGGACCGCTCCGGAGGTTCGGCGGGGACGGTGGCCCAGACCTTCCAGGAGAGGACCTTCGAGTTCAAGGTCTGCGTCGATCCCTTCGGCACCGGGCGGTTCATCGAGATCGAGGACCAGCCCGCGGTCGAGATCGTGCCGGCCTCCCCGGCGAGGCTGGTCCTGACCGCTCCGACCCGGGTCGTCCGAGGCGAGCCCTTTCCCCTCGGCGTCAAGCTCGAGGACGAGTGGGGGAACCCCGTCCGCGGCCACAAGGGCCGGGTGGCCCTGGACCCCGGCGGCCTCGAGGGCGTCCCGGCAGAGGTCGTCTTCACCAGGGGCGAGGGGGGCGTCCAGCGGATCCAGGAGGTCTCGGCGGAAGCGGCCGGCGCCTACCGGGTGAGCGCTCGCATCGGACCCCTGAAAGCCGAGAGCAATCCCGTGGTCTGCGTCGACGGCGGGGAGCGTTTTGCGCCGTACTGGGGGGACCTGCACGGCCAGAGCGAGGAGACGGTGGGCACCAACAGCCTCGAGGACTACCTCGTCTTCGCCCGCGACGTGGCCCTCCTCGACTTCGCCGGCCACCAAGGGAACGACTTCCAGATCACCCCGGCCTTCTGGGACCGCATCGGCCGGAGGGCGCGCGAATTCGACGCCCCGGGGCGTTTCGTCTTCTTCCCCGGCTACGAGTGGTCGGCCACGACGCCCGCCGGGGGCGACCGCAACGTCTACTACCTCGAGGACGGTCTCCCCATCCACCGCACCAGCCACTGGCAGGTGGACGATCGGGAAGACCTGGCCAGCGACCGCTACCCGGTGGAGGAGCTGTTCGCCGAGTTGCGCCGGGGGGGACCGGCCCTCGTGGTGCCCCACATCGGCGGCCGCCCGGCCAACCTGCGGTACCACGATCCGGAACTGGAGCCCGTCATCGAGATCTACTCGGCCTGGGGCCAGTTCGAGTGGCTCCTCGAAGAGGCCCTGGAGCGCGGCTGCCGGGTCGGTTTCGTCGCCGGCAGCGACGACCACAAGGGGCGTCCGGGGGCCAGCTATCCGGGCGCCGCGTCTTTCGGCGTGTACGGGGGGCTCACCTGCGTGCTGGCCACCGAGCTGACCCGGAAGGGCGTATGGGAGGCGCTCAGGGCCCGGCGCTGCTACGCCACCACCGGCCGGCGCATCGACCTGGACGTACGGGCCCAGGACGGCACCCGCTGGATCGGAGAGGCCTTCGACGCCGACCGCATCCAGCTCTCGGTCTCCGTCGAGGGCACCGCCGATCTCGAAGAGGTGCGAGTCATGCGCGGAAAGGAGTGCGTCTACAGCCACCCCGACCCTCTCGAGCGGGACCCGGACCGGCTCCGCGTCGTCTGGAGCGGAGCCCGCATCCGGGGCCGCGACCGCCTGGCGCGTTGGGACGGGTCGCTCACCCTTCACGGAGGGCGAATCCTCTCGGCCGATGGGTACGCCTTCGACAGCGCCGCCGAGGGCATCGTCGAGCAGACGGGAGAGCGGGTGGCCTGGCGATCGGTCACCTCGGGAGACGAGGACGGCGTCCTCCTCGACGTCGACGCCGGTCCCGGGGCCAGGCTTCGCTTCGAGACCGCCATCGCCTCCTTCGAAGTGGCCCTGGCGGAGGTCACCGAAGCGCCCTGGGTGCACGATGCGGGAGGGGAGGGCCTCCAGGTCCGGGTCGAGCCGGCGCCGGTCGGCTGCGGAAGCAGTTGCCGTTTCGAATACACCGAGCCGGTGCCCGCCGCCGGCCGTCCCCATCCCTACTACGTCCGGGTGACCCAGATCGACGGATCCCGTGCCTGGACAAGCCCTTTCTACGTGGGCTCGTGACCACCGTCGTCCACGTCACCCACGAGGCGGTCCACAAGGTCGGCGGCATCGGCGCCGTGCTCACGGGGCTGATCACCGCCGGGTCCTACCGGCGGGCCGTTGAGCGGACGATCCTCGTGGGGCCGCTCCTCAGGCGCCCGGGCAGCGAGGCCCTGGGACCGGAGGGCATCCTCCTCCACGACAGCCGGAACGGGGTGCGCTCCGACGCGGCGGGGGAGGCGCTGTCCAAGGTGGAGGCCCGCCGCGGAGTGCGCATCCTCTACGGCCGGCGGCGGCTCCGGTGCCCGGACGGGGCCGCGGTGGAACCTGAGGTGCTCCTCGTCGATGTGGAGAGCGGCGCCCCCAACGGACTGGATCGCTTCAAGCATCAGCTCTACCAGGCCTTCGGACTCGCCTCCGACCGCTACGAGGAGGAGTGGGAATACGAGCTCTACGTGCGTCTGGCGGAGCCCGCCTACGAGGCCGTCCTCGCCCTCCTCGGCGACCGCCGCGGGCGGCCGCTGCACGTCCTGGCCCACGAGTTCATGGGCCTGCCCACGGCCTTCAAGGCCCTCCTGGCCGACGAGCCCGGCGTGCACACCCTGTTTTACGCCCACGAGGTGGCCACCGCCCGGCGCCTCGTGGAGCGAGGCCCGGGAGGGGACGCCCGCTTCTACGGAGCCCTGCGAGCGGCCATCCCCCGCGGATGCTTCGTGGAGGACGTCTTCGGTCCGCAGGACGACTTCTTCAAGCACGCCCTGGTCTCCCGGGCCTGGCGCTGCCACGCGGTGCTCGCCGTGGGCGATCTCGTCGTCGAGGAGCTGCGTTTCCTCGGCCGGGAATTCGCCGGCCTGGAGATCGACCGGGTCTACAACGGCCTGCCCCCCGCGCCGGCCCTCGCCCCGACGGACCGCCGCCGGGCGCGGGAGAGCCTCGCCGGGCTCGTCGAGAGCCTGACAGGCTGCCGTCCCCGCGGGGTCTTCACCCACGTGGGACGGCTCGTGCCGAGCAAGGGGTTCTGGCGGGACCTGCAGGTCCTGGAGGGGCTCGAGGCCGTGGCGCCGTCGACGGGCCCCTGGGCGCTGATCGTCCTGGCCACCGACGCGGAGCCCCGTCCGCCGGAGGCGGTGGCGGCCATGCGCGCCGAGTACGGATGGCCCACCGCCCACCGCGAGGGCCCTCCCGATCTGACCCCGGGGGAACTGGGCTTCGACCAGCGGGTGAGAGACCACAACGCCCGCAGCCGTCGGACGAAGGTGGTGTTCTTCAATCAGTTCGGTTTCGACGCCGGCAGCACGGGGGGCGCCGTTCCCCCGGGGATGGGCCTCGAGGACCTGCGGCGGGGCAGCGACGCCGAGTTCGGGCTGTCGACGTACGAGCCCTTCGGCATCGCCCAGGTGGAGGCCCTCGCCTTCGGCGCCCTGAGCGTCGTCAGCGATGCCTGCGGCTGCGCCGGCTTCCTGCGCCAGGCGACGGCCCCCGGGAAGCCGGCCACCCACGTCTGCGGCGGCTACACACTCCGGGGCGGGGCCGGCCCGGCAGAGGGCGCCGATCCGGCGGCCTTTCTCGATCTGGACGACGGCGTCCTGGAGGCCGGCGAGCGCGCCTGCGGCGCGGCGGTGGCCTCGGCCCTGGCCGGCGCGCTACCCGCCTCCGACGCGGAAGGGGAGCGGCTGCTGGAGGCCGGGCACGAGGCGGCCTCGGAGATGGGCTGGGAGAGGATCGTGACCGGGAGGTTCCTGCCGGTCCTGCGGCGCCTGGAGAAGGCAGGGTCAGCACAGTGATGCAGCGAAGCGGGAGCCGCCGCCCCGGGCGCACCCCGAAGGCCGCCGAATGGGCGTCCCTCGCGGCCCTGGCCCTATGCCTGGGCTGCGGCTTTCCGGGACGCAGCGCCCCCCGGCCAGCCGATGCCGAAACCTCCCTTGGCAGGCTCCTCGGCGACTGGCCCCACCAGGGCCGGACGGTGACCATCTCCGGGTTCCGGCACGCCGACGGCAAGACCTCGGTCGAGACCGAGGCCCTCGACGAGGCGTGGCTCTCGGCTGCGGTGCGCGCCGGGGTGCTGGCCCTGCCCGACGCCGGCATCGCCGGCTCGGCCTCGGCGGAGGACCTCGACTGGTCCGGGGAATCCCCCCTGCCCGACGACTGGCGGGAACTGCCGGGCGACCTGGTGGCCGGAGGCCAGCTGCGCGTCGAGCCGCCGTGGGCCTACCTGCGCCTGGTGCTGGCCGATCCCCTGACCGGCCGGGTGCACCAGGATCACGGCTCCAGGATCGCCGAGCGCGACCTGGTCCGTCTCGTCCGGGACCGAAGCCGCCGCCTGACCGGTGCCGTCGCCGAGGTGGCGCGACCGATCGAGATCGAGCTGCACCTGCTGGTGCGGCGTGAAGAGGGTGGGTTCCCGGAGAGGATCGACTTCGAGGAGGGGGGCATGCTGGCCGTGGACGACCGGATCCAGCTGCGCTACCGGGCCGACCGTGACTGCGAGGTCCTGGCCTTCCTGCTCCTGTCCGACGGCGCGACCCATCCGCTGGTGGGCGGAGCCACGATCTACGGAGGAAGATGGTACTACGCCCCGGGCGAGAACGCCTGGCACACCCTTTCCCGGGACGACCTGGTCCATACCCTCTACTTTCTGGCGGCGCCGCGCATCGAGGAGGATCGCAGCACCCTCTGGGAGGAGCTCGAACAGCTGCAGTCCGAGGGGCGCCTCGACCGGTTCGTCGGCCTCGACCTGGTGGACGCCGCCGTGGCCCGCCTGCTGCAGCGCACCGCGGGAGCCGACTCCGTCGCGGTCAGCCGCGGCCCCGAGGGGGTGGAGAGGGGAGAGCAGGAGCGGTTCGTGTACGACGACGGCACCACCTTCGACAGTCCCGGGGAGCGCCTCGAGGGGACGGTCATCGCCCGCGCCTACAGCGCCCTCGTGCGCTACCGGTGAAGGTGATCTACCTCGACCACAACGCCACGACGCCGGTGCGGCCCGAAGTCCGGGAGGCGATGTGGCCGTACCTCGGCGAGGAGTTCGGCAATCCCTCCAGCCGCCACGGCCCCGGACGGAGGGCCCGCGAAGCCGTCGAAGGGGCCCGCGGACAGATCGCCGGGCTCCTCGCCTGCGATCCGGCGGAGATCCACTTCACCAGCGGCGGGACCGAGGCCGACAACTGGGCCCTGCGAGGCACGGCGGCCTCCTCGCAGGGCCCCGTCGTCGTCTCCTCCGTGGAGCACCACGCCGTCCTCCAAGCCGCCGAGGAGCTTGCGCGGTCCGGCCGCCAGGTCGTCCTCCTCCCGGTGGACGCGGCGGGCCGGGTCGATCCGGAGCGGGTCCTGGAGGCGGCCGAGGGCGCCGCGGTGGTCTCCCTCATCCTGGCCAACAACGAGACCGGGACGATCCAGCCGGCAGCCGAGATCGGCGCCCTCCTGCGCCAACGCGGGGTGCCCTTCCACGTCGACGCCGTGCAGGCCTTCGGCAAGATCCCCACCCGGGTCGACGACCTGGAGGCGGACCTGGTCTCTCTCTCGGCCCACAAGATCAACGGTCCCAAGGGCGTGGGCGCCCTGTACGTGCGCCAGGGCACCTCCCTGGAGCCCTGGCAGGTCGGGGGCGGGCACGAGCGCGGGCTGCGGGCCGGCACCGAGAACGTGGCGGCCATCGTCGGCTTCGGCGCCGCCGCCGCGATCCGGCGGGCGGAGATGGTGGATGAGGAGCGGCGGATCGGGCGGCTCAGGGGCCGCCTGGAGTCGGCCCTGCGGGAGCGCATCGGGGACGTGGTCGTCCACGGCCACCGCGTGCACCGGCTGAGCAACACCCTCAACCTCTCCTTCCGCGGCGTCGAGGCCGAGGCGGTCCTCGTCGGCCTCGACCTGGAGGGGATCTGCGCCTCGAGCGGTTCGGCGTGCACCGAGGGCGCCGCCGAGCCTTCCCACGTCCTGCTGGCCATGGGCATCGAGCCGCGGCTGGCCGCCGGGGCCCTGCGCTTCAGTCTGGGGTGGGGCAACGACGAGGCCGGCATCGACCGCGTCGTCGAGGTCCTGCCGGCGATCGTGGCGCGGCTTCGGGAACTCTCCGTGTTCTGAGCGGTGCCGCGCTCGGAGCGGGCCCGAGCAGCGTGCCCTCACCTGCGCCGGTAGCTGACGAAACGCAGCCTCCCCTCCTCGCTCTCTTCCGCGACCGTCCATTCCCGGGCCGTCCATTCCGGGAAGCGGGTCTCTCCCTCCACGCGGTCCGGCACGTGGGTCAGGACCATCTCGTGGGCCAGGGGGAGGGCTTCGGCGTAGACGCTCGCCCCCCCGCACACGAAGACCCGGCATCGTCCGGCCCGGCGGCAATGGTCGAGGGCGGACTCCAGGTCGAGGAAGGGCCGCATCCCCTCCACGGCGGGGTAGTCGGGATTGCGCGTCAGCACGAGGTTGGCACGCCCGGGCAGGGGCCTGCGCGGCAGGGACTCGTACGTGCGCCTTCCCATGAGACAGGCGTGGCCCATGGTGGTGCGCATGAAGTGGCGCATGTCCGCCGGGTAGCGCCAGGGCAGGCCGCCGTCGCGGCCGATCACCAGATCGGGGGAGACCGCCGCGATGAGGCAGATCTTCATGCTGCGGAGGGATTGAAGAACCGCCGCAGGTCGTCGCGCTGCTCCTCCCGGGCGGCGCGCACCGTGCCGTCGAAGACGACCCGTCCTCCGTCGAGCATGACGAGCTGGCCGTCGAGGCGCTCGATGCTCAGCAGTTCGTGGGTGACGACAACGACCGTCGTCCCCTGTCCCCGGTTGAGGGAGAGGAGCAGGCGGTCGATGCCGGCGGCGGTCACCGGGTCCAGGCCGGCGCCGGGCTCGTCGCAGAACAGGACCTCCGGCTCGAGGGCCATGGCGCGGGCCAGGGCGGCGCGCTTGCGCATGCCCCCCGACAGCTCGCTGGGCAGCTTGCCGCCGCTCCCTGCCAGGCCGACGAGCCCCAGACGGGTGTCGACGATGTCGTCGATCAGGGCCGGCTCCAGGTCGGTATGCATCTGCAGGGGGAGGCCGACGTTCTCCGCCACCGTCAGGGAGCCGAGCATGGCGCCGTACTGGAACATCACCCCCACCCGCTTCAGCAGGGCGTCGCGCTCGGGCTCGGCCAGCTCGTGCAGGGGCTCCCCGAGCAGGCCCAGGTCACCGGCGCGGGGAGAGACGAGGCCGATCACCGTCTTCAGCAGCGTGCTCTTGCCGCAACCCGAGCCGCCGACGATGCAGGTCATGTCGCCGCGGCGGACGGTGAGGTCGACGCCGTCGAGGACCGGCGGCGCCTGCTCTCCGTAGGCCACGGACAGGCCGCGGACCTCGACGACGGGCTCGCCGGGCGGCAGTCCCCCGGATGGCGGTGCGGCGGTCACAGGTAGAAGACGAGGCCCCAGGTGAGGTCGAGGACGATGATCGCGAAGATCGACGAGACCACCGAGGAGGTGGTCGCCGCCCCGACGCCGGCGGCGCCGCCCCCCGCCCGCAGGCCCCGGTAGACGGAGACGACGGTGATGACCCAGGCGAAGGAGAGGGACTTCACCAGGCCGGTGAGGACATCCTTCAGCAACAGGGCGCTCTGCACGCGCCCGGCGAAGGCCTGGGGCGAGATGTCGAGGGAGAGGACCCCCGTCACCGTACCTCCCAGGAGACCGACGAAGTCGGCGGCGATCGTCAGCAGGGGAAGGGTGAGGAGCATGGCCCACATCTTCGGTACGGCCACGAGCCGCAGCGGGTCGAGGGCCATGGTGCGCAGGGCGTCGATCTCCTCGTTGAACTTCATCGAGGCGATCTCGGCGGCGAAGGCCGACCCCGAGCGGCCGGCGATGACGATCGCCGTCATCAGCGGGCCCAGCTCGCGCGTGATGCCGATGGACAGGAGATCGGCCACCAGCACGTTGGCCCCGAAGCGGCGCAGCTGGGCCGCCGCCTGCAGGGTGGAGACGCCGCCCACCAGGAAGAGGATGACGGCGACGATCGGCAGCCCGTCCGCCCCGACGACGGCCGACTGCCGCACGAAGTCGCCGCGCCGCACCCCCCGTCGCCGGAAGGGGGAGGCGGCCGCGGCCCAGGTCAGGTCGGAGGCCAGGTACAGGAAGTCGAGGCCCGCCTGGAAACGGCGGTAGGCGCCCTCGCCGACCTGCTCGAGGAATCCCGTCCCGTCCCGGGAGTCGGCGCCGGCGGCCGGCGGCGAGCCCGCGTCGACGCTGTCGATCAGGGCCTGAACCGATGCCGGCGCTGCGGCCAGGTGCAGACCGCGGCCGGCTTCGGATGCCAGGGAGGGCAGGCGCCGCAGCCACACGGCGCCCACCGTGTCGAGGCGGGTGATCCCCGACAGGTCGGCGGTCAGCTCGGCGTGCGCGCTGTCGCGGAGGAGCAGCCGGACCTGCCGGGACCCTGCCGCCACCGACTCCACGGTGCAGGCCCCGGTGATGCGGAGGCGGCCGCCGGCCTCGGGCTGCACGTCCACGGTGTCAGAAGAGCCGGGAGAAGCGCAGCAGTACCTGCTCGCGGGCGGCCAGG
>JAJDTN010000278.1 GCA_022827165.1 Candidatus Latescibacterota bacterium
CGGCGACCTGCGGATCCGCGTGATCGTCGACTCCGGCCACGGCCCGCCCCGGTACGAGACCCCCCACAGCGCCGGCATGGACCTGCGCGCCCACCTGCGGGAGGGGATCGACCTCGCCCCCGGAGAGCGGGCCCTGGTGCCGACCGGCCTGCGGCTGCAGATACCGCCCGGGTACGAGGGCCAGGTGCGCCCCCGCAGCGGCCTGGCGCTGAAGCGCGGCCTCACCGTCCTCAACGCGCCGGGCACAATCGACGCGGACTACCGCGGGGAGGTGGGGGTGATCCTCGTAAACCTGTCGGCGGAGCCGCAGCGGATCGAGCCGGGCGAGCGGGTCGCCCAGCTGGTGATCGCGCCGGTGACGCGCGCCTCCTGGGAGGAGGTGGACGAGCTGGACGAGTCGGAACGGGGCGGCGGGGGCTTCGGGTCGACGGGCGGAGGTTAGCCCCCGCGGGCATTACCCGTAGAACTTCTCCACGAGCGCAGGTTCCTTGTCGCCCACGGTGGCGGGATTCAGCGCCCCGGGCCCGAAGACGACGGGAAAAGTCATCCCCGTGTCGAGGGTTCGGGTGCCGGCCTCCATGTAGGTGACGCTGAAGGCGCGGCGCGGCCGGTCGGTGGGATTCGTCCCCGACCGGTGCAGCAGCAGGTTGTGCAGCAGGACCGCTTCTCCCGCTTCGGCCTCGAGGTGCTCCACCGCGTCGGCGGGGGCGTAGCGGGCCTCCTCCTCGGCCGACAGGAAGTGCCGCTCGTTGATGACGCCGTGAAGGTGACTCCCCGGGACGATCTCCATCGCCCCGTTGGCCGCTGTCGCCTCGTCGAGGGCCGTCCACACGGTGAGGATGGGATTGCGGTCGATCCCCCAGCCGGCCCCCACGTCCTGATGCCAGGGCAGGGTCTGCTCCCAGCGGGCCGGCTTGTTCATGAACATGGACCGGAAGACGGAGACGGCCTCGCCGATGTAGCGCCGGCAGATCCGCTGAAACAAGGGGTGCTGCATGTAGGCCAGGAACAGGGGATCCTGCTCCAGGTCGTCGATGCGCCGGTACGACAGGGTCGCCGCCTCGTTCCCCAGCGTCCTCCGCAGCTTCCCGGTACCGGCTTCGAAGAGCTGCATCCGCATGTTGGTATAGCGGATCCGCCCGAGCATGAGGTCGTCGATCCGGCGCTGCAGGCCGGCCAGCTCCTCCGGCGCCGCCACCTTGCCCAGGCGCAGGTACCCCCGGGCGAGGAAGCCTTCGTGGTGGGTGTCGTCGAAGACGGTCACCGGGAGGGGGATGCGGGAGCCGGCGCGGCGAGGGCGCGGCGGGTCATCGAGGCCGGTTGGATCCCCCGCTGATGGCCGGCAGGAAGTGGACCTCGCTCGATGCCCCCACCTGCCGGCGCATGCCCTCGGCCGACACCTCGCCATCGACGGAGACGGCGATGTCGGGGCGGATCCGGTCCCTCTCCTCGTCGACGATGCGCTGGCGGAAGCCGGGGTACTGCGTCTCGAGGGATTCGATCACCTGGCGGACGGTCTCACCCGCCACCTCGACCTGCTGCCGTCCGCCCGTGAGCTTGTCACGCCAGGGCGTGGGCACCCATACGGTCGGCACGGATCGGCTCAGTCGCCCGCCGCCATGGAGATGGCGCCGGATCCGAGCCCCGCGGTGATGCGGTCCGGACGCATGGGCAACTCGTTGAGGGACACCCCGGTGGCGCTCTTGATCGCCGCCGCCAGCGCCGCCGGCGGGGGAGCGATGGAGGCCTCGCCGACGCCGCGCACCCCGTAGGGATGCCCGGGATTGGGGACCTCGACGATGATCGTCTCGATCATCGGTAGGTCGAGGGTTGTGGGAATGCGGTAGTCGAGGAAGGTGGAGTTGGCCATCCGGCCGTCCTCGGTGTAGAAGTACTCCTCGTTGAGCCCCCATCCGATCCCCTGCACGCTGCCGCCCTGCATCTGGCCTTCCACATAGCTGGGGTGGATGGCCTTGCCGGCGTCCTGGATCACGGTGAAGCGCAGCACCGTCGTCTTGCCGGTCTCCGGGTCGACCTCGACATCGGCGATATTGGCCGCGAAGGAGCCGCCCACCCCCGATTCGGGGTCCACCGACCCGCTGCCGACGACGGGGCCGCCCGTGTCGTCGATCTTGCCGGCGAGCTCGCGGAAATGCATCGACTGGCTGCCGTCGGTGGTACGGAAGGCGCCGTCGGAGAACTCCACCTGGGCGGGGTCGACCTCCCAGACCTTGGCGGCGCGCTCGATCATCTGGTCCTTCACGTCCTGGGCGGCCTCGTAGGCGGCCCAGCCGGTGGCGTAGGTGACGCGGCTGCCGCCGGTGACGTCGGTGTAGCCGATGGCGCTGGTGTCGCCCACGCTCGGGTTGATGTCCTCCGCCTCGAGGCCCAGGGCCTCGGCGAACTGCATGGCCACCGAGGTACGCGTGCCCCCGATATCGGTCGATCCCTCGACGAGCTGCACCGTGCCGTCGTTGTTGACGCTGGCCGTGACCGCCGACTTCAGGCCGACGTTGAACCAGTAGCCGAGGGCGATGCCGCGGCCCCGGTTGGGCCCTTCGAGGGTGGAGCGGTAGTGCTCGGAGTCGCGCAGGACCTCCAGGCACTCTCTGGCCCCGATGCGGGGATAGACGATGCCGTCGGAACGGCGGGTGCCCTCGACGGCGACGTTGTCGAGGCGGAACTCGACGGGGTCCTTGCCGAGCTTCTCGGCGAGCTCGTCCATGGCCTTCTCCACGGCGAAGGCCACGTGGGTGGAGCCCGGGGCGCGGTAGGCGAAGGAGCGCGGCTTGTTGACGACCACGTCGAAGCTGTCGACCACGGCGTTGGGGAAGTCGTAGCAGGAGAAGACGCACATGGCGGCGGCGAAGACCGGTGAGCCGGGGTAGGCGCCGGCCTCGAAGGCGATCCAGGCCTCCCCGGCGGTGAGCTTGCCCGAGGTGTCGGCGCCGATCTTCACGCGCACGCAGGATCCCGGTGTGGGCCCCGTGCCCTCGAAGCAGTCGGCGCGGGTCATGATGATCTTCACCGGTTGGCCGGTCTCGCGCGACAGCAGGGCGGCGGCGGGCTCGAGGTAGCTGGGGATCTTGCCGCCGAAGCCGCCGCCGATCTCCTGGGGCACGACGCGGACCTTGCCGACGGGCAGGCCGAGAATGGCGGCGATCTGCTTCTGGGCGGTGAAGGCGCCCTGGGTGCTGGTCCAGACGGTGAGATGTCCGTCCGGGCTCCAGGTGGCGGTGCCGTTGTGGGGCTCGATGTAGCCCTGGTGCACCGTCGCCGTGTGAACCTCGGCCTCGGCGGTGACGGCGGCCTCCTCGAAGCCCCTGGCCAGGTCGCCGAGCTCGTGGCGCATGTGCGAGGCGATGTTGCTGCGGCGGCCCGTGTCCTCGCCGAACTCCTGGGTCGTCATGTCCTCGTGCAGCATCGGCGCGTCGTCGCGCATGGCGTCGAGGACGTCCACCGCCGGCGGCAGCACCTCGTAGTCGACCTCGATCAGGGCCAGGGCTTCCTCGGCGGCGTGCAGGGTGGTGGCCGCCACGGCCGCCACGGCATGGCCGCGGTAGAGGGCCTTGTCGGTGGCGAGCACGTTGTCGCGCATGTGCTTGATGCGCGCCGGGCCCTCGCCGAGGTCGACGATCTCGTCGTCCGAGGCCGGAGCCGGCAGGTCGGCGCCGGTGACGACGGCGCGCACGCCGGGCACCTGAGCGGCGCGGCTGGTGTCGATGGAACGGATGCGGGCGTGGGCGTGCGGAGAGCGGAGCACCTGCCCGTAGAGCAGTCCCGGAAGGCGCACGTCGCCGCCGTAGACGGCTCGGCCCGTGACCTTGTCGGTGCCGTCGTGGCGGATCGGACGCGTGCCGATCACGTTGTACTGCCGGTCGCCGAAATCGCGGATCTTGCCGTTGCCGTCAGCCATGGGTCATTCCCCCGATTGCCAGGTAGGCAGCAAGCGGCGCCGGATCCTCCCGGGGATCCAGCGCCGGTTCAGTCGCTCTGATCCGCCGCGTCGAGAACGGCGCGGACGATCTTGTCGTAGCCGGTGCAGCGGCAGAGGTTGCCCGCCAGCCAGTGGCGCACATCGTGCTCGCTCGGATTCGGATTGACGTCGAGGAGGGCCTTGCTCGCCACCAGGAACCCCGGCGTGCAGATGCCGCACTGGAGGCTGGCGTGCTCCAGGAACTTCCGCTGCAGCGGATGCAGTCCCTCGGCGCTGGCCAGTCCCTCGACGGTGGTGACCTCGGACCCATCCACCTCGGCCGCCAGGACCAGGCAGGAATCGACGAGCACGCCGTCGACCATGACGCTGCAGGCGCCGCAGTTGCCGTCGTTGCACCCTTCCTTGGTGCCGGTGAAGCCGAGATCCTCGCGCAGGACCTCCAGCAGGCTCTGGCGGGCCTCGCAGAGGAACTCCTCGGACTCCCCGTTGATCGTGCAGGAGACGTGTATCTTGCTCATGTCGTGTGTGGTCCTCTCGGTCGGTCGGGTTACAGCGAGTACGCGGGATGGCCGTTTTCCTGCACGGCGTTGGGAACGAACTGACCTCGGGCGCGCTTGACCGCCCCGACCAGGGCGCGCCGGGTCAGGACCCCCACCAGGTGGGTGCGGTACTCGGCGGGCCCGCGCATGTCGGAGATCGGGCGGGCCACGGCCTTGGCCGCCTCGGCGGCGGCGGCGATCGACTCTTCGGTCACCGGCTGCCCCTCGAGGCTGGCGCCGGCGGCGTCGGCGGAGAGCGGCGTCGGAGCCACCGCGCCGAGGGCGATGCGCACCTTCCTGAAGGTCTGCCCCCGCCCCCGGCCGGCCAGCTCGACGTAGGCCCCGGCGCCGACGACGGCGATGTCCATCTCGTTGCGGGGGATGAAGCGGAGGTAGTGGGCGCCGGAGTTCTTGCGGTTGAGGGGAACCTGGATCCCCACGAGCAACTCCCCGGGCTGCAGCACGCTCTGCCCCGGGGCGGTGCAGAAGTCCTTGACCAGGACCCGGCGCCGGCCGTCGGGCCCGGCGATCTCGGCGCGGGCGCCGTAGGCGATCAGCGCGGGGATCGTGTCGGCGCTCGGCGAGGCGTTGCACAGATTGCCGCCGAAGGTCGCCCGCCCCTGGATCTGGATGCCGCCGATGATCGCCGCCGCGTCGACGATGCCGGGATAGCGCTCGGCGATCTCGGCGTCGCCGTAGATGCGGTGGCAGGGGACGGCGGCGCCGATCCTCAGGCCCGCGCGCGGGCTGAGGCGCAGCTCGTTGAGCTCGGGCACCTTCTTGACGTCGACGACACGCTCGGGCTGCAGGCGGCGAATCCGCATCTGCACGATGAGGTCGGTGCCTCCCGCCAGCGGCCGGGCGTTGTCGTGGGAGAGCAGTTTCACCGCCTCGCGCAGGGTCTCGGGGGCGGCGTATTCGAAGTCCTTCAAGAGTCGGCTCCCTCGTCTCCCGGGTCGCCTGCGGCCCTCGGATCAAAGGGCCGGCACCGGCGACTCTCGGCTTGATGGCACTTAATGGTATTGATGCAGGGGCGGGAAAGATACCCGGCCGGATGGGCCTGTCAACAAGACCGGAGGTCTCGCTGGCCAGTCGCTTCCGGCTCACATCGCGGCTGCCTTGGAGGCCTCTTCCGGGGGGCCGCGCAGGCCCGCCCAGCCTTCGAGGAGGAGGTCCAGAAGCTTCATGGCGGCGGGTACCCCGATCAGGATGATCACCGTCGCGAAGAGGATGCCGAAGGCGAGGCTGACGGCCATGGGGATCAGGAACTGGGCCTGCAGGCTCCGCTCGAGGATCATGGGCAGCAGGGCGAAGAAGGTCGTGGCCGAGGTCAGCAGGATCGGCCGGAAGCGCTGGCGTCCGGCCTCGACGAGGGCCTCGTCCCGGGGGCGTCCGGCGGCGCGCAGCTGGTTGTAGAACGCCAGCAGGATCAGGGAGTCGTTGACGACCACGCCGGAGAGGGCGACGACGCCGAAGAGGCTCAGCATGGCCAGGTCGAGGCCCATCAGCACGTGACCCCACACGGCCCCGATCATGCCGAAGGGGATGGCGCTCATGACGACCAGGGGCTGGGTGTAGGACCGGAAGGGAATCGCCAGCAGGGCGTAGATGGCGACCAGGGCGACGAGGAAGCCGCGGCCGAGACTGGCGAACGACTCGGCCTGCTCTCGCTGCTCCCCCTCGTAGCTGTAGCGCAGTCCCGGGAACTCCCGGGCCAGGAGGGGCAGAAAGCGCTCCTGGAGATCCCGGTTGATCTCGTCCGCATTGGCCACGCCGGCGTCGACGCCGGCGGTGACGGTCACCACCCGCCGGCCGCCGCTGCGCTGGAGAGTGGAGTACCCGTAGTCGAGGCTCACGTCGGCGACATAGGGCAGGGGCACCTGGCCGCCGGACGGGGTCCGAACGCGCATGCCCTCGATGTCGGCCGGGTTGCGCCGCTCGGCCTCCGGATAGCGGACCACCACGCGGGCGTCGTCGCTTCCGCGCTGCAGGCGCAGGGCCTCGGCGCCGTAGAACCCGTGGCGCACCTGGGTCGCCAGGTCGGCCATGGTCAGGCCGAGGACGCGGCCCCGGGGCTTGAGATCGAGGCGCATCTCGAGCTTCCCCTCCTGGAAACTGTCGCGGATCTCCTCGGTGCCCGGGTAGCCGCCGATCTCCTCCTTCAGCCGCTCCGCCCCCGCCGCGAGCAGGTCGAGGTCCTCGGCGGAGAGCTGGATCTCGATGGCGTTGCCCACCGTGAACAGACTCGACCGGTAGACCACGGACTCGGGCCCGGGCAGGGGGCCGACGGCGGAGCGGATGCGGGTGACGATCCCGGTGCTGGTCAGCCGACGCTCTTCGGCGGGCAGCAGCTCGATGGTGATCTCCGCCAGGTGGGCCTGGCCGCCCAGGCCGCCGACGGCGTCGAAGGCGGTGCGCCGGAGCATGGGCTGGTCGCCGATGATGCTGAAGAGGTTGCGGTAGATCGACGGCTCCTCCGGCTGCCGCGCGTCGATCTCGTCGCGCACTCCCATGGCCGCGGTCTCGATGCGTCGCACCACGTCCCGCGTCTGCCCGGCGGTGGAGCCCTGGGGCATCTCGACGGCGATGGTGACCCAGTCCGAGTCGATCTCCGGCATGAAGACGAACTTGATGTGGCCGCCGGCGATGTATCCCGCGGTGGCCAGCAACAGGGAGAGGCCGGTGGCGATGGTGACGAAGGGACTGACGAGGGCCCGCCGCACGGCCGGGGTATAGCAGCGCTCGATCACCCACCGCAGGCCGGCGTTGACGCGTTCCGAGATGCGCCGGTGAAGCCGCACGGGCCCCGAGAGGGCCGATCCGAGGATGCGGGACGGGAGGCCGGGCGCCATGGAGAGGTGGGCGGGCAGGATGTAGAGGGCCTCCACCAGGGAGAGGAGGAGCACGGAGATGACGATGACCGGGATGACGACGATGAACTTGCCCATGTTCCCCTCGACGAAGGCGAGGGGGAGGAAGGCGGCCACCGAGGTCAGGATGGTGAAGACCACCGGTTTGCCGACCTCCAGGGTGCCGTCCACGGCGGCCTGCACCCGTCCCTTCCCGAGTTCGCGGTGGGAGAAGATGTTCTCGCCCACCACGACGGCGTCGTCGACGACGATGCCGAGAGCGAGGATGAAGGCGAAGAGGGAGAGCATGTTGATCGACACGTCGAAGGGCTCGATGAGCAGGAAGCTGCCCAGGAAGGAGATGGGGATGCCCATCATCACCCAGAAGGCCAGGCGCATGTCGAGGAACAGGCTCAGGCAGACGAAGACCAGGGCCAGTCCGAGTTGAGCGTTGCGCAGCAGCAGGTCCAGCCGGCTGCGCAGGAGCCGCGCGTCGTCGCGGACGTAGCTGATGTCGATGCCGGCCGGCAGGCTTCCCCTCCGGTCCTCGACGTATTCCCTGACGTGCCTGGAGATCTCGAGGGCGCTCTCGTCGCCGGTGCGGTAGACGCCGACCACGGCCGCCGGCCGTCCCTGGAACCGGCAGATCAGATCGCTGTCCTCGAAGCCGTCGACGACGCGCCCGATGTGGCCCACGGTCAGCGATGTTCCGTCGGGCCGAGTCTGCACGACGACGCCGTCGTAGTCGCGCCCGTCGTAGAGCAGGCCCTTGGTGCGCACGAGCACCTCGCCCCGCTCTCCCTTGACGCTGCCGCCGGGCAGGTCGAGGCTGGTGCGCCGCACGGCTTCGGCCACGGCGCCGAGGGTGAGCCCGTGGCGCTGCAGGGCCGCCTCGGGGACCTCGATGGCGATCTCGTCGGTGCGCACGCCCACCAGTTCCACCTGTGACACCTTGCCGGAGAGGCGCAGATCGTCGCGCACGCCCTCGGCGGCGGCCTTCAGG
>JAJDTN010000283.1 GCA_022827165.1 Candidatus Latescibacterota bacterium
TGCTTATACTCGTATCTCTCCACTGGAGAGCCTCATGACCACGATCACAAAGCTTGAGCCGACGCGGTGGCCTCCCGGGTTCTGGGGCGCCTTCGCCCCGGATCCCGACTTCGGGATGCCGTCCCCGCTTCCGTCCTCTGCCGTCGATCTGGATGACCCCGATGCCCCCGGCCCGGGTCCCGGACCGAGCGCAGAGGACTGGAGCTGATCCGGGCGGCGCGCTGCACCGCCCTCTCATTCTCATGCTGCCGTCCCTGATCCGCAAGGAGATCGTCCTCGGCGTCCTCAGCCTGCGCTTCGCCGTGACCTTCGTCCTGTTCTTCGTGCTCACGCTGGTGAGCGTCTTCACCATGACCCGCGGCTACGAGCGGGCCCTGCGGCTGCACGAGGTCGGCGCCGCCCGCCACCACGAGCAGGTCCGCGGAGTCCAGGAGGCCGAGGAGCCCGACGAGGCCCTCCACGACATCCTCTTCGGCGGCGACGGGTTCTACGGCGACCGCGCGCCCCGGCCCATGGGCGTCTTCGTCAAGGGGCTGGAGGACCGCCTGCCGACGCAGGTCAACGTCAGCCTGTGGCATGTCCGCCCCGTCGACGACGACCGCTACCGCAACCCCCTCTTCCGGCTCTTCGCCTCACCCGACTACGCCTACATCGCCAACATCGTCATCTCGCTGCTGGCCCTGCTCTTCGTCTTCGACGCCGTCTGCGGCGAGAAGGAACGGGGCACCCTGAAGATCCTGCTGGCCAACCGCGTGCCCCGCGACCTAGTGCTGCTGGGCAAGTGGATCGGCGGCTACCTGTCCCTCGCGGTGCCGCTGGCGGCGGCCCTCTTCGCCTCCCTCACCTACGTGGTACTCACCGGCGCCGTGCGCGTGGACGCCGACTTCCTGTCGCGGTTCCTGTGGATCGCCGGCGTCTCCCTGCTCTACGTCTCCGTGTTCTTCGGCCTGGGCATGCTCATCTCCACCCTGACCCACAAGGCGTCGACGGCGCTCCTAGTCTCCCTCTTCGTGTGGATCTGCTGGATCCTCGTCATCCCCAACCTGGCCCCGGTGGCGGCGCGCCTGGCCGTGCCGGTGCCGACGCGGCAGAAGATCGAGGCCGAGAAGGAGGCCGTGGACCGGGAGACCCAGATCGGCGTGCAGCGGGTCAACCGCAACATGCTCGGCTACGGCCGCAAGGCCGAGGAGATGGTCGAGGAGATCGAGAAGGAGGGGGACGCGCGCAAGGACCGGATCGATCAGTACTACCATGGCCGCCTGCGCCGCCAGGTCGACCTGAGCCGCAACCTGTCGCGGGCCTCGCCCTCGGCCAGCTTCGTCCTGGCCGCCAGCGACCTGGCCGGCACCGGGGTGGATCTCTTCACCGCCTTCAACACCGCTGTCCGGCGCTACGGCGAGGAGTTCTCCGAGCACTGGTGGGAGTGGGACGAGGAGTACCACGATAACGACGAGGAGATGCCCGACGACGCCTGGCTCGAGGTCGACGAATGGCCGGCGCTGCGGGTGGAGCAGGCGCGCCTCGACGACGTGGTCGACGCCGTCCTCCTCGACGTGCTGCTGCTGGTCGTCTTCAACGTCCTGTTCTTCCTGCTCTCCTACCTGTTCTTCCTGCGCTACGACGTGACCTGAGGCCGCCGTGCTCGCCCACCTGATCCGCAAGGAGCTGCTGGAGCAGCTGTTGAGCCTGCGCTTCGCCATGGCCTGCATCATCTGCCTGATCATCACCCTGTCCAGCGCCGTGGTGCTGACCCGCGACTACAGGGAGGCCCTGGCCGACTACCGCACCAACGTGGTCCTCCACAAGAACGAGCTGGAGGACAGCGGCGACATCTGGGACGACGGCGTCGTCATCGACAAGCCGCTGAACCCGATGCAGATCTTCGTGCGCGGCGTCGACCCGAGGCTGGTGGTCTCGGCCCGGGTCACCCACGGGCAGCAGCCGATCTTCGAGGCGGAGCAGGAGGTCAACCCCGTCTCGTACCTCTTCCCGCCCGGTGACCTGCTGTTCTTCATCGGCGTGGTCATGAGCCTGCTGGCCCTCGCCTTCGGCTACGACGCGGTCTCGGGCGAGAAGGAGTCGGGGACGCTGAAGCTGCTCATGTCGTACTCGGCGCCCCGGGACCTGGTGCTGCTGGCCAAGTGGGTCGGCGGCTACCTCGCCCTGGCGGCGCCCTTCCTGCTGGCCGTGACCGCCGCCCTGGTGGTGGTCATGGTCATGCCCGGCGTCGAGCTGGGCGAGCAGGACTGGGGCGCCCTGGTGCTCCTCATCGCCGTGGGCCTGCTCTACCTGGCCGCCGTGTACGGCATGGGGATCTTCGTCTCCGCCCGCACCCACCTGGCCTCGACGTCGATCACCGTCCTGCTCATGGTCTGGGTGCTGATGGTCCTGGTGGTCCCCAACCTGGCGCCCTACCTGGCGGCCGAGGCCGTGCCCCTGCGCAACTTCATGGAGGTGGAGGAGGAGAAGGCGGCCGCCTCCGAGACGGCGTCGGAGGCCTTCGAGCAGGAGCTGGACGAGTTCACCGCCAACAACCCGGAGGTCGAGCGCTGGGGCGACGACGGCCGCTGGGGCGCCATGTGGAACCTGCGCTACCAGAAGCTGGCCCTGCAGCGGATCGACGACGAGGGCCGGATCGAGGGCCGCTACGCCAACGAGCTGGCCGCCCAGGTGGCCGTGGCCCGCCACCTGTCGCGGCTCTCCCCGTTCTCCTCCTTCGCCTACGCCGCCACCGAGCTGGCCGGGGCCGGACTCACCGAGGACCGCCGCTTCCGCGGCAGCCTGCCCGAGTACCGCCGCCGCCTGACGGTGTACGTCACCGAGCTCTACAGCCGCGCCTGGGCCGAGCAGACCATCGACGAGCCCCAGGACCTCAGCGGCCGTCCCCACTGGCTCTACGGGCGCGCCCCCGTAGGCGAACGCCTGGCCGCGGTCCTGCCCGACGTGATGCTGCTGGCCGCGTGGACCGTCCTGTTCTTCATGGCCGCCTACCTCTCCTTCCTGCGCTACGACGTCAAGTGACGGCTCTGCGCTCCCCGATCCTGGCCGGCGCCCTCGCCTGGCTGGCGGCCTGCGGCGACCCCGTGGAGCGCCACATCGACACCATCATCGAGGGCGAGGGCGATCTCGAGGAGGCCCGGCTGGCCCTCAACATGGCCAAGGGCTACGCCGTCGATCCGCTGATCGCCGCCTTCGAGGACCGCTCCCTGCCGGCGCGGGCCCGCGTCGACCTGGCCGAGTCCCTCTACCGGCTCTACCTGCGCGAGGCCGACCACCGCATCTTCGCCAGCCTCGTGGCCGGCCTGGAGGACCCGGAGCCCCGGGTGCGGGCCGGCGTGGCCCGCGCCATCGGCAACCTGCGGCGGCCCGAGGCCGTGGCGCCGCTGCTGGCGCGCTTCGAGGCGGAGACCGATCCGGCCATGAAGGGCGAGATCCTGTCCACCCTCGAGTTCATGTCCTCCGAGTCCGACGGCGACTGGGGCACGCGCGCGAACCCCGACCTGCTGGACGCGGCCCAGAAGGAGAGCTTCGGCGCCGGCCTGCGGGCCGTGGTCGCCGCCGGACCGCCCGAGGAACTGCGCACGGCGGCGACGGAGTGGCTGGAGGTGCTGGCCGAGGATCGCTCCGAAGAGGCGGAGAACCTCTTCCTGGCGGCTGACGCGGCCGGCGCCGAGGCCCTGCTGCGCTCGGCCCTGGAGCTGGCGCCGGGGAGCCTCAACATCCACCAGAAGCTCGGCAAGCTGTTCTACGCCATGGGCGACGAGGAGCGCGGCCGGGAGTACCTGGAGCGCCTCGGCATGGTGGCGCGCGCCCCCCGGCTGAAGGCGCGCCCGAAGATCGACGGCCGCCTCGACGAGCCGGCGTGGCGCCAGGTGCGTCCCCATACCGGGTTCTATCAGTGCATCTGGCGGCTCACGGCCCGGCCCGCCGAGGGCCGCTCCGAGGCCTGGGTCGGCTACCGCGCCGACACCCTTTACATCGCCGTGAAGGGCTACGAGCCGAGCACGGCCAACCTGGCCGCCTCGGAGACGGAGCGGGACGGCGATGTCCACGCCGACGACTGCATGGAACTCTTCATCGACACCAACCGCGACAGCCAGTCCTTCCATCACTTCATCATCAACACCCTCGGCGCCATCCGGGACAGCCACCATGGTCCCGGCCGGCCGGGATCGTCCTGGAACGGCGCCATCGAGGTGGGTACCGCCGTGGCCGACACCTTCTGGGTCGTGGAGGCGGCGATCCCGACGGCGCAGTTGGAGGAGGGCCCCGCCGCGCCCGGCGTGGAGTGGGGCTTCAACCTGGCGCGGGTGCGGATCGGCAACGCCTCGGAGTACGGCCAGTGGGTGCCGACCTACGGAAACGCCCACCGCCCCGACCGCTTCGGGGTGCTGCTCTTCGAGTAACCCCAACCGAAAGGAGAACCGCCGTGGACAGGATCACCCTCTATCACAACCCCGGCTGAAGCAAGTCGAGGGGCGCGCTGGCAATCCTGCGCGCCCGGGGCGTCGAGTTCGACGTCGTCGAGTACCTGCACCACCCGCCGGACGAGCCGCAGTTGCGACGGTTCCTGGAGCTGCTCGGCTGCGAGCCGAAGGAGATGATCCACCCGGGGTCCTTCGAGGACCTCGGCCTCGACCTGGACGACTACAACACGGCCGACGCCTTGGTGGGCCTGCTGCTGGAGCATCCCGGGGTGATGAACCGGCCGATCTGCGTGCGCGGGGACCGGGCGGTGATCGCCCGGCCGGAGGAGCTTGTGGAGGAGATCCTCGACTGAGGGCGGGGGTCAGCCGCTCTGGTCTGGATCCTCCGTCTCGCGGGCCACGCGCAGACGCAGCTCCGTGCTGGAGAAGGTGTGGGGCCGCGTGTTGAAGTAGCAGCGGTCGAAGGACTCCGCGCGGCCGGTGAAGTCCGTGTCCCGGTACTCGTCCCCGAGGATGCGGACGTCCCAGTCGACGGAGCGCAGGATCTCGACGACGTCGGCCTCCGTGTCGTAGACGATGATTTCGTCCACGTACTTGCAGGCCGACACCTGGATCTGGCGCTCGACGATGCTCTGGATCGGCTTGTTCTTGCCGGGCCGGTCGATGGTAGGGTCGGTCTGGATGCAGACGATCAGGTGGTCGCAGACCGTCTTGGCCTCCTGCAGCATGAGCACGTGGCCGGCGTGGAAGAGGTCGAAGGCGCCGAAGGTGATGCCCTTCTTCACCTTGGCCCGCGGCGGCTCGCCGGTCGGTTGCTGGGGCGTGATCATGGGGTGAAGAATCCGGGGTGTGCCGGCTCCGGTCAAGGGAAGTGACAGGGCCGGACCCGCCCCCGGCCGGACCCGGTTTTCTTACCTTGCAGCGCTGTAGCCGGCTTCCCTTGGACCCCTCGGACCGGAAGTGAGGATGGACCCCCGTCATCTCGCCAACATACTGACCCCGGAGGAGTCGCGGCAGTTCGAGCGCGACGGGTTCTTCGCCGTCGAAGAGGCGATCCCGGAGAGCCTCGTGCAGCGCCTGCTGCCGGTCTGCGATCGCATCGACCGCGAGGAGCGCGAAGGTCAGGGGAAGGGCCCCGGTGAGCGCATCAACCATTTCGACTTCATCGGCCGGGACGAGATCTTCCTGGAGTTGCTCGACTGGGGGAAGACCTTCCCGAAGGTGTGGGGCATCCTCGGCTGGCACATTCAGCTCTACCATACGCACATGATGATCACGCCCCCGGAGCCGGCGGGACGCACCCTCGCCGAGCACGGCCTCGACCTCGGCTGGCACCAGGACACGGGCCTGCTGAACCAGGACCTCGAGACCGATCCGCGGCCCCGGGTGTCGTTGAAGGTGGGCTTCTTCCTCACCGACACCAGCGAGGAGGGCCGGGGCAACTTCTACGTGGTGCCCGGGTCGCACCTGCGCAACGAGTTCCCGGGGCCTGACCGCAAGAGCCTGGTGGACGGCGCCGTGGCCGTCTGCGCGGCACCGGGCACGGCCGTGTTCTTCGACCGCCGCCTGTGGCACTCGGGCAGCGCCAACTACTGGCGCGAGGCGAGGCGGGTCCTGTTCTACGGCTACTCGTACCGCT
>JAJDTN010000388.1 GCA_022827165.1 Candidatus Latescibacterota bacterium
AGCGGGTTGGTGTCGATGGCGGTGACGAAGATCGAATGGGGCTGAGTACCCGGCAGCGGCACCTTGCTGTAGGGTCGCTGCCGCAGCCCGGTCCACAGGCCCGACTGCACGAGGGCGCCGCGCACCTGATCGGGGCTCAGGTCCTCGGGCCGGCGCCCCCCGACGTCGAAGGTCTCCTCGCCGCCTCGGTCGTCCAGTTCGACGATGACGGAGAGGAGCCGGCGCTTGTCGCCGCGGTGGACGCCGGCGACCCTGCCCGCTCCCGGCGAGGTGAAGCGCAGTCCGGGCCGCCGCTTGTCCTCGAAGAGCAGCTGGCCGGCGCGGACGCTGTCGCCCTCCTGCACGGCCATCGTCGGCCGCAGGTCGTGGTAGTCGAGGCCGACGAGGGCCACCCGCGCCGGGGCGGGCGCGTCCTCCACGACCTGCCGGCACTCGCCCGTGATCGGCAGGTCGAGGCCCTTGCGGAGGGTGAAGGAGCGGTTCTCAGCCATGGGAGCGGCCCATGCCCGCGAGGCGGATGGCCGCCCCGGGGGGCGGCGCGCCCGCGGCGGCGGTACGGGGTCGAAACCGGTGTTTGGGAGACGCTGGCCGGAGGGCCCGATGTGGAGGGAGGGCGCAGACCGGACGCGTCGGGTGGCAGGACAAGGCTTGCTGTCGGCGATCCGTGGGGGGAGGTGTGGACTGGATACGCACCGGGAACCGGTGCTGTGACATCGTCCTGAAGTTGAGTTAGGTTAGGGCCGCCGCCGAGGACTGTCAAGGATTCCCGCACACCCGTCGAGGTGCCATGAAAACGAGCCCGTCGGCGCCGGCCGGCCGGCAGCCGAAGGTGGTGAATCGGTGAGCCGGGGGGTCGTCGTCACCGGCCTGGGGGCAGTGACGCCTCTCGGCTCCGGTGCGGCGCGTTTCTGGGACCGGTTGTGCGCCGGCCGGTCCGGGGTCGGGCCGATCACCCTCTTCGATGCCGGGGCCTTCCCGGTGCGCATCGCCGGCGAGGTCGCCGGCTTCAGCCTGCCCGCCGGGATCGACCGCAAGCGTCTCCGGCGCCTGGACCGCTACGCCCTGTTCGGAGTCGCGGCGGCGCTGCAGGCCTGGCGCGACGCCGGCGTCGAGGACCACGATCCCTGGCAGGCGGGGATCGTCCTCGGCTCCAGCCACGGCGGCGAGAGCACGGCCCTCCAGGCCGCGGCGGCCCTCGGTCCCCGGCCCTCGCCGAAGGCGGCCAGCCCACTGGTGATCCCGCGCATGCTCAACAACATGGCCGCCGCCCAGGCGGCGATGCTACTCGACCTGCGCGGCCCGGGCTTCGCCCTCGCCTCGGCGTGCGCCACCGGCGGCCACGCCCTCGGCGAGGCATCCGAGATCATCCGCAGGGGCGATGCCGAGGTGATGGTCGCCGGCGCCGCCGAGGCCTGCATCACCCCCCTTACCCTGGCCGGCGACCACGCCCTCGGAGCCCTGTCGCGGCGTAGCGCCGAACCGCACCGGGCCTGCCGCCCCTTCGACCGCGACCGCGACGGTTTCGTCCTCGCCGAAGGTGCGGCCGCCCTGGTCCTGGAGGAGCGGGAGCACGCCCGCAGACGCGGCGCCCGCGTCTACGCCGAGCTCTCGGGGTACGGGGCGACGACGGACGCCGTCCACGAGACGCGCCCGGACCCGACGGGTACGGCCGCGGCGCGGGCGATCACCCGCGCCCTGGCCAAGTCCGGGACCGGCCCCCGCCAGGTCGACGCGGTCTTCGCCCACGCCGCCGGCACCCGGGCTGGCGACGCCGCCGAGGCCCGCGCCCTCGGCGCCTCCCTCGGGGCGGCCCTCGGCGCCATCCCGGTGACCGCCGTCAAGTCGATGACGGGCCACATGTTCGCCGCCTCCGGGGCGGCCCAGGCGGTGGCCGCGGTCAAGGCGATCGAGGCGGGGGCCGTCCCCCCCACGATCAACTGCGGCCGCATCGACGTGACCGGGATCGCCTGCGTGCCCGGCGAGATGCTGCGGAAGCCGCTGTCGCGGGTGCTCTCGAATTCCTTCGGTTTCGGCGGCCACAACGCCGCCCTCCTCTTTTCGGCGGCGGCCGGCTGATGACCGAGTCCCCCACCCTTCCCGCCTTCGCCGCCCTCGCCGACAAGGCGATCGCCGGCGAACCCCTTGCGCGCGAGGAGTGCCACGCGGTTCTCACCGCCCCCGACGCCGAGGTTCCCGGCCTGCTCTCCGAGACCCACCGCGTGCGCCGCCGCTTCTGCGGCGACAAGGTGCACCTGCACGTCCTGACGAACGCCAAGAGCGGCCTCTGTCCCGAGGACTGCGGCTACTGCTCGCAGTCGCGCCTGTCGGAAGCGGCGATCGAGAAGTACCCCATGGTCAGCCGGGAGCGGCTCCTCGAAGAAGCACACGCCGCCCGCCGCTCCCGGGCCAGGCGCTTCTGCATCGTCACCAGCGGCCGCGGCGCCACCTGGGGCGAGGTAGAGCACCTGGCCGACGCCGTGCGCACCATCCGCGAGGAGGTCGGCATCGGGATCTGCGCCTGCGTCGGTCTCCTCGACGAAGAGAAGGCGAAGGCCCTGAAGGAGGCCGGTGTCGACCGGTTGAACCACAATCTCAATACCAGCGAGCGGTTCACCCCCGGCATCGTCACCACCCACGGATACGACGACCGCGTGAAGACGTTGGAGGCGGCGCGCAAGGCGGGCCTCGACCTGTGCAGCGGCGCCATCTTCGGCATGGGGGAGACCGACGATGACGTGATCGACGTCCTCATGGCGCTCCGCGACCTCGACCCGCAGTCGATACCGGTCAACTTCCTCCATCCCATCGACGGAACCCCCCTGGAAGGGACGTGGAGGCTGACCCCCCTGCACTGCCTGCGGATCCTGTCTCTGGCGCGGCTGCTGCACCCGCACCGGGAGATCCGCGTCGCCGGCGGGCGCGAGCTGCATCTGCGGTCGCTGCAGCCGTTGGCCCTCTACGCGGCCAACTCGATCTTCGTCGAGGGTTACCTCACCACCCCCGGACAGGGCACGAGGGAGGCCCTGCGGATGATCGAGGACATGGGGTTCGAGGTCGAAGAGGCGTGACCGCGGGGCCGCCGCCCGGCATCTGGAACGCCTTCACGCCGATGGCCCGCTACGACAGCGAGCCGAGGCTGATCATCGACCGCGCCGAGGGCAACCGCATCATCGACAGGGACGGCCGCGAGTACATCGACGGCGTGGCCTCGCTCTGGGCGATCGTTCACGGCCACGGGCATCCGCACATCGTCGAGGCGATCCGGCGCCAGGCGGAGCGGCTGCAGCACAGCACCCTCCTCGGCGCCGCCCATACCCCCGCCCTCGAGCTGACGGAGCGGCTCGCCGCCCATGTCCCCGGAGGGCTGACCCGTTTCTTCTACAGCTCGGACGGCGCCAGCGCCGTCGAGGCTGCCATGAAGATGGCGCTCCAGTACTGGGTCAACACCGGCCGTCCCGAGCGCCGCCGCTTCGCCGTGATGGAGTCGGCGTACCACGGAGACACACTCGGAGCCGCCTCGCTGGGGGGCGACGGGCCCTTCCGCAAGCCGTACGAGGGCGGCCTCTTCGAGCCATTGCGGTTCGCAAATCCGCACCCCCCGGGCTGCGCCCTCTGTTCCCCGGACAGCGGCTGCAGCCTCGCCTGCATTGCTTCGCTCGAGCGTCTGCTCGACGGGCGTTCCGGGGAGATCGCCGCGGTGGTCGTCGAGCCCCGGGTCCAGGGTGCCGCGGGAATCGTCGTCGCCCCGGAAGGACACCTCCGCCGGATCGCCGACCTCTGCCGCTCCCACGGCGTGCTGCTGATCGCCGACGAGGTCGCCACCGGTTTCGGAAAGACCGGCGCAATGTTCGCCTGCGACCTCGAGG
>JAJDTN010000335.1 GCA_022827165.1 Candidatus Latescibacterota bacterium
CGACGGCTCCTACCCGCTGGGCCGCTTCCTCTATCTCTACGTCAACAAGACCCCCGGCGAGCCCCTGGATCCGCTGGTGCGCGAGTTCGCCCGCTTCGTGTTCTCCAGGGAGGGCCAGGAGATCGTCATCAAGGACGGGTACATGCCCGTGCCCTTCGAGGTCGTCGTCGAAGAGCTGGCGATGCTGGGGGAGTGACCGCCGACCGGTGGTTCGACCGACGAAGCACGAGAGACTGAACCGGCGGGTCCGGTTCTACGACCGGCTCGGGCGGCTTGTGATCGCCGCGGGCGGCATCGGCATCATCGCCGCCGTCCTCGGCATCTTCGTGTTCATCGGCCGCGAGACGGCGCCTCTCTTCCGGCCCGCCCGGGTGCAGCCGGGGGCCGGAGAGCTGGCCCCGCCGGGCGGCGGCGTGCTGCTGGCCGCGGTCGATCCGTACCGCGAGGTCCTGCTCGCGGTGGACGGCAACGGCCTCCGCTTCGCCGACATCGCCACCTCCACCCCTCTCGCCGTGGAGACGCCAACCCTCGGCGGCGCCGCGGTCACCGCCGCCGACCACTCCCCGGACGGCCGCGTCGCCCTCGGCCTGAGCGACGGCCGCATCCAGGCGGTGCGCGTCGTCTTCGAACCCACCTACGGCGGCGGCCGCCGCGTCGTGCGTCCCCGCGTGCACCTGGAGGAGGAGGTCCGGCTGCTCGCCGGGGCCCCCTCCTCGGTGGTCTACCGCCACGACGGCGGGCGGCGCTCGGCCATGGCCGCCGTCGGCGATTCCGGACGGCTGGTCGTCCGTACCGCCCGCTGGCGAACCACCCCGATGGGCTCCGCTCGAGGGCGGGCCTCCACCCACGACCTGGCGCTGACGGAAGCGGTCACCGCGGTCGCCCTCGACGGCTCGGCCCGGGAGCTGGCGGTGGGCACCGCCGACGGCCGCGTGCAGGTGTGGGGCCTCGCCGAGGCAGGCCCCCCCCGGCTCGAGGAGGCCTTCGAGGCCGGCGCGGCGGTCACCGCCCTGGTCTACCTCCTCGGTGACCTCTCCCTCGTGGTGGGCGACGCCGGCGGCGGCGTCCACACCTGGTTCCGGGTCGGCGCCGGGGGGGATCGCCGGTTCCGGCGCATCCACGAGCTGGCCCGCCACGACGCCGCGGTTGTCGCCGCGGCCCCGTCGCAGCGGGACAAGCAGTTCCTCACCGCCGACGGGTCCGGCGCCGTCGCCCTGCACCACGCCACCACCGAACAGACCTTCTGGCGCCAGGACCTGGGCCGGGTCCCGGTCCGCCAGCTGACCTTCGCGCCCAAGGCGGACGGGTTCCTGGCCGTCCTCGGGGACGGCCGGATCCTCGACTACGACATCGACAATCCCCACCCCGAGGTCACCTGGAAATCGCTCTTCGGGCGCGTCTGGTACGAGGGCTACGACGCGGCCCGGCACGTCTGGCAGTCGACGGGGGGAACCGACGAGTTCGAGCCGAAGCTGAGCCTGGTGCCCCTGATCTTCGGCACCGCCAAGGGCACGCTCTACGCCATGCTCTTCGCCCTGCCCCTGGCGGTGCTGGCGGCGATCTACACCGCCGAGTTCGCCACGCCGGCGGTGCGCAACACCGTCAAGCCCACGGTGGAGATCATGGCCTCGCTGCCGAGCGTGATCCTGGGGTTCCTCGCCGGCCTGTGGCTGGCGCCCCTGCTCGAGCACCACGTCGTCGGTACCGCCCTGGCCCTCCTCTTCGTGCCGCTCCTCGTCGTCGCCGGCGCCTGGGGGTGGCGCCGGCTGCCGCGCCGGGTCCGCGTCCACCTGCCTTCGAACGCCGAGCTGATCGCCCTGCTGCTGCTGACCGGCGCCGGCGGCGCCCTGGCCCTGTGGCTCGGCCCCGCCCTCGAGCGAGCCCTCTTCGAGGGCGGCCTGGCGCGCTGGCTGTCGGCCGAGACCGCCCTGCGCTACGACCAGCGCAACTGCCTGGTCATCGGCTTCGCCATGGGATTCGCCGTCATCCCCCTGATCTTCAGCATCTGCGAGGACGCCCTGGCGAGCGTGCCGGCGAGCCTCAAGGCCGGTTCCCTGGCCCTCGGCGCCACCCGCTGGCAGACGGCGACCCGCGTGGTCCTGCCCATGGCCCTGCCCGGCGTGTTCTCGGCGGCCATGATCGGTTTCGGCCGCGCTGTGGGCGAGACCATGATCGTGCTCATGGCCACGGGCAACACGCCGGTCATGGAGTGGAGCATCTTCACCGGCATGCGCACGATCTCGGCGAATATCGCCGTGGAGCTGCCGGAGGCGCCGCACCAGGGCACGCTCTACCGCGTGCTCTTCCTCAGCGGCCTGCTGCTGTTCCTCGTGACCTTCGCGGTCAACACCGCGGCCGAGGAGATCCGCCTGCGGCTGCGCGAGAAGTACCGACGGGTATGAGAGGCTTCTTCCGGACGGGCGAACCGTTCATCTGGCTGGCGGGCAGCGCCCTGGCCCTGTGCCTGGTGATGATCGGCGGGCTGGTGGTGGTGGTCGTCGTCAACGGGCTGGGGTTCTTCTGGCCGAGCGATCTGGAGCGTCTCGAGCTGGCCGACGGTCAGGTCCTCCTGGCCCGGACCATCGACCGCCAGGAGATCCCCGGCCAGCCGGGGGCCTTCCGGGTGCAGGCCAAGGTCGGCAACCGCGACCTCTACGGCCTCGACTTCCGCTGGATCGACGAGGCGGCCATCGCCCGGCGGCAGCGGCCGGCGGCGGCGGCCGTCTTCGAGCGCCTGGAGTGGGGTGACGCCCACGGCTACCTGCGCCGGGTCGAGAGAGAGGGGGTCAGCCTCGGGGAAGGCGGCCGCGCCTGGGAGGCGCTGCACCGGGCGCGGACGGAGACGGCGGCGCTGCAGGAGCGGATCGAGGCGTTGGAGGCCGGCGAGCTCGGGGCGGTCAACGCCGAGATCGAAGCCCTGCGCCTCGAGCGCCGGCGGCTGGAGATGTCGGGAGCCCCGGCCGGGGCCCTCGCCGAGGTCGACAGGCGCCGCGACCGCCTCTGGGAGCGCTACGAAGAGCTGGCCGCGGACCTGGCCGGCCTGCGGGACCGGAGCGAGCGCTACGCCGCCTTTCTCCAGATCGACGGCGGCGCCGAGCGCCCCCTCAAGGTGGCCCACGTGGTGCGCGCCTATCGTCCCAACGACATGGGCCCGGCCGCCAAGACCGCTCTCTACGCGGAGAAGGTCTGGGAGTTCCTCGCCGGCGAGCCCCGCGAGTCGAACACCGAAGGGGGGATCTTCCCGGCCCTCTTCGGCACGGTGATGATGGTCCTGCTCATGACCCTGGCGGTGGTGCCCTTCGGCGTGCTGGCGGCCCTCTACCTTCGCGAGTACGCCCGCCAGGGCCTCCTCGTGCGCGCCGTGCGCATCGCCGTGAACAACCTCGCCGGCGTGCCCTCCATCGTCTTCGGCATGTTCGGCCTCGGGTTCTTCGTCTACGGCGTGGGCGGCACCATCGACCTCATCTTCTATCCGGAGTCGCTGCCGACGCCGACCTTCGGCACCGGCGGCATCCTGTGGGCCTCGCTGACCCTCGCCCTGTTGACCCTCCCCGTGGTGATCGTGGCCACGGAGGAAGCCCTGGCCTCGGTGCCCATGGGCCTGCGCGAGGGCTCCCTGGCCCTGGGCTCGACGAAGCTGCAGATGATCTGGCGGGTCCTGCTGCCCAGCGCCCTGCCCGGAATCCTCACGGGGGTGATCCTGGCCACCGCGAGAGGGGCGGGCGAGGTGGCGCCCCTGATGATCACGGGTGTGGTGAAGCTGGCGCCGGACCTGCCTCTGGACGGTATCTTCCCTTTCCTGCATCTGGAACGGAAGTTCATGCACCTCGGCTTCCACATCTACGACGTCGGTTTCCAGTCGCCCAACGTCGAGGCGGCGCGGCCCATGGTCTACACCACGACCTTCCTCCTCCTCGTGGTCGTCCTCATCCTCAACCTCACGGCGATCGTCGTGCGCGGCAGGCTGCGGAAGCGATACGCCATGACCGCCTTCTGAGGCCCGGAATGCCGCGGATTCCCGAGATCCCCGAGACGGCGACGGTGGCGATCGACAGCCCCGTGGTCACGGTGAGCGACCTGAGCCTGCACTACGGTTCGACCCAGGCCCTGTTCGACGTCGGCCTCGACGTGCCCGAGAGACAGGTGACCGCCCTGATCGGCCCGTCGGGGTGCGGCAAGTCGACCCTCCTGCGCTGTCTCAACCGGCTGAACGACCTGATCGACGGCGTCACCATCTCCGGCCGGGTGACGCTGCAGGGCGACGACATCTACCACCCCGCCTACGACGTGATCGAGCTGAGACGGCGGGTGGGGATGGTCTTCCAGAAATCCAACCCCTTCCCCAAGTCGATCTACGAGAACGTCGCCTACGGCCTGCGCATCGCCGGCGAGACCGACCGCCGCGTCCTCGACGAGGCGGTGGAGAGCGGCCTCCGGTCCGCGGCCCTGTGGGACGAGGTGAAGGACCGCCTGCAGGAGAGCGCCATCGACCTTTCCGGCGGCCAGCAGCAGCGTCTGTGCATCGCCCGGGCCCTGGCCGTCTCCCCCTCGGTGGTGCTCATGGACGAGCCCTGCTCGGCCCTGGATCCGACCGCCACCTCGAGGGTGGAGGAGACGATCGCCGAGCTGAAGGAGCGCTACACCATCGTCATCGTCACCCACAACATGCAGCAGGCCTCCCGGGTCTCCGACTACACGGCGTTCTTCTACCTCGGCCGGCTCGTGGAGATGGATCACACCGAGCGCGTCTTCACCAACCCCAGACTGCGCCAGACCGAAGACTACGTCTCCGGGCGCTTCGGCTGATCGAGGTGAACATGGAACGGCAGCTTGACCACCAGCTCGACGAGCTCCGCGGCGAGTTCCTGCGGATGGGCGCCGCCGTGGAGGAGTCGATCGCCCAGGCGATCCGCTCCCTGACGGAGCGCAGCGACGAGGTGGCCCGCGAGGCGATCGCCAGCAACGACGTGATCGACGCCTGGGAGGTGGAGATCGAGGAGAAGATCCTCACCCTGCTGGCGACCCATCAGCCGGTGGCCCGCGATCTGAGGCTGGTGGCGACGATGATGAAGATCAACTACGACCTGGAGCGGATGAACGATCAGGCCGTGAACATCGCCCAGCGGGCCCTGGAGCTCAACAGGCTTCCCCTGCTCAAGCCCCTGATCGACATCCCGCGCATGGCCGACGTCGCCCAGGGCATGGTGAAGGACGCCCTCGACGCCTTCGTCAAGCTCGACCCGGAGCTGGCCCGGCAGGTCTGCCGGCGCGACGACGAGCTCGATCTGTTGCGCGACCAGATCTTCCGCGAGCTGCTGACCTACATGCGCGGAGGCCAGCCGGACACGGTGGACCGGGCGATCCACCTGATCCTCGTGTCGCGGCACCTCGAGCGTATCGGCGACCACAGCGCCAACATCTCCGAGAACACCGTGTTCCTGGCGGAGGGCCGGATCATCCGCCACCAGAAGGACCCGAAATGAGCGAACGCATCCTCGTCGTGGAGGACGAGCCCGACATCGTCGAGCTCGTCTCCTACAACCTGCGGCAGGCCGGCATGGCGGTGGAGGCCGCCGAGGACGGCGAAGCCGCCCTCGAGATGGCGGAGCAGAGCCAGCCGAACCTGATCATCCTCGACCTGATGCTGCCGGGGATCGACGGCCTCGAGGTCTGCCGGCTGCTGAAGCAGCGGGTCTCGGTGCGCGACATCCCCGTCCTCATGCTGACCTCGAAGGCGGAGGAGGTGGACCGCATCGTCGGCCTCGAGCTGGGCGCCGACGACTATGTCGTGAAGCCCTTCTCGCCCCGCGAGCTCGTCCTGCGGGTGAAGGCGATCCTGAGACGCTCCCGGGAGGCGCCGGCCGAGGCGGCGGGCTCGGCGGACCGCATCACCGCCGGGCCGCTGACCGTCGATCCCGAGGGCCACCACGCCTTCGTCGAGGGCCGGCCCCTGAGCTTGACCGCCACCGAGTTCAAGCTGCTCCTGACCCTCCTTCAGCGGCGCGGCCGCGTACAGAGCCGCGAGGAGCTGCTCAACGTGGTGTGGGGGTACCAGTACTCGGGATACGGCCGCACCGTGGACACCCACATCCGCAGGCTTCGCGAGAAGCTCGGCGGCGCCCATCTCCTGGTGGAGACGGTCCGAGGGGTGGGCTACCGGTTCCGCCGGGACCTGGGCTGACCGCTGCCGCCGGGGGCCCGGAGCGTGGGTGTGCGACTGCACTGGCAGCTGGCCATGGGCGGCGCCGTCCTGGCGGTGGGCGTGGTCCTCCTCGGCCACCTCTACGCCGGGCCGGCCGGCGACGGCGACGGCCACCGGCTCACCGATCCCCTGTTCATCCTCTGCGCCGCCCTCGCCGGCGGCGGCGGCGGCCTGGCCATGGGCGTCGTCCTGGCGCGTCCCCTGCGCGGCGTGGCGGACGCCGTGCGGACCATGGCCGACGGCGGCCCGGGCGCCTGGACGACCCCCCGGCTGCCGCCGACGGAGCTGTTGGAGCTGCAGCGGGCCCTCGGCGAGCTCCGCGCCCGGCAGGGACGGGAGACCTCGGAGTTGCGCGGCGAGATCGAACGGCTCGAGGTCATCCTCGACAGCATCACCGAAGGCATCCTGGTCACCGACGGCGACGGCCGCGTGCTCGTGGCGAACCGCGCCCTGCGCGACCTCTACGGCCTGACCGGGCCCCTCCTGGGGCGCAGGATGGTCGAGGCGGTGCGCAACGCCGTCGTCAGCGACGCCATCGAGGACGCCCTCGCCGGCCGCGGTCCCACCTCCTGCGAGATCAGCGAGGGCACGGGGACGCCCCGCCACCTCGACGTCCACACGGCGCCGATCCCGGGGCCGGAGGGGGTCTCCGGCACCGTGACCGTGTTCTACGAGATCACCCGCCTGCGCCGCCTGGAGCGGATGCGCGAGGACTTCGTGGCCAACGTCTCCCACGAGCTGCGCACGCCGCTGACGGCGATCAAGGGCTGCGCCGAGACCCTGGCCGACGGCGCCCTCGGGGACCCGGCCGCGGCCCGGCGCTTCGTCGACGTCATCGCCAACCACGCCGACCGCCTGACGACCCTGCTGAACGATCTGCTCGACCTGGCCCGCCTCGAGTCCGAGCAGACGACGCTGGAGCCCTCCGAGACACGGGTCGCCCGGCTGGTGGAGACCGCCCGGGACGCGGTCTCCAAGGTCGCCGCCGACAAGGGGATCCGGCTCGAGGCGGCGGTGCCCGACGGGCTGGCGGTGCGCTGCGACCGCCGGCTCATCGAGCAGGCCCTGATCAACCTCGTGGACAACGCCGTCAAGTACACCGCCGAGGGGGGCGCCGTGCGCATATCCGCCCGCCGGCTCCCCCGTCCGCGGGCGGAGACCGAGCTGGACGGCCGCGGCTGGAGCAGTCCCACCGTGAGCCGGACGGACGGCGAGGTGGGCCTCGATGCCGTGGTGGTCGAGGTGGCGGACACGGGGATCGGGATCCCCTCGGACGAGGTGGGGCGCGTCTTCGAGCGGTTCTACCGGGTCGACAAGGGGCGCTCCCGCGTCCTCGGCGGCACCGGCCTCGGCCTGTCGATCGTGCGCCACATCGTCGAGCTCCACGGCGAGCGGGTCTTCGTCGACACCGAGCTGGGCCGCGGATCGACCTTCGGACTCACCTTGCGGGCCGTCTCCTGAGCGCGGCCGGCGCGTCCTGCCGCCGCGGCGACAGGACCGTAGACTTGCCGTTTTCGGTCCCCTATCTTCTCCCCTCCGCAGCGAGCACCTCTCCCCGCCCCGAGCAGCCGCCTTGTCCTCGACCTTCGCCGTCGTCCTGCCCTACTACAACGAGCAGGACTTTCTCCCCCGCACCCTGCGATCGTGGCTGAGCCAGGCCCGCCGCCCCGATCAGCTGATCCTGGTCGACAACGGCTCCACCGACCGCTCCGCCGAGATCTGCCGCCGACTGGTCGGCACTCCGGGTGACCTGGAGGTCATCCACACGAGGGAGGACCGGGCCGGCAAGACCAACGCCCTCGAGACCGGATGCGCCCGCGCCACCTGCGACTTCGTCGTCCTCTCCGACGCCGACACCTGGTACCCGCCCCACTACATCGAGACCTGCGCCCGCCTCGCCGCCGAGGCGTCCCCCGGGGTGGTCTGCCTCATGGCCCTGCCCGCCAACGAGAACCCGCGCGGCCCGTCTTCCCGCCTCCGGCGGGGGGCGCGCGTGGCCCTGTCCCGGGTCTTCAGCCGCCAGGGCTTCGTCGGCGGCTACGGCCAGGTGATGCGCGCCGAAGCGCTGCGCAAGGCCGGCGGCTTCTCCACCCGCCACTGGAACTACGTCCTCCTCGACCACGAGATCCTCAACCGCATCTTCCGCTACGGCCACAGCCTCTACCACATGGACCTGTGGTGCGTCCCCTCCCGCCGGCGCAGCGATCGCCGGCGCGTGCGCTGGAACCTCTTCGAGCGCTGCCTCTACCACCTGACGCCCTACCGCCTGCAGGACTGGTACTTCTACGGCTTCCTCGGCCCCCGGTTCGAGCGCCGGAACCTGAGCCAGCTCAACCTCCGCGAACAGCCCTGGCAGACCTCCGGCGCCCCCCTGTAGGCTGGCCGCCCTGACGTGCTCGAACGCCTCTTCGACTCGCTGAGGCCGTTCATCCGGTGGGTCATGCGGCGGCCCGGCCGGGTGCTTGCGGCCTGCGCCCTGCTGACCGCGGCTTCCCTGCGCTTCACCCTGCAGCTCGGCATCGACGCCGAGCTGGCGAACCTGATCCCCCGGGATTACCCCAGCGTCATCGCCCTCGACCGGCTGCGCCAGGTGGTGGGCGGCGAGGACCGCGTCGACGTCGCCGTGGAGAGTCCCTCCTTCGAGGCCAACCGGGGCTACGCCGAGGAGTTCCTGGCGCGGGCCATGGATCTGCGCTGCCGCACAACGCCCTGCTTCGAGCGCGTCGAGTACCGCCGGGACGCCGACTTCCTGCGCCGCAACGCCCTCTACTTCGCCACCGACGGCGAGCTCGACCGCCTGGAGAGCTACCTCGAGGAGCGCATCGAGGAGGCGCGGCTGGCGGCCAATCCCCTCTTCTTCGGCCTCGATGACGAGCTGGAAGAGGACGGCCGGGAGGAGGAGGAGCGGGAGCTGCGCGCCATCTACGACGGCATCGTCGTCCGCGAGTACCCGGTCTCCCCCGACAGCACGACCCTGGTCCTGCGCTTCCACCCGGCGGGGTCGCAGACCGACCTGGGGATGATCGCCGGCCTCTACGGCTCGGTCGATTCCCTGGCCGTCGCGGTGGGGCCCACCGCCTGGCACGCGGAGATGCAGGTGACCACGGCGGGCCGGCTGCTGCGCCGTCTCACCGAGGTGCGCACGATCACCGGGGACGTGCGGCGCTCCTTCGGCGCCGGGGTGACCGCCGTCCTCCTCGTGGTGGTGGCCTACTTCGCCTGGAAGTCGTACCGCGCCCGCTCCCGGGGGAGGCACAGCCTGCGGCTGGCCCTGGCCACGGCGGCGCGCATGCCGGTCATGGCCGTCCTCATCGGGCTGCCCTTCCTCATGAGCCTCTCGTGGACCTTCGCCCTGGCCCGCCTCGTCCACGGCGACCTGAACCTGATGACGTCGACCCTGGGGCTGGTCCTCTTCGGCCTCGGCATCGACTACGGCATCCACTTCTACGCCCGCTACACCGAGGAGCGGGGCGCGGGGAGGGACGCCGTGAGCGCGGCGGAGGTCACCTTCACGAGCACGGGCCAGGCGATCGCCGTGAGCGCCCTGACCACGGCGGGGGCCCTGCTCGTGCTCATGGCATGCAGCTTCAAGGGCTTCAGCCAGTTCGGGTTCATCGCCGGCATCGGCATCCTCTTCGCGCTCTTCGCCATGATCGTCATCCTGCCGGCGCTGGTCTCGCTCTTCGAGAGGTGGTCGCTGCTGCGCTTCGACGCCGGCGCCGGCGGCGGGCGGCCGGACGCCGGCCGCGGCGGCCGCTTCCCCTTGGCGCGCACCGTGATCGCCGCCGGGCTCCTCGCCGTGGCCGCCGCCGTCGTCCTGGCCCCCGGGAAGGTGCGCTTCGAGTACCGCTTCGGGGAGCTGGAGCCGACCTACTCCGAGTACAACGCCCGGCGCGAGAAGATCCGCGCCGTGTACCCGCCCGACGGCCGCCGCAACGCCGCCTACATCGTCACCGACACCC
>JAJDTN010000244.1 GCA_022827165.1 Candidatus Latescibacterota bacterium
GATGGCCCAGCTCCTGCGCGAGCACCTCGAAGGCCGGGAGGGCACCACCGTGCTCAACCGCGACAACTTCGGCACCGTCAGCCTGTTCCGCGCCTACCCGCCGGGAGTGGACACCTTTTCCATCAAGGGCCAGGAGTTCGACGACCCGGCCTACCGCGAAACCCTGCTGGACCACAACGGCTTCAACCGGAAGATCTTCGAGTACGTCCACTCCGAAGCCATGGCCGGCCGTGGCGTGGTCATCTCCTCCACCGACTGCTACCGCCGCACCGCCTACGGCGAGCCCATCCACGCCCTGAAGTCCTACATCATGTCGCCGTTCGTGGACGAGGCGGACGTCGAGGCCGTGGTCCACAAGATCATGGAGGCGCGGGAGAAGGTCGGGTAGGGCGTCTTACGGTCACTCCCCGTCCAGCTCTCTATGCAGCCACCTCAGGATCGTCGGAAACACGTCCGGCGACTCGCCCATGTGGCCGCCGGGGAAGAGGCGCATGGCCTTGGGGCTGCCGCACTCCAGCAGCATGAAGAAGTCCTCGATGGGGACCTGGAGGTCGTCCTTGCCGTTGACCAGGAGCATGGGGGCGCAGGGCTGGTCGAGGAGGCCCTGGTCCTTGAGGGAGAGGATGGGCATGACCTCGCAGAGTTCCTCGAAGGTCCGCTTGCCGAAGAGGTTGGCACGCGCCTCGATGAGGTCGAACAGGTAGGACGAGGCGTTGCGGGAGCGCTGTTGCCATTCGGGCTGGAAGAATCCGTGGATGCCGCCGCCCCAGTTGACCGCGGCGCGGAGCCGGTCCGGCTCCACGTGCGCGAGCTTGGTGGACCAGTAGCCGCCGAAGCTGCCGCCCAGTGCAGCGATGCGGCCGGAGTCCACTTCCGGCCGGGTGACGAGGTAGTCCAGGGCGACGCTGTACACCTCATGGGCGGTGTCGGACGCCAACACGGGAGACTCGCCGGTGCCGGGACTGTCCATGATGAAGCATCCCCAGCCCTCGGCCAGGATAGACTCGACGAAGCTGTGGCGATCTTCCTTCCAGTTGTCGATGCCGCCCCAGTGCATGATGACCGCCGCCGGCCGTTCGGCTGGGAGCCGCAGGTAGCCCACCACCTCCTTGTCCCGCAGGGGGAGGGCGATGCGCTCCAGCGGCGGGTCGAAGTAGCGGGCGGCGGCCAGGTAGTTCTCGATGGTCTTGCGGTAGGCTTCCTGCTTGCCGGGAGAGCTGGGGAAGGGGTGGCGCGCCGTACCGTAGTAGCCTGCGGCCTGGAAGTAGGCATTTTTCGCTTTGTCCGTTTGCCCCTGGGCCTCCGCGTCCCGGGCCGCCTGTTCCCAGCGGGCTCCGGGCCGGCTCCAGGCCTCGGCCCAGTGGTCGGCGTCCAGACCGTTCAACTCGGCCAGCACGCCTTCGGCTTCGGCCGGGTCCATGAGGTGGAACGGGCTGCGTCTGCCCACGCGCTTCCGGATGCGGTCCTTGATTTCGTCGAGGGGTGCGGCTTCCGCCATGAAGTCCTCCAGGTTGCCGGTATTGTTGCGTTGGCCCGATACGCGACGAATATGCACAGGAATTCCTGTCGTCGGCAAGACGCGACGACGAGCATTTCTCGAATCGGACGAACCAAGGTCTGCCCACATGCGCCGGTATTGTTAAACTGCAATCCGTGAAGACCACCATTGACCTTGACGACAAGCTGTTGGCGCGTGTGAAACAGCACGCAAAGAATACCGGCCGCCCGTTGCGCGCGGTGGTCGAGGACGCCCTTTGTCGGCTGTTGGCCGAGTCGGAATCCCTGCGCACATATCGAATGCCCGACATGAGTGTGGGAGATCCAAGGTCTGCCGACCCTCTTAAAGCGTATTCGTGGCAGGGTTTGCGTAGTGTGATCTATGGAGAGCCGGCCCAGTGGCGCGGGTAGCTGTGAACCCATCGGAGCGTTGGGAAGGCGACGCGCCCCGGTGCCCCTTCGGTTGAGAATGTCACGATTTCGTAATACAGAATAAGTCCATCGGGTTAGACCGACATGACGAAAGAGGACCATTACATCCAGGGCATGGAGTCCTATGCCGACGACCGGGTGGAGGACGCCATCGAGTCGTACAAGAAGGCTCTGGCCGACGACCCCGACTATGCCGACGCGCTGCACGCCCTGGGGATGGCGTACGCGAATCTGGACCGCCTGGACGAGGCCATCGAAACGGGCAAGCGCCTGATCGAGGTGAGCCCCGACGATGAGCTGGCCTACACGAGCCTTTCCATCTTCTACCAGCGCAAGGGGATGATCGACGAGGCCGAAGCCGTCGGCGCCAAGGCCCGGACCCTGGGGTGGAAACGGCAACTCGCCGAGAACAAGTAGCGCCGCGATCCGTACCGCCCGCAGCGCGCACGAACAGCACACAAACTCACGGGGCCGTCCGCGAAGAGGGGATACGCATGAATCTGGACAGCATTACCGTCGAATCGATCCGGGACTCCCTGAGGGAGCGCAAGTACATCTGCGACCGGAGCCTCGCCACCGTGGTCTATCTCTCGGTGCGGCTGGGCAAGCCGATCCTGCTGGAAGGGGAGGCGGGCGTGGGTAAGACCGAGATCGCCAAGGTGCTCGCGGAC
>JAJDTN010000136.1 GCA_022827165.1 Candidatus Latescibacterota bacterium
GAGCTATCCAGGGAGAAAACTCTCATAACCCATGCCACCAGCCAGGCGGCGAGGTTCCTCGGCTACGAACTCATCAACCAACAGGCCAACACCAAGCACGACCATACTGGTCGGCGCAGCGTCAATGGCCGCGTTGGGTTACGAGTTCCCGCTAAAGTCATCGCACAACACTGTCACGCCTACATGGGCAACGGCAAGCCAACACACCGCGCCGAACTCATCAACGATGATGATTTCACCATCGTGAGTCGGTATCAAGCGGAGTTTAGGGGCGTCGCTCAGTACTACCTACTGGCCTACAACGTCTCCCAGTTCGGGAAACTGCAATGGGTCATGGAGGAGTCACTAGCTAAGACCCTGGCGGCCAAGCATAAGACCACACGCCGGAAAGTGTTCCGACGTCTGAAAGGCGTCACGCAAACTGAGCATGGGGAACGTGTTTGCCTCCGAGTCGTAGTACAGCGGGGCGAGGGGAAACGCCCACTGGTGGCACAGTTCGGTGGTATACCCCTGAAGCGGGACAAGCGGGCCGTCCTCGTAGACCAGCAGCCCCAACGGTACAGGGCCGAACGCACAGAGTTGATACAACGGCTCCTAGCAGACGAATGTGAGATGTGCGGCTCAACGACAGACATCGAAGTCCATCACATCCGCGCACTTCGCGACCTGACCGTCAAGGGCCAAGGTACCAAGCCCCTGTGGGTACAAATCATGGCAGCACGACGGCGCAAGACCCTAGTGGTCTGCCGCTCATGCCACCTAGACGCCCACGGAGGAGACTGGAAACCGCGCAAGCAAACATAACCACTGGAGAGCCGGATGCGGTGAAAGCCGCATGTCCGGTTCGGAGGGGGGCCGACGGAAAAGTGCTCCAAATGGAGTAACTCGCCGGCGGCCTACCCTACTGAACAACTACGTCGGCAAGGGTGAGCGCATCTACGTCGAGGGCCGCCTCGTCCAGAACACCTGGGACGGCGACGACGGCCAGCGCCGCTACCGCACCGAGGTCCACGCCTCGGAGGTCGTCTTCCTCGACGGCGGGAACGGCAACGGGAACGGCGAGCAGGCGTCCGACGCCTCGCCCTTCGGGTAGGCCGCCAACCCACAACTGCACAGCGACGCCCGCCTTCGAGCCGGGCGCACCGCACACGGGGCCGCTTCCACCTACAGGAGGCGGCCCCGCTTCCGTTCTATCCGCCAGGCAAGGAGGCCGACATGCCCAGGAAGAAGAAGACAGAGCAGACCGAAACCCCTTCGCTCAGCTCCCAGCTTGCCATCGACTGGACGGGGGGAGATGCGCTGCTGGACGCGCTGCGCAGCAACCTGACCCTGCTGGGAGAGCTGGCGATGCGCTACGAGGTCTCCACCAGGCCCGAAGGCCCGGACGACCTGCCCTCCATCACCACTCCCCGCGACGTGAACGACCTGCTGGGGCCGGAGATGGCCAAGCTCGCCCAGGAGCAGCTGCGGGTGCTTCTGCTCAACACCAAGAACCGCGTGGTCGGCCAGAGGATTATCTACCAGGGCAACGTCAATTCGTCGATGGTTCGGCCCGCCGAGGTGCTGCGCCCAGCCGTCCTCGAGGCCGTACCCAGCATCATCATCAGCCACAACCACCCCAGCGGCGACCCCACGCCCAGCCCGGAGGACGCCTCCGTCACCAGGGATCTGGCCGAGGCCGCCAAGCTCCTGGGCGTCGAGCTTATCGATCACGTCGTCATCGGCGGCAGGAAGTTCGTCAGCCTCAAGGAGCGGGGCCTCATGGCCGCCTGACCGTTCCCACGACCGGCCCAGCCCGGCCCTCACGCGGGGGACTCCCCCGCGCATCCACTCAACCCACACGACGAAGGGAGATTCACCATGCTCGCAACCCACACCATCGACCCCGAAGACCTGTACACCATCACGGCGGGAGGGTTCTCGGCCACCGCCGACGCCTTCGCCCGCGACGAGAAGACCGAGGGACTCTGGTTCGTCTCGATGGTCGGCTCCCAGACCGCGCTCAAGGCGATCTGGGCGTCCCTCCTCAAGCAGCCCTCCGACTCCGCCCACATCATCAGGGGCGCGGACGGCATGGCGCTTTCGGGCGGCTACCAGCGGTGCCAGATTCCGTTCGAGACCATCGGTACCTGGACGACCAAGATCGCCCGGCTTCCTGTCTCGGGGGGCTGGCACGCCCTGGTCTTTACGAAGACCGCCGAGTTCAACTACGAGAAGGACTCCTTCCTCCTGCTGGCCCAGTCGGAGGAGGAGGCCCCGGCGCTGCACCACCGATTCCTCGACAAGCGCAGCCCGCTTCCCCTGCACGGCTCATGGGCCGGATGGCTCTGGGAGCGGGGCCTGAGCGAGGGGGAGATAGTCCCCCTCCAGAGCGTCGGCGTCTCGGCCTACAGGTGCTCCCCCAAGGCCAAGAAGCTGCGGGAAGACCTGTCCGAAGCAGTGGCGTCGGGCAGTCTCACGCTGCCCAGGGAGGCGTCCGGTGGATAGGACGCTGAAACGGGCCAAGCGCAACAACAAGCGACGCGGCCAGCGCAACGGCGGGGCATGGCGGCGCTTCTCGCCCGACGGCAACACCTGCCGCTACTGCGAGCACGACGGCTCGCAGCACTTCGTCAGCTCTGGGCAGCCCCATTTCTTCCGACCGGCTACCGAGGCGGAGCGGCGCGACCCCTACCGCACACTCTACCGGCACAGGCTGCCGGAGGGCGGCTCGGTGCTGGTGCGCCGGATGACCGTCGCCAACCGCGCCGAGCTGATAACCGCCTACTGCGTCGCCTGCGCCGAGAGCATGGCGACGCCCCAGGTGCTGTGCTTCCAGAGGAACCTGGCGACCGGCGAGGTGGTCGGCCTCGACACCCGCCCCAACGACATCGGAATCGCCGCCTGACGCGGCGGGAAAGGAGACTTACCAAATGACGGAACAGACGCTGTTCTTCACCTGCCCGCACTGCGATGAGCGGTTCGCGCAGGTGGAGGAGCCGGACAGGGACATCCACACCGGGGAGATCTACCACTGCGGAAGCTGCGGCATCCAGGTGATCCTCACGGCGGTCACGGTCGAGGACTACGTGCCGCCGCCCAGGGCAAGGAGGGACTGCTACTTCTGCCAGCCCGAGCCCTGCCGCTTCGGGCCTTCGACGGACGCACAAGACACCGAGAAAGGAGGCGCGCCATGAGACTGGCTGCACAGGCCAAAGGGGGGTA
>JAJDTN010000043.1 GCA_022827165.1 Candidatus Latescibacterota bacterium
GAGTCCCTCGAGAAGCGAGCGGCGGCCCTGGGGAGCGTCGACCTGGCGTCCATCGTCTCGGTGCTGGCCACGGGCAAGTCCGGAGCCAGGCGGCTGGAGGTGCCCTGGAACCCCACGCCCCTGGTGCTGCGCGACGGCACCCGGATCGACATGCGGATCGACATCCCCGACACCCTTCGGCAGGCCCTCGTAGGGCGCCGCGTCGACGTGGAGTGGGTCCAGCTCGACGAGAACTACGACCCCAAGGGGGGGCCCCGGCAGGCGCGGGTCCAGATCTACGCCGACAGCGAGGACAGCGTCGGGGTGGAGGACCTCAACCTCCGCCTGAGCGACACCGGCATCAAGCGGGTGCGTCTGCGGCTCACCACCCGGAGCCACGCCGGAGGACCGGAGCAGTCGATCTCCCAGGTCCTGGAGTCCGGCGGCTGGAAGTGGGCCTTCGAGGCCAAGCCCCTGGTCTCCTTCCTCGCCATCCGCCCGGGGCGGGACCGCACCGACGAGGAGGGCCAGCTGGTGAAGGGGAAGACCGAGCGGCTCATCGGTCTGCCGGGCATCGCCTTCGCGGGCTGGCACAACGCCGAGCACCCCGCCGTATCCGGCGTCCACCTCACGGCCATCGGCAACGTCCTGGAGGCGCTCTCCACGGACAACTCCATCGCCGTCTCCCTGGGGGTGGCCCTGTCCCTCTACAAGGACCGCTTTCTCTTCGGCTTCGCCTGGGACATCTACGACTCCCGTCCCAAGGCCCGCCGCGAGGGCACCCGGGACTACATCCTCACCTTCAAGTACTCGGGCCTGTTCTGAAAGAGATCGTCCTTGACACCTGCAATGATGTTCAGTAACATATACACATGTTCAGCATTGCTCTGCACATCGTCATCCAGCCCCGGTTGCGGTTCGTCTCGGTGCCGTCCGCGCCGGTGGACCGCCTCGCCCGCGCCCTCACCGCAGCCTCCGCGGCCTACCTGGTGGCGCGCATCGGCTCGGAGCTGCTCCCGATCTGAGGCGCCCCCGCCGCACCCGCCGCCACCTTTGACTTCCGGCGGCCCCCGGTGGCATTATTGTTGTATGGAGGTTGGCGGGGGGTTCGCGTGCGCCCCCGGCTCGGCCTCCGGCCGCTCGCGGCCCCCTCGCCCCTTTCGGCTCAACCGGGATTCCGCTCGAAACGTGCAGGAGAAGGCCCTCTGTCTGCTGGCGGGTGCGGCGTGCACGGCGCTGCTGGGGGTCCGGTTCTGGCCCGGAGCGCAGGCCCCGGAGGCCCCGGCGCCGCCGCCGGAGGCCCCGCCCGCCGAGGTTTCCCCCCCCATCCGCCTCGATGGTTTCCAGTTGGCCGTCCTCAACGGCTGCGGTGCCTCCCTGGTGGCGGCGCGCATGACCGACAAGGCCCGGTCCCTCGGACTCGACGTCATCCACGAGGGCAACGCCTCCAGCTTCGACTTCGTCGAGTCCGTCGTCATCGACCGCAACGGCGACCTGGAGAAAGCGCGCCAGGTCGCCCGCCTCCTCGGGATTCCCGGAGCCATCCAGCAGCTCAGCGACGACGACTACCGGCTCGAGGCGGTCACCGTCGTCATCGGCCGCGACTACCGGCGCCTGGGGCTGTTCGACTCCTCCTCCGGGCCGTCGAATTGACCGCCGCCGCCCTCCGGGCCGACCCCCTGCTGGGGCCCATCCTCGAGACCCTGCGCGACAGGAAAGCCCTCGACCTCGTGGTCATCGACCTGCGCGGGATCAGCGACACCGCCGACTACTTCGTCCTCTGCTCGGGCACCTCCGAGCCCCATATCCGGTCCCTGACCGACGACCTTGTGGAACAGCTGCGCGGACAGGGGCAGCGGCCGTGGCACGTCGAGGGCCGCCAGTCCCTGCGCTGGGTCCTCGTCGACTTCGTGGACGTGGTCGTCCACATCTTCGGCCGGGAGGCGCGCGAGTTCTACGCTCTCGAACGCCTGTGGGGCGACGCCCCGGCCACGCGCCTGCCCGACGGCTGGGAGGAGGAGCGGCCGGCGGCCGAGGACGCCCTGGTGACGGAGGAGGGACGCGGGTGACCGGAGGCTTCGAGACCCTGCGCTGGCGCGAGGCCGGCGGCGGGCGCCCGCCGGCCCTGACGCTGCTGGACCAGACCCGGCTGCCGGAGGAGGAGAGGCGGGTCCACTGCGCCGACGTGGAGAGCGTCGCCGAAGCGATCGAGTCGCTGCGCGTCCGGGGGGCGCCGGCCATCGGAGTGGCCGCCGCGTACGGCGTCGCCGTGGGCGCCTGGCACGGTATCGGCTCCGGACGCATGAGGTCCGTGGTAGAGGGCGCCGTCGAGCGCCTGGGCCGCACCCGGCCGACGGCGGTCAACCTCTTCCAGGCCCTCGACCGCATGGACTCGGCCCTCGAGGCGGCCGACGGACTGGCGGACCTCGAGGTCTACCACCGGCTCGTCGCCGAGGCCCGAGGCCTGCAGGCCGCCGACGCCGACCTCTGCCGGCGCATCGGCGAGCACGGGGCGGCGCTGCTGGAGGACGGAGCGACCGTGCTCACCCACTGCAACGCCGGCGCCTTGGCCACCGCCGGGTGGGGCACCGCCCTGGGTGTCGTCTACGCCGCCGCCGAGTCCGGCAAGCAGGTTCACGTCTACGCCGGCGAGACCCGCCCCCTGCTGCAGGGGGCGCGGCTGACCTCCTGGGAGCTGCAGCGCCGGGGGGTGGCGGTCACGGTGATCTGCGACGGCGCCGCCGGCGCCGTCCTGCGAGACCGCGGGATCGACTGCGTGATCACGGGCAGCGACCGGATCGCCGCCAACGGCGACGTGGCCAACAAGATCGGCACCTACGGCCTGGCCCTCATGGCGCGGGCGAGGGGAATCCCCCTGTACGTGGCGGCGCCGACCACCACCGTCGACCCGGAACTGCCCACCGGGGACCGGATCCCCATCGAGGAACGCGCCCCGGAGGAGATCACCAACGGCTTCGGCCGCGCCACGGTGCCCGAGGGGGTGGCGGTGTACAACCCCGCCTTCGACGTGACTCCCCACGAGCTGGTGAGCGCCATCATCACCGAGCACGGCATCTCCCGGCCCCCCTACGCCGGGAGCCTGCCCGGACCGGGGACGGGGGCTTGAGGATGGCGCGCGCCGGGACGGTCATCCTCATCGGCGGCCTGATCGCCGCCCTGGCGCACCCGGCCGCCTCGCAGTTCCGCGACGACTTCGACCCCGCCCGCTTCCGCGAGGATCTCATCCTCATCCAGCCGCGGTTCACGCCGCCGGAGCTGCTGCCGGGCCCGCCCGCCGCGGCCGGCCCCGAGGCGGCTCCCGATTCGCTGGGGACGGCCTGGCGCGTGCAGGTCATCAGCCTGAGCCGCGAGGAGGGGGCGCGGGAGATCGCCGCCGGCCTCGGAAGCCGCCTGGGGCTGGCCGTCGACGTCGTCCCCCACCGAGGGCTGTACTCGGTGGTCGCCGGCCGCTTCGCCGACCGCGCCGGGGCCGACCGCCTGCACCGGGAGCTGGCCGCCCTGGGCGCGGACTTCTCCCGGGCCTTCGTCGTCGCCGACAGCAGCGCCGCGGCCCCCGACGCCGAAGCGCCGCCGCCGCCCGCCGTGCCCGAGGAGGTCGAAGCCCCCGCCGCGACGGAGGAGCCGCCCCCCGAGATGGTGCGCCTCCAGGGATGGCGGGTCCTGATCGCCCAGCACATGCGCCTCGAGGACGCCCGCGACCTGCGCGACCGGGCCGCGGCCCGGCTCGAGCGCCAGGACCTGGACATCCGCTTCGAGGAGCCGTGGTACAAGATCCTGGCCGGCAGCTTCCGCACCTCCGCGGCGGCGCAGCAGTTCGCCGACCGCTGCCGCCGGCTGGGCTACCGCAGCGCCACCCGGATCCAGGCGGAGATCCTCATCCCCGAAGAGGAGCGGCCTTGAGGGTTCTGCCCGCCGTCGTCGCCGTCGCCGCGGTTCAGTGGACCGCCTGCGCCAGCCTCCACGCGCCCCGCCAGCCGGCCCCCGAGGCCGCCCCCGAGCCGGGGCCCCGCGCCGTCGAGGCCGATCCATCGCGCGAGCCCGAGTTCGACGCCGCCCTGCGCGAGGCCCGCTGGCGCTGGCTGCGCGCCCTCGACGAGCTCCGCGCCGAGCGCCACGACCGCGCCCGCGAGGAGCTGGACCAGGCCTACTACACCCTGGCCCTGATCGACGGCAGCCCCATCCTCGACGAGCTCGGCGAGCGCGACGGCCAGGCCGAGGTCGACGCCCTGGCCGCCGACCTCGGGCGCGCCTACCTGAAGGTCCTGCCTTTCGTCGAGCACCTCTCCCCCGACAGCCCCCTGTCCCTCGTGCTCTCCGAGCTGGCCGACGAAGTCCTGGAGGAGCTGCCGGAGGACGCCGTCCCCCTCGTGCGCATCCACCAGATGGCCCCCCGGTGCGACTTCCCCATCGACGCCAACGACCGCGTCGCCGCCAGCATCCACTTCTTCCAGACCCGCGCCCGCGAAACCTGGCAGGCCTGGACCCGGCGGGCGGGGCGCTACCGGGACCTGATCCTGCCCGTCCTGCGCGAGGAAGGGCTGCCCGAGGATCTGTTCTACCTGTCCATGATCGAGAGCGGCTTCAACCCGCGGGCCTACTCGCGGGCCCACGCCTCCGGCCTGTGGCAGTTCATCCGGCAGACCGGCCGTCTCGAGGGACTGGTGATCGACAGCTGGGTCGACGAGCGCCGGGACCCGGTGAAGTCGACGCGCGCCGCCGTGCAGCACCTGAAGGGCCTGTACGCCGAGTTCGGCGACTGGCGACTGGCGGCGGCGGCCTACAACTCCGGCCGCGGCCGGGTGAGCCGGGCCATCCAGCGGGCCGGCACCACCGACTTCTGGCAGCTCCCCCTGCCCCGGGAGACCCGCAACTACGTGCCCCTGATCATGGCCGCGGCGGTCATCTCCAAGGACCCGCAGCGCTTCGGCTTCGAGCCGGTCGAGCCGGACCCGCCGATCCTCTGGGAACACGTGCGGCTGCGGGAGCTGATCGACCTGAACACCGCCGCCCGGCTCCTCGGCGTGTCCGTGAGTCTCCTGCGCAACCTCAATCCGGAGCTGCGCAGCCTCTTCACCCCTTACCGGCCCGGGAGCGGCTACCTGCTCAAGGTGCCCGAGGGCCGCGGCGACGACTTCCTGGCCGCCTTGGCGCGGCTGCCGAAGTCGGAGAAGCGCGGGGTCGCGCGGTACACGGTCCGGCAAGGCGACAACCTCTGGAGCATCGCCCGCGCCTTCGGGGTGGACCACCGGCGGCTGGCCGAGGCCAACGGGCTTTCCGGGCGCTCCCTGATCCATCCCGGGCGGACCCTCGTGGTCCCGGTCGTGAGGGGGGCCGCCATCCCGGGCTCGACCCCGACGCCGGAGGGTGGCGCGGTGCACACCGTCCGCTCCGGCGAGTCCCTGTGGTCGATCAGCCGGCGCTACGGCGTCCGCGTGGAGGACCTGCGCGCCTGGAACGGGCTTGCCGACAACCTCCTGCAGCCGGGGCAGAAGCTCAGCGTGGGCCGCGGAGCGCTGGTGACGCGCCAGCGTTCGCCCGGGGGAGGCGATGCCCCCGCCCCGGCGGTCCGCGCCGGCCGCCGCGTGCACACCGTCAGCCGGGGCGAGTCGCTGTGGTCGATCTCGCGGACCCACCTGGTGACGGTGGCCGACCTCCGGCTCTGGAACGGGCTCGCCGACGACGTCATCCGCCCGGGGCAGAGCCTGTACCTGGCCGGCGCCGGCTCGGCCGGTGGCGGCTCCTACACCGTGGTGGGAGGGGACACGCTCTACGGCATCGCCCGCCGCTTCGGCGTCGACGTCGCCGATATCGCCCGGCGGAACAACCTGAGCCTGTCGTCGGCCCTGCTCATCGGCATGGAGCTGCACATCCCCGTCGGCGAGGCGCTCGAGGGGCCCTGATGCTCCCCGTCGCGCGCCACGTCCTCTTCCTCGCCCTGGCCTTCATCCTCCAGTCGACCTGGATCCACCACCTGCAGGTCGCCGGGGTCATGCCCGATCTCGTGCTCATGGTGGTCGTCTTCGTCGCCCTCATTTCGGGCCCCCTGGAGGCGACGGTCCTGGGCTTTCTGGCCGGGCTCTGCCAGGATGCCTACTCCCCTCCGGACCTGGGCCTGAACGCCCTGGCCAAGTCCCTCGTGGGGTTCGGCGTCGGAGCCACCCGCGAGGGCCTGCTGGCCGACACCGTCCAGGTGCAGGTGGGCGTGCTCGTGGCCGCCGTGCTCGTCCACGATCTCATCTACTACATCGGCGCCAGCTCCACCTCCTTCGAGGAGGTGCCCGGCATGATGTTCCGCTTCAGCCTCGGGCGCGCCCTCTACACCGGCCTCATCGGTCTGATCGCCGCCCTGGCGATCCGCCTGCGCCGACGGGTGATCGCCGACTAGCGCGCCATGGACCCCGAGGCCCTCCAGGGCTTCTTCCGCAGGACCCGCCTCGTCGCCGTGGTGGCCGTGCTCTTCGCCATCCTCCTGCTGCGCCTGTTCCACCTGCAGATCCTGGAGGGCGCCGGCTATGCCCAGGCCGCGGAGGACAACCGCATCGCCCGCAAACGCCTGAAGGCGCCCCGGGGGCTGATCCTCGACCGGGACGGCGAGATCCTGGCGCGCGACCGGGCCTCGTACGGCATCCTCCTGACCCGGGGGCGGCGGGCGGTGGACTCCATGGCCGTCGCCGCTCTCGAAGAGGCCCTCGGCCACCCCCTTCGCTACGACCGCGGCCGGCGCACCCTCCGCCTGAAGCGGGACGTCGACTTCCGCACCGTGGCCATCGTCGAGGAGCGCCTGAGGGAGGACTGGGCCCTGCAGGTGCAGATCGAGCCGCAGCGGCTCTATCCCCACGGCCCCCTGACGGCGCACGTGATCGGCTACATGGGTGAGTTGCAGGAGGCGGAGCTGGGCGGAGGGCCGCACTACGTGGCCGGAGACTACGTCGGCAAGACCGGGCTGGAGCGCGACTTCGAGGACAGCCTGCGAGGGCTGGACGGGGTGGCCTACATCGAGGTCGATGCCGGGCAGCGCATCCAGAACGAGCACCCTTTCCCCGACCGCGACCGGCCGGCGCGGCCGGGCGGCTCCCTGCGGCTGACGCTGGACCTGGACCTGCAGCGGGCGGCGGTGGAGGCGATGCCCGATTCGCTGGCCGGCAGCGTCGTCGCCCTCGACGTGCGCACCGGGGCGGTCCGGGCCCTGGTGAGCTACCCCTCCTTCGACCCCAACGCCTTCGTCTCCTTCGGGGCCCAGGCCGACCGCGTGCGGCTGATGCGCGACCCGGCCCGGCCCCTCCTGAACCGGGCCATCCGCGGGCGCTATCCGCCCGGATCGACGCTGAAGATGGTCGCCGCGGCGGCGGCGCTGGAGAGAGGTCTCACCGATACCCTGTCCACCTTCCCCCCGTGCTACGGGTCGATGTCGATGGGCGATGTCGTGTTCCGCTGCGCCAGCCGCCGGGGGCACGGCGAGCTCGGCCTCCTGGAGGCGATGGAGACCTCCTGCAACATCTACTTCTACCACCTCGCCCAGCTCCTGGGGATCGATGCCTGGCACGACTACGGACGGCGCCTGGGCCTCGGCTCCCCCACCGGCATCGACCTCGACCCCGGCGAGGTCTCCGGCCAGCTCCCCGACCGCCGGTTCTACGCCGACCGTCAGGGCTGGGCCCTGGGCTACCTGATGAACCTGGTCATCGGGCAGGGGGAGACCCTGGTGACCCCGCTGCAGGTGGCCCGCTACGTGGCCGCCCTCGCCAACGGCGGCTATCTCGTCACCCCGCACCTGCACGGCCGGCCGCCGCCGGCGCAGCGGATCGAGGGCCTCTCGGCCTCCACCCTCGGCATCGTGCGGCGCGCCATGCACCGCGTCGTCCACGGAGACCGCGGCACCGGCCGAAGTGCCCGGATCGAGGGCCTGGCGATCGCCGGCAAGTCGGGGACCGCCCAGGGCCCGAACCGGGACGACGACGCCTGGTTCGTCGCCTTTGCTCCGTACCAGCGTCCCGAGATCGCCGTGGTCGCCGTCGTCGAAGGCGGGGGCGGCGGCGGCGCCGTGGCCGCGCCGGTGGTGCGCGCCGTCCTCGAGGCGTGGCTGGCCGACCGCGCCGACAAGCGCTCCATGGCGGCGGCTCCCGCCGCGGCAGGGGAAGAGGGATCGTGAGGGCCCGGGAGCTGGACGTGGCCCTGGTCCTGGCCGCGGCCGCCATCATCGCCTGCGGCGTCACCATGGTCTACAGCGCCGCCGGCTCCGGACTGTGGCGCCATCAGGCGGTGGTCGCCATCGTCGCCCTGGCCGCGGCCCTGGCCGTGGCCTACCTGCCCCCCACGGCCTTCTACGAGATCGCCTACCCGGTGTACGCCGCCGGCCTCGTGAGCCTGCTCCTGGTGCTGGTCTGGGGCTCCGGCGAGCCGGCCCGCTGGCTGGCCCTGGGCCCGGTGCGGATGCAGCCCTCGGAGTTCGCCAAGATCGGCGTCGTCCTGGCCCTGGCCCGGTTCCTCGCGGACCGATCCGCCGAGCAGGCCGGACGGCCGCGGGCGATCGCCCAGGCCCTGCTCCTGCCGGTCCTGCCCATGCTCCTGGTGCGCCATCAGCCGGACCTGGGCACGGCCGTCTCCTACGGGGCGGCCTTCGTGCCGATGCTCTACTGGGCGGGGGTGAGGCCCCTTCACATCTTCTTCCTCCTGGCCCCGGCCCTGAGCGTGTTCTTCTCCTTCGAGCCCCTGTGGCAGGACCGGGCGCCGGTCATCTTCGCCCTCTTCATCCTCGCCAGCTCGGTCGTCATCCAGGTACGGCTCGTGCGGCTGTGGATCACCTTCGCCATGCTCTTCGTCAACCTGACCGCGGGGCTGGCCACGGCCCTGTGGACCAACCTCCTCCACGACTACCAGAAGGCCCGCATCCTCACCTTCCTCGACCCCGAGAGCGACCCCCTGGGAGCCGGCTGGAACATCATCCAGTCGAAGATCGCCATCGGTTCGGGGGGGCCCACGGGCCGGGGGTTCCTGCAGGGCACGCAGACCAACTACGAGTTCCTGCCTGTGGCCCACACGGACTTCATCTTCTCCGTCATCGGCGAGGAGTTCGGTTTCCTCGGCGGCGCCGCCATCCTCGTCCTCTTCCTCCTCATCATCTGCCGCTGCCTGCACATCGCCACCCTGGCCAACAGCCGGTTCTCCAGCCTGCTGGCGGTGGGCGTGGCCTCGATGCTCACCTTCCACGTCTTCGTCAACGTGGGCATGACCATCGGCGTCCTGCCGATCACCGGGCTGCCCCTGCCCTTCCTCAGCTACGGCGGCTCGTCGCTGCTGACCAACTGCTTCGCCGTGGGCCTGATGCTGCACATCTACGCCTGCCGCCACGAGTACTGACGGCATGCGCCCGCCGCCGCGGCTCTGGGCCGGCGCCGCCGCCGCCGTCTTCGTGGTGCAGAGCCACTGCGGCATGCCCGCCGTCCCCCACGGCAACCTGGCCCAGTGGTTCGCCGAGCGCGGCCTGCACGAGCGCGCCCTGGTCTCGGCCCGCCGGGCCGCGCGCGAGACTCCCCGGGACCCCCGGCCCCACGCCATCGCCGCCATCGCCCACGCCGGCCTGGGCGCCCGCCGCGAGGCGGTGGCCGCCCTCGAGCACGCCCTGCGCCTCGACCCGGACGACCCCCGCCTCTACGGGACCCTGCGCTCCCTGGCCGCCGGGTCGGGACAGGAAGCCCTGGCCCTCGAGGCGCTACGGCGGCTCGAAGAGGACCGCCCCGGCCACTGGCTGCTGCGCCTGAACCTGGGCTGGGCCCATGCCGCCGCGGGCCACCGGGAAGAGGCGCTCCGCCGGCTCGAGGAGGTGGTGGAGAGCGCCGACTCGACGGCCCCCCGGGCCGAACGCACCCTCGCCCACTACGAGCTGAGCCGCCTCTACCTCGACGAGGACCGCACCGGCGAGGCCGCCCGGGTCCTGGAGAGCGGTCTCGGCCTCGATCCCGACGACCCCCTGCTGCTGCTGGGCGCCGGCGAGAGCCGCCTGCGGGCCGGGGAGCCGGAGCGCGCCCGCCGGCACTTCGCCCGCGCCCTCGACAACGCCGACGACATGGAGCGGACGGCTTCGAGCATCGCCAGGATCTACTACGACTCGGGACTCCGGGAGCTGGCCATCGAGTACTACGAGAAGGCGGCGGGCCGGAGCCGGCCCTCGCCCCTGGTGCTCAACAACCTCGCCTGGACCTATGCCGAGGCGGGCCTGCGCCTCGACCGCGCCCAGGAGCTGTCCCTGCGCGCGGTCAAGAGCGACGCCGACAACGTCGTCTACCTCGACACCTACGCGGAGGTCCTCTTCCGCCGGGGGCGGACCGGTCAGGCCATCGCCCTGATGCGCCGCTGCCTCGAGCTCGAGCCGGAGGACGGCGAGCACTACGAGTACCTGCGCGGCCAGATGGCCCGCTTCGAAGCCGCCGCCGACTCGCTGCTCTAGCCGCGGCCGCCCGCCGGCCGGCGCAGCACCCGCTCCAGCAGCGCGCGGTCCTCCCTCTCCAGACGCAGGGCCGCAAGCACGATCCCGTACACCAGGAGGAAGACCGCCGCCGACGCCACCGCCCCTAGGGCGTGCCCGGCGGCGCCCGGCAGCCAGGCGGCCGCCGCGGCGGCGGCCGAGGCGGCGCCCAGGGGCTTGAGGAGGCTGCGGCGCAGGGGCCAGATGCCGCGCACCACGTAAAGCTGCCCGAGGCGCCAGAGGTTGACCAGGAGCATCGACGCGGCGGCGCCCAGGGCGGCGCCGAGGGCGCCCCAGATCTCGATCAGCCACAGGTTGAGGCCGAAGTTCAGGGCCAGCCACAGGCCGTTGTTGAGGAAGTTGAGCCCCGGCCGCCCGGACATGGCCAGCAGCGGCTCGGCGACGGCGA
>JAJDTN010000430.1 GCA_022827165.1 Candidatus Latescibacterota bacterium
CTCCACCACCCCGCACCCTGTGCGAGCCCGCCCCTGGCCTGGGGGGCGGGGGCCGGCCCCCCCCCCGCGGCCCTGCTGCCGGCGGCGGCGCCATGCGAGGCCTCGGACCCCCACGAGGCCACGGGCCTGCGCCCCACGGCGGTCCCGCTGCTGAACTTCAGCTCCGACGACGGCGTCGGCTACGGCCTGCGCGCCAACCTGTACGAGTACGACGGCCGCACCGTCCCCTACCTCCGCAAGTACTCGGCGCAGCTGTTCTTCACCAGCCGGGGCCGGTGGATCCACCACCTGTCGATCGACACGCCGCGCTTCCGCGGCGGCGACGACCGCTTCGAGCTGGTCCTGCGCTTCGAGAAGGAGGCCTTCGCCAACTTCCTCGGCTCCCTCACCGACGCGGAGGCCCGAGGCCTCAGCCGCGGGCAGAAGACCTTCTCCCGGAGCCTCCCGTGGGTCGAGGCGCGCTGGATCCGGCGGCTGGGCCCGCCGCGGCCGGCGGCGTCCCCGTGGGGAGTGGGCCTCGGCGGCCGGCTCAGCCGCGCCGGCATCACCCCCAACGCCGAGGCCGGGAACGTCCTGTCCGAGGCCGCGCCTCCCGGCATCGACGGCGGCATCCTCGGCCAGGTGAACGCCTCGCTGCGCTACGACACGCGGGACGACTACAACGACACCTCCACCGGCCTGCTCGAAGAGCTGCTCATCGAGTACGGAGCGGGCAGCGACTACAACGGGGCGACCGTGCGCCTCGAGCACCGGCACTTCGCCGCCCTCCTCGCCGGACTGGTGGCCGCCCACCGCATCACCCTTGACTGGACCGCGGGGGACCTGCCCTTCTACGAGTGGCCCGAGGTGGGCGGCGGCGACACGCTCCGCGGCCTGGTGCGGGGGCGGGACCGAGGCGGCAGGCGGGTGCTGGCCAACGGGGAGCTGCGCTGGCGCGGCGTGCGCCTCTCCGCGAGACACAGCATGCATCTCGGCGCTGTCCTTTTCGCCGACGCCGGCCGCGTCCTCGGCGGCGGCGCCCTGGCCGCACCCGGCCGCTGGCGGCGGGGGCTGGGCCTGGGACTGAGAGGCCGCTGGCAGAGCATGGTCGTGCGCGCCGACTACGGGCGGGCCGACGGCGGCACCGGCATCTACCTGACCTTCGATCCCATGTTCTGACCGCGGGCCCCTGCCGTGACGGTGCGCGGCCCCCTGGCCCGCCGCATCCGTCGCGCGGTTGCCCGCCGGGGCGGTTGTTCGTGTCTTGTGGGCATGAGAGCCGCCGCCCTCCTGCTCGTCCGGGGCGCCCTCGCCTCACTCGGAGTCCTGTTGCTGGTGCTGCTGATCCCGTCCGCCCGCGACGCCTGCCTGGGACTGCTCTTTCTCGGGGACTTCGTCGCCGGAGAGCGCACGACCCCCTTCGACCTGATCACCCCCGAGCCGAAGGTCACCAGCGGCGAGCTGACCGCCGACGACGGCCTGCGCGTCCCCTTCGACTTCTACAGCCCGCGTGCGGCGGAGGAGGTGGCCGCCGACGGCGACCGCCTGCCGGCGTTCCTGCTGGCCCACGGCGTCGTCCACGAGGGCTACCGCGACGCCAGGGTGATCGCCATGGCCCGGCGCCTGGCCCGCGGCGGCTTCGCGGTGATGACCCCCGACCTGCTGCGGATGAAGAGCTACCGGTTGGGGTTCGAGGACGCCGACGCGCTCGCCGCCTCTCTCGACTACCTGTTCGAGTCCGCCGTCGTCGACGGGGGCCGGGTCGGCGTGGTCGCCCCGAGCTTCAGCGCCGGGCCGATGCTGATGGCCCTCGGCCGGCCGGGTCCCGGCGGCAAGGTCCGCTTCGGCCTGCTCTTCGGCAGCTACTACGACATGCGCCGCACCCTGCGCTTCACCCTCACCGGCGCCTACGGTGCCCCGGGGCTACCGCCGGTCCGTTTCGACTCGAGCAACCGGCGCAACCGCTGGCGCCTCCTGCGCGGCCACCTCGGCCTCGTGCCCTCCTCTCCCACCAGCGGCGAGTTCGCCTCCTTCGTGGAGGCCCGCACCGACTCCCCCGCCTACGACGACCCGGGGCTGCGGGCCCGCTTCTCGGCCGACGAACGCCTCATGCTGGAGTTCACCGCCAACACCGACCCGGCCCGCTTCGACTCGCTCTTCCCGCGGCTGCCCGGGAGCTTCCGCGCCTGGGTCGACACCTTCTCCCTGCGCCACCACACCTCCAACGTGAGGACGCAGCTGCTGATCGCCCACAGCAGCGCCGACAAGGTCATCCCCTACCCGGAGAGCCTGGCCCTGGCCGCCGACCTGCCGAACGCGCCCCCTCCCGAGGTCTCGATCGTCGATCTCTTCACCCACGTGGACATCAAGATCGACGGGACCTCCCTGCGCGCCCTCGTCACCGACGTCATCCCGGGTCTGTTCAGGATCTGGGGCATCGCCCACGCCCTCATGAGTCAGCGCAGGTAGGATGGTGCTACCACGTCCGGGCAACCCTCGTCCGGCCCCTCGCAGCGGCGCCACGCACCACTGGACCTGCTGCG
>JAJDTN010000183.1 GCA_022827165.1 Candidatus Latescibacterota bacterium
GGAAGAAGTGGCCCAGGGGGTGGCCGGGGTCGGCGGCGATGATGCGCCCGAAGTAGCGCTCGGCCTCGTCGAAGCGGAGGCTGTAGATCAGGTCGATGCCGGCCTGGATGCGCGGGTCGGCGGGGCCGCGCAGGGTGTAGGGGGCGTCCGGGGCGGGCTGTTCCTGCGCCCCGGCCCCCGGGGCCTGCAGCAGGATCCCCGCCAGGGTCAGGGCGAGAGCGCTGCGGGCGCGCCGCATTGCGGGCATCGGCGTCAACCCGCTTGTTCTCGCGGCGATCCTGACCGGAGGGAGGAGCGTCGGAGGCATCATGGGGAAAGGGTACGACATGGCGGCATCGAGTATCGACCACGACGTCATCGTCATCGGCGGCGGCTCGGCGGGGTACGCGGCGGCGCGCACGGCCCGCGACGAGGGCGCCGACGTGGCCATCGTCGACCCCGGGCCGCTGGGGGGGCTGTGCATCCTGCGGGGCTGCATGCCGAGCAAGTCGGTGCTGCGCTCCTCGGATGTCATGTCCCTGATCCGCCGGGCCCCGGAGTTCGGCCTCTCGGCGCCGGATCCCGGTGCCGACCTGGAGGCGATCATCGACCGCAAGGACCGCCTGATCCGCGAGTTCGCCGACCACCGCGTCGAGCAGCTGCGCGGCTTCACCCTCTACGAGGCGCCGGCGCGCTTCACCGGTTCCCGCGAGATCGAGGTCGGCGGCCGCCGGCTGAAGGCCCGCGCCTTCGTCATCGCCACCGGCTCCGCCATCAGCCGGCCGCCGACCCCCGGCCTGGAGGAGACCGGCTTCATCACCTCCGACGACGCCCTCGACCTGCGCGACCTGCCCGAATCGATGGTCGTTCTCGGCGGCGGTCCCATCGCCTGCGAGCTGGCCCAGTTCTACTGCCGCCTCGGCGTGCAGACGGTGATGATCCAGCGCAGCGGCCACATCCTGTCCCAGACCGACGAAGACCTGGCGCGCCCCGTGGAGGCCCGCTTCCGCGAGGAGGGCATGGAGCTGTACACCGGCACGAAGCTGCACCGCCTCGAACGCGCCAACGGCGTCGCCACTGTCCACTTCCGCCACGGCGGGGAGGAGCGCACCGCCTCGGGGCAGGTCGTCTTCCAGGCCCTGGGGCGGCGGCCGAACACCGGCGGCCTCGGCCTGGACGCCGCCGGCGTCGAGGTCGACCGCCGCGTCCTCGTGGACGACGCCATGCGCACCCGCCAGCCCCACATCTTCGCCGCCGGCGATGTCAACGGCCTCCACGAGATCGTCCACATCGCCGTGCTCCAGGGCGAGGCGGCCGGCTACAACGCCGTCCACCTGCAGGGGGAGCCGCGGCGCCTCGACACGCGCCTCGACATGACCGTCACCTTCACCGATCCGGCGGTGGCCACCCTCGGCCGCCTGGAGAGGCCGTGCCGGGAGGAGGGCATCCCGTACCTGGCGGCCAGCTATCCCTTCGAGGACCACGGCAAGTCGATGACCCTGGGCGAGCTGCACGGCCACGCCAAGATCCTCTGCGATCCCGCCACCGGCGAGATCCTCGGCGCCGGCATCGTCGGGCCGGAGGCCGGCGAGCTGATCCACGAGCTGGCCGCGGTGATGTACTTCCGCGGCACCGTGCGCCACCTGATGGAGATCCCCCACTACCACCCGACCCTGGCCGAGATCCTCACCTATCCCGCCGAGGAGCTGGCCGAGCAACTGCAGGGAGCCTGAAGGAACCAGACCGGGGACATCGACCGGGCCATCGTCGTCTTCCCGGCCCAGGAGAGCCCCATCTGCCATCTCTCCTGCATCGAGGACCCCGACGGCAACCACGTCTGGTTCCATCAGCGCAAGGACGGCACCTTCGGCTGATTGAGGCGGAGAAGGCGGTAGAGGCGGGTTCCCCGGGCGGGGGACTCGCCTCAGTCGTAGTACTCCTGCCCGAGGTGGGTGATCAGCTCCTCGCCCTGCAGGAAGCGGAGGGTGTTCTTCAGCTTCATCAATTGGATGAAGACGTCGTGCTCGGGGTACAGCTCCGGCGCCGTCTGGGGGCTCTTGAAGTAGAAGCTGAGCCACTCCTGGACGCCCTTCCAGCCGGCCCGCTGCGCCAGGTCGGTGAGCAGCACGAGGTCGAGGACGAGGGGCGCGGCGAGGATCGAGTCGCGGCAGAGGAAGTCGACCTTGATCTGCATCGGGTACCCCAGCCACCCGAAGATGTCGATGTTGTCCCAGCCCTCCTTCTCGTCGCCCCGCGGCGGGTAGTAGTTGATCCTCACCTTGTGGTGGATGTCGCCGTAGAGTTGCTCGTTGAGGTGGGGCTGGAGGATGTACTCCAGCACCCCGAGCTTGCTCTCCTCCTTGGTGCGGAAGGAGTAGGGGTCGTCGAGGACCTCGCCGTCGCGGTTGCCGAGGATGTTGGTCGAGAACCAGCCCCGCAGGCCGAGGCTGCGCGCCTTCAGCCCCGGCGCCAGGATCGTCTTCATCAGGGTCTGGCCGGTCTTGAAGTCCTTGCCCATGATCGGCACGCCGCGCTCCTCGGCCAGCTCCACCAGGGCGGGCATGTCCACCGTCAGGTTGGGAGCGCCGTTGAGGTAGGGGACGCCCTCCTGCAGGGCCGCGTACGCGTAGATCATGCTCGGCGCGATGGCGGGATGGTCCCTCTTCAGGGCTCCCTCGAAGGCCTCGAGGCTGTCGTGGACCGGATCGGCCTCGAGGAAGATCTCCGTGCTCCCGCACCAGATCATCACCAGCCGGTCGCAGCCGTTGTCGGAGCGGAAGCGCTGGATGTCCTCGCGCGCCTGCTGCGCCAGGTCCCACTTGCGGGCGGGCGGCTTCACGTGGGAGCCCTCGAGGCGGCGCACGTACTCGCGGTCGAATACCGCCTCCATCGGCTTGATCTGCGACAGCGGCTCCCGCAACTGCTCCAGCAGGCGGTCGTCGAGGACGCCGGCCGCGGAGGCGGCTGCGTAAGCGTCGTCGGGGAAGACGTCCCAGCCGCCGAAGCAGAGCTGGTCGAGCCCGGCCAGCGGCACGAAGTCCTTCACCCGGGGGGAGCGGTTCTCGGTGCGCTTGCCGAGTCGGATCGTGCCCATCTGGGTGAGGGAGCCCACCGGCTCTCCCAGACCGGCCTTGATCGCCTCCACGCCGGCGACGAAGGTGGTGGCCACGGCGCCCATGCCCGGCATGAGAACGCCGAGTTTGCCGGCGGGGTCCTGGATCGACTCGGGTCGGTTCACGGAGGCAGCTCCTGGCTGGTGGGGGAGATCGGCGGCCGAGTACAAGACCCGGCGCGCCACGAACCTATGCCTTCCCTCTCATTGCACAAATCGATAGTTTCTATATAAACGATAGAACAAGCCTATCATGAACCTTCACCACCTGCGCTACTTCCTCGCCGCCGCCCGGGGCGGCGGCTTCACCCAGGCCGCCCGGGCCCTGCACGTGACCCAGCCCACCGTCTCCAGCGCCATCGCCGAGCTGGAGCAGTCCCTGGGGGTGCGCCTCTTCCACCGGGGCCGGCAGGTGGAGCTGACCGACGAGGGCCGCCGCCTCGTGGACTTCGCGGTGCGCATCGAGGACCTCGTCGACGAGGCCCGGGAGAGCGTCGGCGGCGGCGAGCCGGGGTCGGGAGACGGTTTCCGTTTCGGCGCCATCGACGCCGCCGTCATCTACCTGCTGCCGGAGGTGCTGCGCGGCTACGTGGCCGCCCACCCGGGGGTGGAGCTGGCCATCGAGGTGGGGCCCTCGTCCCGCCACCTGGTGGAGGAGGTGCTGGCCAACCGCTCGGAGTTCGCCGTCATCTCCCTGCCCTTCGAGGATCCGCGGTTGTCCACGCTTCCCGTTCTGCGCGACGAGATGCCCCTGGTCGTGGGCGCCGGCCATCGGCTGGCGCGCCGCCGGCGGATCTCCCTCGAGCAGGTCGCGCGCGAGCCGCTGATCCTGTTCCCGCCCGGGTCGGTGTCGCGGCGCATCGTCGACGCGGGCCTCGCCGAGGCCGGGGTGGCGCCGCGGGCGGCGATGGAGATGGGCAGCCCCGAGGCGATGCGCAAGCTGGTGGAGGCCGGCATCGGCATCTCCTTTCTGCCGCGCCTGGCCGTGGCCGAGTCGCTGGAAAGCGGCGCTCTGCGCGAGGTCCGCGTCCCGGGGGTGGCCCTGTCCCGGCGGATCGGCCTCGCCTGGCGGCGGGGGCGCTGGTTCGGACCCGCCGTGCGCGCCCTGGTGGAGGCCTTCCTCGAGGCGCACGGGATGGTTGAGGACTGGCGTTCCGCCACGGCCGCGGGCTGAAGCGGAGCGGCCTCAGCGGCGGCGGGAACGGGCGGCCGTCGCCTGCGCGGATCGGCGCGCCTCGAGCGGCGGCCGGAGCACCCGGCCCGCTACCGCCGCCGCTTGCCCGACGCCTGCCCTCAGCGTGAGGGGGAACGGTGCGCACCCCCACCGCCTCCAGGGCTGCCGCCTCAGCGAGAGGGGGCGCCCGGACCGCGCCTCGGCAGACGGGATTGGCGGCCGGCGCACCTCCACCGGGCGCGCCTTGGGCTTCAGGCGGAGGCGGCCCCGGCAGGCTGCCCGCCGTGCCGGGGCAGGTCCAGCTGCAGCGTCGGTCCCTCCACCGGCGCCTCCGACGAGCCCCCCGCGGTCTCCGCCTCCAGCAGTACCCCGGCGCGCTCCACCAGGTCGACCACGTCGGCGCCGAGAAAGACCGGGTCCCGGGCGGCCACGCTCCGCAGCCGCTCGCGGCTGCGCCGCCACAGCCGCCGCCGGCCGCGGGGGTTGCCGGCGTGCCACTTGATCAGCGCCGCGGCGAGCTGAATCAGCCCCTGCAGGTAGGTCCGCGTGGTCTCGTCCTCCGTGGCCCGCCAGGCCGCCTCCCACCACTCGTGGGACTCCCACCAGTAGGCGTGGTTGAAGAGATCCGCGCCGAGCAGGTAGGCGGGGTGGGTGCTCCAGTTGCCGCCGGTGAGGGGGGCGCTGGCCGGCTCGGGCTCGCCCTGGCCGTGGCCGCGGGGATCGGTGCGCGGGTGCGGGGTCACGCCGGGCTCGTGGCGGTACGGCGGGAAAGGTGTCCCGGGCGCGTAGCGGCCGATGCCCGGGTCGAAGGGTCGGGGCGGCACGCGGGCGGGCCTAAGCGGCGGCGGGGGCCATCGGCGCCGGCGCCGCGTCGAGGCTGACGGCCAGCTCCTGCAGGCGGGTCTCCACCTCTCCCACCGAGCGGTAGCCGCTGAGCTCGGCGCGCAGCCGGGCGGCGCCGCGCAGCTGGCGGAAGTACCCGGAGTAGTGGCGCCGCATGCCGACCAGGCCCTCGCGCTCGCCCCCGTAGTCGACGCCGAGCCGCAGGTGCCGCAGGCACAGCTCGGCCCGCTGCCGGGGCGTCGGCGGCGGCCGCAGCCGGCCGGTGCGCAGGTAGTGGCGGATCTCCCCGAAGATCCAGGGATGGCGGATGGCGGCGCGGCCGATCATGACCGCGTCGCAGCCGGTCTCGTGGAAGGCGGCGGCGGCGCTCTCCGGGCCGGTGATGTCGCCGTTGAGGATCACCGGGATGTCGACCGCCTCCTTGATGCGGGGGATCCAGCTGTAGTCGACCGGCCCCTTGTGACCCTGGGCGCGGGTGCGGCAGTGGACGGCGA
>JAJDTN010000380.1 GCA_022827165.1 Candidatus Latescibacterota bacterium
TCGGCCAGCACCTGGCCGTTGATCTCGACGCACGGAGAGAGGGGCTGGCCGGTCTTCTGGACCATCTCGGCGTAGTGGTCGGGGTTGCCGATGATGTCACGGTCTTCGTACTCCAGCCCGTGCCGGTCGAAGACATCGCGAACCCCGGCGCTCCAGCCGCAGACGGGCTTGAGCCAGGCGATGATCTTGGGTGCGTCGGCCATTTGGCGAACTCCTGTAAAGAGGGGCGAAGAAGGTGTTTCGAGTGGGGTAGAGCAGCCTGTTGGGGGGCGAATATACGCAGGCCTATCTATCTGTCAAGCCAATGTGTTAGGTGTGATTTCCCGGTTGACGGATCGGGCCGGGCCCGGTTACATTTGCCCCACTCCCCGACAGCCCTTCCCGTCCCCCCCTCCGCCCTCTCCTCCCCGCGGACAAGAGAGAATCCAAAGAGATGGCTGAAGAAGCACTCTGCATCGAGGGCGCCCGGCCCTTGCGGGGAGAGACCGAGGTCCAGGGCTCCAAGAACGCGGCCCTGCCGATGATCGCCGCCTCCTTGCTGGCCTCCGAGGGACAGACCGTTCTGCATCGCTTGCCGCCGGTCAAGGACGTGCTGGTGGCCCTCGAGATCCTGCGCCGACTCGGGGCCCGCGTCGACTTCGACCCGGCTGTCGGCACCGCCGTCATCGACACGACCACCGTCGACTCCACCGAGCTGCCGCCCGAGCTGGGGGCCCGCATGCGCGCCTCCCTGCTCTTCGTGGGCCCCCTGATCAGCCGTTTCCGCACGGCCACGATCGACGAGGTGGGGGGCTGCACCATCGGCGAGCGCGGCACCGACTACCACTACCGCGGCTTCGCGCGCATGGGAGCGATCGTCGAGGGCACCCCCTCGGGCGGTTACGTGGTGCGCGCCGAGGGCCTGCGCGGCGCCGAGATGTACTGCGACGTGCCGAGCCACACCGGCACCGAGAACCTGGTCATGGCCGCCAGCCTGTGCGCCGGCGAGTCGCTCATCGTCAACGCCGCCTCCGACCCCGAGATCGCCGACTTCGGCGAGTTGCTGGGCAAGATGGGGGCCCGCATCGAGGGCCTGGGCACGCGCCACGTGCGCATCACCGGCGTCGACCGCCTGCGGGGCGCCGAGCACACGGTCATGCACGACCGACTCGACGCCGGGCTCATGCTCATGGCGGCGGCGGTCACCCGCGGCGAGGCCACCCTCACGGGGGTGCGCCTCGATCACCTGGAGATCTTCGACGCCAAGGTCCGGCAGATGGGCGTGGAGCTTCAGGTCCACGACGGGGCGCGGGTCACCGTGCGCGGCCCCGAGCGGCTGTCGCCGATCAACGTGGTGGCCACCTTCTACCCGGGGATGCCCACCGACCTGCAGCCCGGGCTCACCGCCCTGGCCTGCACCGCCCACGGCGACAGCTTCATCCGCGAGACCGTCTTCGAGAACCGCATGGGCCACGTGAAGAACCTGCGCCAGTTCGGGGCCCGGATCTCGCCGGAGAAGGACCAGCTGGTGATCGTCCACGGGCCCTCCCGCCTGCGGGGGACCCGGGTGCGGGCCAGCGACATCCGCGCCGGCGCCGCCTGCGTCCTCGCCGGCCTGGCCGCCGAGGGCCGCACCGAGATCACCAATCTCTACCAGCTCGACCGCGGCCACACCCGCCTGGAGGAGCGCCTGGTCCAGCTCGGGGCCCGCATCGAACGCCTGTAAAGGGGACCGGATGGGAGTGCAACTGCAACCCGACGCGGTGTACCTGGCGCGAGTCCCGGTGCAGGGGAACACGGCGCCCTGGGAGAGCTACCGGCAGCTGGCCCGCGCCGCGGTGGACGGCCTCGATCTCGAACTGCCCGCCCGCGGCACGATCTGCATCAAGCCCAACGCCACCGTCCTCTTTCCCGCCGACAAGCGCATCATCACCCATCCCGGGTTCCTGGCCGGCCTCGCCGAGTCCTTCGCCGACCGCGGCGTCGAGCCGTCGCGCATCGAGGTCGGCGACGGCCAGTCGGGGGAGAACCCGGGCGGGGGCCACACCTGGAAGCTCACCGGGTACGCCGACTCCATCGTCGGCGCCGGGGCGCGCCTGGTGCCCTTCAACGACACGCCGACGCGGGAGGTCGAGGTTCCCGGTGGCGTGGTCTTCGAGCAGTATCCCGTGTACACGGCGGTCACCGACTGCGCCTTCTTGGTCAACGCGCCGCTGGCCAAGTGCCACAACCTCGGCTGCACCACCCTCGCCATAAAGAACCTCATGGGCGTCCTCGGTCGCCCCGAGAGGCACCTGTGCACGGTGCAGCCCTGCGACGAGCCCCTCGGCGAGGAGGCCCTCAACCGCCTCGGCGACTCCGGGCTGAGCGTCTTCGAGGAGCGCTTCTACCACAAGTTGTGCGACATCGTGGCGGCGGTGCGCAGTCTCGGCATGCCGCGGCTGTGCGTGGTGGACGGGCTCATCGGCCGCGACGGCACCGCCTTCAACGAGGGCGAGAACTACCCCCTCGGCTGGTCCGTGGCCGGCGTCAACGAGGTCCACGTCGACGCCGTGGCCACCTGGCTCATGGGTCTCGATCCGGTGCAGACGCCCTACCTGCAGTTCGCCGAGGCCCGCGGCCAGGGCCGCATCCGCCCCGACCAGATCGACGTCGTCGACCTGTCCACCGGCGACCGCATGTCCGCTTCCCAGCTGGCGGCGGTGCGCCGGCCCGAGCCGCTCATGCCGGTCAGCCGCTGCCAGGGCGGCTACTACGCCCGCTTCCGCGACGACGGCTCCGCCGTGCCCTGGCGCATCGACGACGTCAACCAGCAGCGCCGCCGCGACGGTCTCGAGCCGGTTCCCGTCCAAGTCCTCGAGAGCCTGGCCGCCGGCTAGCCGGTACGGCCCCCCCGTGTCCGACACCACTCTCGCCGGCCTCCAGCGGCAGGTGGACGAGTGGATCCGCACCGTCGGCGTGCGCTACTACGGCGAGTTGACGAATACCGCCATCCTCGCCGAGGAGGTGGGCGAGGTGGCCCGCCTCATGGCCCGCCTCTACGGCGAGCAGAGCTTCAAGCCGGGCGAGGAGCAGGGCCGCCAGGCCCTGGCCGGCGAGATGGCCGACGTCCTTTTCGTGCTCATCTGCCTGGCCAACCAGACCGGCGTCGACCTGGAGGAAGCCTTCTCCCAGAGGCTGGAGGCCCGGACGAGCCGCGACCGCGAGCGCCACGCCGCCAACCCCAAGCTGCGCTGAGCCCCACCTCTCGGCGCAGGCGCTCTGCCTGCGCGCCCGCTTCCACCACAACATCACCAGCCAGCCGGCGGAGTCCGCCAGCTGGACCGCGGGGGGATTCTGTCGGGTCGGATGTGCCGGTCCGGCGGGGTCAGGGATCGCCGCGCCCGGCCTCCGGCAGACTTCCTGCCGCCGGGGCACGCTCCCTGTGCCAGGCGAGGAGGGCGAGGAAGAGGGGCGCCAGGCCGAAGAGGACTATGAGCACGCCGTTGATCTTGAAGTATCCGGCCTCGAATTCGAGAAACCGGATGCCGAGGGGGACGAGGGAACCCCAGATCATCACCAGGTAGAAGAGCAGGTTGAAGCGGATGTGCTTCCACACCAGATAGCCCAGGACCAGGACCATCGGGAGGAATCCCGCAAAGAGGAATCCGGCGTGGTAGAAGTCCCTGGCCGGTGAGACGACGGACCGGAAGAGGAGGACGAGGACCATGCCCAGGACGAGCAGCCAGGTCCGGCCCGCGGTGCGCCGCCAGACGAACAGGACGCCGAGCAGCAGAAGGGGAACGAAGAGGATGGCCCTGACCTCGTCGATGACCTCATCGAGGGCCGGAAGCCAGGTGTTGATGCCGGCGGGGGCTCCGCCGGAGGCCGTGAGGTACTCCCCGAGGAAGGCCAGGTTCAGGCGGGCGGTGTACACGCCGAGGCCCCTGGAGATGCCGAGCCAGCACAGGACCAGGAAGATCACCTGCCCCCAGAGGGCCGCGCTGCCGGCCCGAAGGCGGAGCACGTCGATCCAGCCGGGGAGCTGCATCTCGCCGGGGCGTTCGCTGCGGAAGAAGGTGTCGCCGAGGGCGCCCGCGAGGAAGGCCATGATGGCCATGCCGACGACCTTCAAGGCGAGACCGATGGCCTCCTTGCCGAGGAAGGTGCTCAGGGCGACGCTGGTGTCGAAACCCCGGTAGAATACGGGCAGTTCGTTGAGGGCCTCGAACAGGGTCAGCGCCCCGACGAGTAGCCCCAGGCGAAGGGGCAGACCCCACGCGACGTCCCCCCGGCGGTAGGCGCGCAGCAGGTGGATGACGCCCAGGACGAGGGTGGCGAAGATGAAGATCATGCCGAGGGTGTCCACCACCGAGCTTTTGGCCGTGCGCTCCCTCAGTTCGCGCAGGAATTCCTCGGGCGCCTTGTAGGCCTTGTAGCCGCGGCCGATGCGGTCGCCGTGGACCGAGGCGATGACGCGGAACTCGCCTTCCTCGACCTTGATGTCGGTCCGTTCCCACACAAAACTGTGGTCGACGCGATTCTCGCGTTTGAAGGAGCGCCCCTCGAGGCGCTTGTAGAGTGTGGTATCGGCCACGTCCCGCTCCAGGTATTGGAGCAGGAATTCCCGGGCGATGACTTCGGCCTTCTCGATCTCGAGCTCGGCGCCCTCCTGGCTCTCGGGGACGGCGTGGGAGAGGTAGGACAGCTCTCCATGGCCGTCGATGCCGATGGTCAGCTCCTCCTTCTCGAGGGGGCGGAACCAGCGCACGTACCAGTGCCACGAGGAGGTGTGCTCGGCGGCGAGGGTGTCCGCCCGCTCCGCTCCGGCCTTGCGCAGGAGGTGGGTGAAGTGGCCGGAGCCGAGGCTGCTGGAGAAGGAGGCGGTCCGGCGGTAACCCTCGAGCGGCAGGCCGAGCTGCTCCCGGATCTCCTCGGCCTTCTCGACGGCTTCGGCCCTGGGGATGAGGCTCTCGCGGGCGTACTCCCCGTATCGATAGGGCTTGAAGGCGAAGTACGCGGACCATCCTGCCAGACCGAGGACGGCGAAGGTGATCAGGCCCTTCCGCGATACGAGGTAGTCGCGGGGCGTCTTGCGCTCCACCGGGGGGACGGCCGGCGTCTCGGGCCTGTCCGGCTCCGGCGGAGGAGGGGCCTCCGGCTCGGCCGGGGCCGGACCGGCGGACGGCGCTTCCCAGGGTTCGTCGATCGGATCGCGGCGGCCCGTGACGAGGGCCCAGATGGCCGGAATGGCGGGGAGGCAGATCACGGCAAGGGCCAGGAAGCCCGATGTCTTGAAGTAGAGACTGTCCGACTGCATCATCGGGTAGGTGCCGAGGAAGCAGTTGTACACGTAGTGGGATACGACGGTCGTCCAGATGCCGAAGCGCAGGAAGACCAGGCCGAAGACGACGCCGACCACGGTCAGCTCGAGGCCGCGGATGTAGATCGGCTCCTGGGCATAGTTGGCGTGCAGGAAGGCCCAGAGCACGCCGGGAAGGAGGACGGCGAGCCAGGGCTTCCCGAACCATCGCAGGAGCAGGGAGATGGCCACGAGGCGGAAGAGGAATTCCTCCACGGTGGTGGCCACGAGACCGGTCAGCAGGGGGTAGATCCAGGGCAGCCAGGTGCTGTAGGTATTGCTGTACTCGGTCACCGCCGCGGGAGCCCACACTCCGAGGTACTCGTTCCCCAGGATGTAGAAGAGGGTGACGTATCCGAGGTGGGCGAAAGCCAGCCCGTAGCCGATGAGGACGACCCGGCCGAAGGCGGCAGAGCGCCAGCGTCCCGGGGACAACCGGGCCAGGGGATCGCTCCCGCTCGCGTCCCGTGCGGCGGCGTCTCCGGCCGTACCGAACAGGATGACCATGACCGCGATCAGGGCGGCGGAAAAGACACCGCTGAAGAGGAAGTTCAGGATGAAGGAGAGGTACGACTGCGTCGTGTCGTACCCGAAGTACGAGAGTGGATAGCCGTTGAGGGACCCGACGTAGCTGAGGGCCCCGGTCACCACTCCCACGACGACGGGGACGCGCCAGCTCAGCTCGCGCCGCCGGTACTTGCGCACGAGGAAGACGGCCGTGGCGATGACCAGGGCCATGGCGACCGCCGTTGCGACATTGTAGATCAGGCCGGCCCGGGAGCGGATCTCGCGGTAGTCGCGGGCGAAGCTCTCGGGCACCTTGAGGTATTCCCCGAACCCCCCGACCCTGTCGCCCTGCACCGTCACCCAGAGCCGGTAGTGGCCGTCC
>JAJDTN010000379.1 GCA_022827165.1 Candidatus Latescibacterota bacterium
AGTGGTCGTCTACGGTCTCGGCGAAGAAGTCGGCCAGGGCGCGCCAGAGTCCCTCGGGGTCGGCGGGAGCCCCTTCCCGGGTGTAGGGCAGGGTCGTCTCCACCGCCAGGAGGATGTAGAACAGCTCGGCTCCGGCCGCCACCTGGCGCAGGCCGTGACCGGCGGCGCCGGCCTCCTCGCGTTCGACCACGGCCTGCGCCAGGCGTCCGAAGTCGCCCACGTCCTCGTAGCCGCCGGCGATCCGCCGCCAGTCCTCCGGGTCGATCTCGTGGCCGAGGAAGAGCTGCGCGAGGTTGTCGTGGAAGCGCTGGGCCTCGTCGGCCTGTCCCTCGTCGTACTGCCCGGTCACGAGGGCGGAGAGGGCGGTGCGGGCGTGGGCGATGAAGGCGCCGAAGGCCGCGTCGGTGACGGTCCCGCGGCCGTCGCCCAGGACCTCGAAGGCCGCGGCCCGGGCCTCTTCGAAGGAGGCGGGCCGGCCGTCGACGGACTCGGCGCCGCGGTGCCGCTCGTGGAGGGCCCGGGCGCGGAGGATTCGGGCCCGCAACTGGCTGCGCGCCTCGAGGGCGGCGACGGGACGGTCCTCGGCCGCCTTGTTCGAGCTCTCCAGACCTTTCTCCTCGCGGAACTCTCCCAGCTCCGGGGGACGGGCCGGGTGCAGGAGCAGGCTCTCCAGCTCCTGGGAGTCCGGGTCCCCCGCGCCGAGGCCCAGGCCGCGCCGCCAGTCGTCGATCTCCTCGGCAGGGGCCCCGTCGAGGAGGAAGACGCCGCCGAGGACGAGGAAGTCGGCGAAGCCGAGCTCCTCCAGGGGCAAACCCCCGGCGAGGCGGGCGAGGGACCGGGCCACCAGCTCGTCGCGCCGGCGCAGGCGTTGGAAGCGGCGCAGCTTGTCGACCTCGGCCAGCTGCAGCTCCGCCTCCTGGCCGAGGCGCACCTCGGCCAGGATCTGCGCGTACTCGGCGGCGGCGGCGCCGGCGTCGGAGGCGCGCAGGGCTTCGCCCAGTCGCCGGGCGCGGCGCCGTTGCCGGCGCATCGCCTGGCGCCAGCCCTCGACGGTGCGGTTCCCCAGGCCGATGCCGGCGTAGACCGGCTCGCGGCCGTAGCGCTCTCCGGCGGCGAACCAGAGCATGACGTCGAGACGGTTCAGAGCGCGCCGCCGGGCCCCGGAGGCGCCGTCGACGATGACCAGGGCGCTGTCGGGATGGCCCTCCAGCATCAGGCGGCAGACCGCCGCCGGATCCTCGAGAAGCCGCAGCAGGGCCGCGTGCGGAATGCCGGTGTCGAGGACGTCGGCGCCCTGCAGGGCGTGCTCGTAGGAGCGCTCGGGACCGAGGACCTGCAGGGCCAGGGCGTGCAGCCGTCCGGAGAGCCGCCGCGACAGGTCGGCGCGGAGGCCGGCGTCGATGTCGGCCGCCGAGGCCCAGCGCTCCAGGTGCGGTCCGTAGGTGGCCAGGCTGGCCTCGATCTCGGCGCCGCTGAAGCCGGCGGCGGTCAGCTCCTGATGGGCTGCCTCGGCGACCGCCTCCAGGCTGGTGTCGCTGGTGTAGCCGAGCAGGTCCTGGGTCGAGAGGCCGGTGGGGGAGACGACGCGGATCTCGGCCGGCCGGGGCGGCTCGGGGAAGAGCTGGCGCAGGGTTCCCGGCGTCGACGGATCGCCGGGGTCGAGGCCGAGGGCGGCAGCGGCCCGACCCGCGCGCCCGCGGCGGTCGACGCCGTCGAAGCCATCGGACAGCAGGCCCGCCAGGGTCTGGCCCTCCGCGTCGAGGGCGTAGAGCAGGTGGTCCGCCGTGCCGCACAGGATCTCGAACTTGCGCATGCCGGCGGCGAACCGCCCGTCCTGGGTGTCGGGCTTGTACTCCGCCGTGAGCACCACCACCGGGGCGGCCCCCGCGGCGGGGTGGCGGCGGGAGGCGTCGGCCAGGGCCCGCCGGGTCAGCCAGACCTTGTAGAAGGGCCTGAAGCGGTTCACGTGCTCGGCGCCGGCGACCATCTTGTGCACGCCCCAGCGCGCCACCCGCGCCGTGGTGGCGCGTTCGGCGTCGTGCAGCTCCGGCTCTCCCAGGCCTTCCAAGACCTCGGCCAGGCGGGTGATCTGGAAGACCGGAACCGGCCCCCCCTCTCCCTCGCGGACGGCGAACAGCCCGCCGAGGCCGTCGACGCCGCCCAGGGCGCCGGCGGCCCAGGCCTCCCACTCGAAGCGCGTGGCGAACTCGCCGCGGCGGCCGAGGAGCCTTGCCGAGGCGCCGGCCACCCCGTCGTGGTGCTCGGCGGGAACGCCGAGCTGGCGCAGCTTCTCGGCGCGGCCGAGGGTGAGGACGAACTCGAGGAAGAGGCCGTCCTTGGGCACGCAGTAGCCGCCGTAGCCCTCGCCCGCCGGATGGATGACGCGGTCGCCGCGGCGGCTCATCTGGTCGCCCATCTCCTCGATGTCGCCGTGGCCGCTGGCCGAGACCATCAGCGACAGGGCGTTGGAGAAGGCGAAATGCGAGGCCATGCTGGCGTTCTCGCCGGTCTTGAGGATCTCGGGCTCGGCCAGACTGTCGTAGCTGCGCACGGACTTGTTGATCAGCCCGTAGATCTCTCTGCCGGCGCGCGCCGCGGCGCGGTCGGCGCCGCCGACCCACTGGGACCAGGTCTCCACCGACTCCCGCTCCCGGTGCCCTAGGTCGACGCGGCTCGGCGTGTAGAGCAGGTGGTAGCGCTTGTCGCCCCCGGCGGCGGCCCAGCGGTAGGCCGGGTCGAGGGTCAGGTGGGCGAGACCGTGGCGCAGCAGCACCTGCTTGCGGGCCGTCGTCCCGGCCAGCCGCGAGAACCGGCGCAGGTAGGTGCGCCGCCGGTCGTCGCCGTCGACGCCCGCCTGGCGGGACCAGTCGTCCACCAGGCGGCGGCGGGCCAGGAAGCGGGTGAAGCTCTCCAGGTCCTGGCGGTAGTCCTCGTCGCCCTCCACGACCCGCCCCAGGGCGTCCTGCCGGGACAGGGCGGGCTCGGCGGACCTCAGGGCCTCGACCTCCTCCTCGAGCTGGCGGCCGTTGCGCGCCGCCACCCGCTCCAGGGCCTGGCGGACCAGGTCCCCGTCACCCGACTCGCAGAGCCTGGCCACCTCCGCCGGGTCGGCCACGTCGCCGGGCTCCCGCTCGCCGCCGCGTTCCTCGGCCAGCTCGATGAGGGCGCCGAGGACGGCGACCTCCTCCTGGACCGAGCGGTTGCCGCCGACGACGCGCGACACGGCGGCGCCTTCGTCGAGATCCTCCTCGGCGGCGGCTTCCTCCACCTCGACCCAGATGCCCAGCTCGCGGACCACCCGCTCGCCGAGGGCGCTCAGCCGCCGGCGGTAGAACGCCCGCCGCTCGTCGACCTCGGCCTCCAGCCCGCGGGCGGCGGCGACGTTGCGCAGGGCCATCGACTCCTCGAGCCAGGTGCGGATGTAGCCGTCGGTCATGCCCGCCGACTGGGTGGTGAGCACGTGCAGCACCGGCAGGGGCCGGCGGGGCTCGAGGGCCCTGCGGCGGAGTGACCGGGCGCGGGACTCGCCGACCTCGGCTTCCGGATCGACGAGGGTGGACCACGGCTCGTCACGGGCTCGGGCCAGGGTCCCGGCCAGACTCGAGCCGGGCTCGGAGCGCCAGGCCGACAACAGGGACCACAGGGCCTCGAAGGGCTCCTCCTCCTCGGCCTCGATGCGGCGCCGCAGATCGCCGGCGTTCTCCGCGGCGAGGCGGGATACGAGGGCCGCGGCGCAGGCGATGTCGCCGGACGGGTCGCCGGGGGCGGAGCGCGCCCAGTCGAGGGCGGCGGCCTCGTCCCCGTCCTGACCGGCCTCCCGGCACAGGAGCCAACGGGCCGCGGAGACGTACTCCGAGTCGGCCACGTCGCGCAGGTTGGCGGCCCAGTGGTCGGCCATCTCCTCGCGGAAGGACTCCTCCATGCCGTCGATGTCGATCACCGTGCGCGTCGACTCGACGCCTTCGTCGTCGACCAGGACCTCCTCCTTGATGAACAGGGGGATGGCCTCGATCCAGTGGTCGGCGACCTCGAGCCAGCGGTAGTCGGGGCTGGAGTAGAGGCGGTCGCCGGCCAAGCGCGCCAGCTTCGTCAGGTTGTCGGCCTTGCCCAGGTAGGGCTCCTCGAACTCGTTGATCTTCACCAGCAGGTGGGAGCCGGTGGGGGAGGGGCGCTGGCTGATGACGACGTAGGCGGCGTTGGCGGAGGGGGAGCGCAGCAGCTCCTCGCGCACGCGCTCCACGAGGCCGAGGCGCCGGCGGACGAGGCGGCTCACCGAGTCGACGTCGAGGGCCGTCTGCCGGGGGCCGGCCAGCTCGTCGCCGTGGTCCTCCACCAAGGCCCGGGCCCGGTGCAGTCCCTGCATCAGGTCGTCGCGCTGGGCGTCGAGGGCGGCCTCCTCGTAGCGTTCGCAGGCGCCCTCCATCTGGATCAGGGAGACCGGCTGGCCCGCCTCCAGCAGCAGGCGCAGCTCCAGGGCCGGAGACTGCATCGCCGCGGCTCCGGCGGCGGCCTCCCAGGCCTCCTCGGCCAGAGGCTTCCAGGCCGGCGTCGGGGAGAGGCGCACGGCATCGGCGAAGAGCGCCCCCTGGTTGTGGAAGGCGCGGCTCATGCGGCCGAAGACCAGCTCCTGGCCGGCGGCCCGGATCTCGCGGGAGAGGCGGCGGATGTTCTCCGCCTCCAGGTCGCGGTCGTAGTCGCGCAGCACCCCGTAGAGGAGCAGGCGCTTGTCGTCCACGTCGGCGTCGCTGTCGAGGATCTCCCCCGCCGCCCGGCGGTCGTAGGGCAGGTCGAGACGGTCCTGGCCGAGGAGCCAGGTGATCCAGCGGTCGCGGCCGATGGTCTCCTCGCGGCTCCCCCGGCGCAGGAAGGAGGAGAACAGGTTGCCGGCGTCGAGCTCTCCGGAACCTTCGAGCAGGGCCAGGAGCACGGCCTGGTCCGGCCGTCCCAGGCGGCGGTAGAGGTCGACGACCCAGTGCAGGGACCGGCGCAGGGAGGCGCCGCGGACGATGTCGAGCTGGGCGAAGAGCCCGAGGGCGAGGAGGAGCTCGAAGCCGCGCAGGCGCTCGGGCACCTCGGCGCTGAGATCGTCCTTGGCCTCGAGTCCGATGCCGAGGGCGGCCATGGCGTCGGCCGCCAGCCACAGGCGCCGGCCGTCGAAGTCGACGAGGCGCTCGTGGTCCCGGCACAAGGCCAGCGGCCACTCGGTGCCGGCCAGACCCGAGGCCAGCCCGGCCAGGTGGGTGTCGCCCTCGAAGCGCCGGGAGACCAGGCGCGCCGCCCGTTCGCACAGCCGGGCCGCCAGCGCCGCCTCGGGACCGGCGTCGTCGGAGACGGTGACGGAGGTGTCGGAAAAGGGGCGGGAGCCGAAGGCCAGGGCCCCGTCGGCCAGGACCTCCCCGGGCTTCCGCCGGGCGCGGCAGATCCCCCGGGGCCCGGGGTGGTCGACGAGCCGTAGGGGAAGGCCCTGGGAGTTCAGCGGTGGGGGCACGGTAGCGGAGGTCTCATCCCCGGTCTGCGGGAGGCCGGTCGGCGGCCTTGTCGCCGGAGGTCCGGAGGTCGTCGACGGGCGTCACCTGAGGTGCGCTCGACCGCCGGGGTATGGAGCGGGTGAAGGTACCCCCGGTCGAAATGGAGGGCAACATCACCGCCATCCCCTCCGGCGGCGGCGCCGGCTCGCAGGAGCCGGGCCGCCCCTGGCAGCTTCCCTATTCCTCGGCCAACAGCTCGTCGAGGTCGTACACGTCCTCGCCGATGGTGACGGTACCTCCGTAGGTCCGCGGGTCGGTGGAAATGTCGATGGTGACGTCCACCTTGACGGGCACCGGACCTTCCCGGCCCTCGATCCCGTTGGCCTCGAGGTCTCCCTTCAAGGTGAAGGGTTGGACGAGAAGGTCGAGGACCAGCTCGCCGTCGAGGACGAGCTGGCCGTCGGCCGAGAACGACTCCAGGGTCATCGTGCTGCCGGCCACGGTCAGGGTCCCCTGCTCGCCGTCGATCGTGCCGCCCCCGGTGAGCATCAGCTCCAGAGCCTTTGCCACCACCGGCTCGAGGCTGGTGAAGAGCGCCTGCGCCTGGGCCCGGGCGGCCGCCTCGGCATCCGGCGGGGCGGGCTCCGGCTCGGTCGGGGCGTCGTCGCCGCCGCAGGCCAGGAAGAGCAGGGCCAGGGGAATGAGCAGAGGCAACCTCCGGGTACGGCGGTGAAGGCCGGGCATCTGAAGTCTCATGGGATCCTCCTTCTTGCAGGTTTTCGGGTGGGAGCCGCAGCGCGGCGGCCGGCGCTCACGGCCTGTCCGCGCGGAAGCCGATGACCGGGGGACTGGACATGAAGTCCTCCCAGAAGGGATCGTGGCGCTGAGAGGGGTGCAGGTAGGGACCGGCCCAACGAAACCCGGAGAATCCAGCCTCCCGGAAGGAGCGCTCATAGGTCTCCGGCTCCAGGTAGTAGTTCCGGAACTCGAACCGCTCTCCATCTTCATTGGTGATCCTGTAGTGGATCACGTCCCCCTCCCGGGGTGATTCGGCGCACTCCTTCTCCAACCCGTACCGGGCCAGGGAGAGCCGGCCTCGGGGCACGTTCCGCACGTTGTCGTTGAACCCGACGAGGCGTCCTCCGGGCCGAAGCAAGGCGTGAGCCGTCTCGACGAAGCGGAGCAGCTCCTCCCTCGTCCTGGCGTAGTTGAGGAGATAGACGGCCACGACCAGGTCGACCCGTCCGGGCAGCTCCACCGCCGCCGCATCCCGGTGGAGGTACCTGCACCCGAGGGGGCGGGCGCGCTCCTCCTCTTCGGCGAGCCTGACCATCTCCGCCGAGAGATCGACGCCGATGACCTCGAGGGCCCCGGCGCTCTTGATCCGGCGCGTGTAGAACCCGTCGCCGCAGGCCAGGTCCACGACTCTCGTGCCTCGAAGGTCTCCGAGGATCTCGAACAGGGAGTAGGCCTCCACATATCTGCGAAATGGCAACCGCTTCGAGTCCTGGTAGGCCCCGGCGATGGCGTCGTACTGATTCTCCGATGGACTCACGACTCTCTCCCCGCCCATGGGCCCCACCCGGTCGCCCGGGTCTCGTCTACCTGCGGCCGGCGCGGGGCCTCCGGGCCGTGGCCAGCAGGGAGTGCACGTTCGAGAGCAGGATCTCGTTCTTGAAGGGCTTTTCCAGCGCCCGGTCGGCGCCGGCGATACTGGCCAGGGTCGTGGCCAGCTCCGGGTTCTGGTGCATGCCGCCGCCGGACATGGCGATGATGCCGATGGTGGGGTGGCTCTTGCGCAGCCTCTTGATCATCTGGACCCCGGTCATCCCCGGCATGTTCACGTCGGTGAGGAGGATGTCGGGACTCTCGGAGGCGACGGTCTCCAGGGCGTCTTCGCAGCGCCCGGCCTCGAAGACCTCGTGGCCGGCGCTCCGCAGCAGCGTGGCCAGGGCGTCGAGCACCCTCTCGTCGTGCTCGGCGATCAGCACCTTGGCCATGGCTCAGTCCTCCCCTTCCGATCTGGGGATCAGGATCTCGAAGGACGCTCCCTCGCCGGGGGAGGACTGCACCGAGATCCTGCCGTTCCATCCCCGGACCAGGCTGTCCACCACCGCCAGGCCCAGGCCCGTGCCCTTCCCGGCCTCCTTGGTGGTGTAGAAGGGCTCAAAGACCTTCGCCACCGCGTCGGGGGCCATGCCGGGCCCATCGTCGCTCACGGTGACGCGCAGATAGGGGCCGGCCGTCAGACCGCGGGAGCCGGCGCCCCGGGCGTCGAGGTCGACGGCGTCGAGGCCGATGACGACGGCGCCCTCCCGCATCGCCTCGGCCGCGTTCTTGAGGAGGTTGGTCACGACCTGTCTGAACTCGCTCGGGTTGACGCGGATGGTGCCGGCCTCCTCGGCGATGCGGACCTCCACCTGGAGGCGGCCCCGGTAGGTCTCCCGGGCCTGGTCGGCGATCTCCTCCAGCTCCCGGGCCGCGGTCAACTCCTCGGTCTCCAGGGTGCCGCCGGCGGGAAAGGCGAGGGTGCCCCGGACGATCTGGGTGCCGTGCTCGGCGGCCTTCAGGATATGCCGGACCCGCATTCGGCGCTCCTCCGGCGAATCGTTCTGGTCGAGGTTGAGCTGGGCCAGGGTGATGATCGGCTGCAGCACGTTGTTGAACTCGTGGGCGAGCCCCCCGGTGAGGGCGCCCATGGCGGCCATCCGGCTGGTCCCGCCGAGCTGGTCCTCCAGGGAGCGGCCCTTCTCCCGCGCCTGGCGCAGGCGGCCCTGGGTGCGCTGCAGCTCGCGCGTCAGCCGCGAGGCCTCCCGCCAGCGCTGCCCCGCGAACCAGAGGACCACCAAGGCGAGGGCGGGCACGGCGGCGAGAGCCGGGCCGAACTCCGTTTTCTGGTAGTAGCGCCCCATGCCCAGGAGCGCCTCGACCAGCTCGATCCTGGCGAAGGCGAAGCCCAGGAGGGCCGTGGCGAAGGCGCCGATGATGAGGTCCCTGGTAGCTTTCATGCGCAGATCCCGATGGGTGAAGGGGGCCGACCCCGGCGAATGATTCCGTGTGTAAGAAAGGGAAGCGGGCCGCCGGGCGCACCGGAGCCGCCGGGAGCCGGGGTGATTTGCCGGGCCTCCGGAGGGCGAGCGATATTCGCCGGGCCTGCCAGGGAGGCCATTGTGAGCGATCTCGACATCGCCCGTGCGGCGACCCCCGAGCCGGCCGCCGGCATCGCCTCGAAGCTGGGGCTGGCGGACGGCGACATCGACCTGTACGGCCGCTACAAGGCCAAGATCCACCTCGATGCCGCCGACCGGCGGAACCGCGGCGGGCAGGCGAAGTACGTCGTCGTCACCGCCATGACCCCCACCCGCTACGGCGAGGGCAAGACGACGACGACCATCGGCCTCAGCCAGGCCCTCAACGCCCTCGGCCATACCTCGATCGCCACGATCCGCCAGCCTTCCATGGGGCCGACCTTCGGCATCAAGGGGGGAGCCGCCGGCGGCGGCCGCGCCCAGGTCATCCCCATGGACCAGATGAACCTGCATCTGACCGGCGACATCCACGCCGTCACCGCGGCCCACAACCTGCTCTCCGCGGCACTCGACGCGCGCCTCTACCACGAGGAGCGGCTGAGCGGCAGGCGCCTGCGCCGCCGCGGCCTGAAGCGGCTCGACATCGACCCGGAGCAGGTCGCCTGGAAACGGGTCGTCGACCTGGGGGACCGCGCCCTGCGCGAGATCGTCGTCGGCGAGGGCGGCGAGGGCGTGCGCCGGCGCACCGGCTTCGACATCACCGCCGCCTCCGAGGTGATGGCGATCCTGGCGCTGGCCAGGGACCTGGGGGACCTGCGCGCCCGGCTGGGGCGGGTGGTCGCCGCCTTCGACCGCGCCGGGCGGCCGGTGACGGCGGAGGACCTGGGCGCGGCCGGGGCGATGGCGGTCCTGCTCAAGGACGCCCTGATGCCCAACCTGCTGCAGAGCCTGGAGAACACGCCGGTCCTGGTCCACGCCGGGCCCTTCGCCAACATCGCCCACGGCAACAGCTCCATCGTCGCCGACGAGATCGCCCTCGGCCTGATGGGGGACGGCTACCTCGTCACCGAGAGCGGCTTCGGCGCCGACTGCGGCTTCGAGAAGCTCTGCCACGTCAAGTGCCGCTACTCCGGTCTGCGGCCGGACTGCGCCGTCGTCGTGGCCACGGTGCGGGCCCTCAAGTCCCACGGCGGCGCTCCCGAGAAGCGGCGGTCCGGCGCCGACGAGGAGCTGGCGTGGCTGGAGAAGGGGCTGCAAAACCTGGCGGCCAACATCCGCATCGTGGGCGAGTTCGGGGTGCCGGCCGTGGTCGCCCTCAACCGCTTCTCGGGGGACACCGACGCCGAGGTCGACCGGGTCCTGGAGGCCGCTCCCGGCCTGGGGGCCGCGGAGGCCACCGTCTGCGACGTCTGGGCCCGCGGCGGGGCCGGAGGGGCGGAGCTGGCGCAAGCCGTGGTCGATGTCTGCCGGTCGGGCTCGAGCTTCGACTTCCTCTACGGCGAGGAGACGCCCCTGCGCGACAAGATCGAGACCGTGGCGGCGCGCATCTACGGCGCCGGCGGAGTCGATCTGTCTCCGGAGGCGGAGAGCACCATCGAGCGCTACGAGGACCTCGGCTTCGGGTCGCTGCCGGTGAACATGGCCAAGACCCACCTGTCGCTGTCGCACGACCCGGAGCTGCGGGGCGTGCCCTCCGGTTTCGTGCTGCCGGTGCGGGACGTGGTGCTCTCGGCGGGAGCCGGCTTCCTGGTGCCCCTGTGCGGCGAGATCCGCCGCATGCCGGGGCTGCCGTCGAAGCCGGCCTTCATGAACCTCGACCTCGACGCCGACGGCGAGGTGGTGGGCCTGACCTGAGGGAAGGCGGGCGGCTCAGTCCGCCTGGAACTCCTCCACCAGCTCGATCACCCGGCCGTCCGGCCCCCGCCCCGGGTGCACGATCAGCCGGAAGCGCATGACCGCCTCGCTGCCGCCGGGGATCGTCCAGCTGCCGTCGGCGCTCTCGTCCTTCAGGAAGTCGTGCAGGCCGAAGGGGTTGGCCGTGAACAGGCCGTACCCGCGCACGTGCCAGTAGGTGGGGTGCCAGGGGTTGGAGCGGTGGTCGGCCACGGTGTGGCCCCACTGCGAGCCGTCGGCCAGCGGCCCCGAGTAGTCGACCCAGGCGGCGCGCTTTCCCCAGGTCGTCTCCTCGCCCTGGCCGCTGTCGAAGACGTCCCCCTCCGAGTTCTCGATGCGCCCCCGGTCCTTGGCGTCCATCGAGGTGGGCACGCGGATCGAGAACAGGCCGCCCTCCTTGGTGTCGCCGAAGGTGACGTCGCCGTGGCGGGCGCGCAGGACGCTGCGCTGGTCGAGGATGCGCAGCGGCCCCTCGGCGCGGATGCGGAAGCCGCGCTCCTCCTCCAGCAGCCGCTGACCGCCCGGCCCGAACCAGTCGACGACGCCGTCGATGGCGGCCTCGCCCCCGGCGGCGCTCACCCGCGGCTCCCCCCGCTGCAGCATGGAGCCGTGGCCGAGGCCGCGGACGCCCTCGTCCCAGAGGTTGTGGCCGTTCACCAGGCCGTGGGCGGTGTAGATGCTGCGGTGGTGGTAGTGGTCCTGGTTCTCCCCCTCCACGTCGGCGAAGGGGTAGGCCCGGGTCAGGGCCTGTCCCGTGGGCGTGAGCACGGGGTAGAAGCACGGCCGGCAGATGAAGTGGCCGTACACGTACTCGACGAAAAGCCCTCCGTCGACATTCACCGCGACTCGGCCCTCGTCCGCCTTCAGCTCGACGTCGATCATCCTGCTCCCGTCCTGGTTATGCGGCCGCGGCGTTGCCGCAGCAGCGCTTGTACTTGCGTCCGCTCCCGCACGGACATGGATCGTTGCGCTTCGGCGGTGCCGGCGCCGCCCGCGCCGCGTCCCGTTGCCGCACCCACTCCATGATGCCCGCCGCCGGCTGCCCGCGGCGCACAAGGTCGGCCATGACCCGCATGTACGGGTCGACGTGGCCGAAGTAGATCTTGTAGCCGCGGCACAGGTAGTTGAGCCCGCCCTCGCCGTGGGGGGTGCGCTCGAAGCGCTGCTTGGGGCAGCCGCCGTTGCAGGCGAAGCGGTAGTCGCATTCGAGGCAGTAGCGCGGCAGGCCGTCGGCCTTGTCCTGCCCGAAGCGGCGCTGCTCGGGGCTGGCGACCATGTCGCGGATCGTCTGCTCGCGCACGTTGCCGAGGTTGTACTCGGGGTAGACGAAGTGGTCGCAGGAGTAGAGGTCGCCGTTGTGCTCGATGACGAGGGCGTTGCCGCAGGTCTCGGCGAAGATGCACAGGGAGGCGTCCTGCCCCAGCCAGCTGCCGAGGGAGACGTCGAAGATCTGCACGAAGAAGCGGCCCACGTCGCGGCGCACCCACTCGTCGAAGACGGCGCACAGGAAGCGGCCGTACTGGGCCGGCCCCACCGACCAGCGGGTGACCGCCGCGCAGCCCTCGAACTCCGGCGCCACCAGCTCCAGGCCGGTCTCGTCCGGGTCGCCGGTGAGGCGCTCGACGATGGGGATGAACTGCATGAACCCGGAGCCGATCTCCTTGAGGAAGCGGTAGACCTCGAGGGGGTGGTCGGCGTTGTGGTTCTGCAGGACCGTGAGGGTGTTGAACTCGGCGCCGTGCTTCTTGAGCACCTCCAGGCCGGCGATGACGCGGTCGAAGGTCGGCTTCTGCCCCTTGTCGACGCGGTAGCGGTCGTGGAACTCCCGCGGCCCGTCGATGGAGAGGCCCACAAGGAATTTCTCGCGCGCCAGGAACTCGCCCCACTCGTCGTCGAGGAGGATGCCGTTGGTCTGGAAGGCGTTGGTCACCTCCTTGCCGCCGGCGTAGCGCTTCTGCAGCTCCACGGCGCGGCGGAAGAAGTCGACCCCCAGCAGCGTCGGCTCGCCGCCCTGCCAGGCGAAGTTCACGGCCGGCACGTCCTGGGCCTCGATGTACTGCTTCACGTACAGCTCCATCACCTCGTCGCTCATGCGCCAGTTGCGGCCGGCGTCGGGGTAGAGCTTCTCTTTCTCGAGGTAGAAGCAGTACGAGCAGTCGATGTTGCAGACCGAGCCCGAAGGCTTGGCCATGACGTGGCAGGCCGATGGAGCGGTGAGCGTCGGTGATTGCGTCATCGGGAAGGCGGTCGAGGGGGGCGAGAGGGCGGCGCTAGGATAGCCCTTGCCCGCCCGAGGATCAACGCCGAGCGGCGCCGCGGCGGCGGCCTTTTGAGGAGGAGATGGAATGCGATACGCACCGGCCCTGTGCCTGTTGTGGCTCGCCCCGGCCCTGGCGGCCGCCCCCCTCGTCGTGGTCGAGGAGGGAGGCGGCCGGGCCCGGGTCGGCGTGCACCCCGAGGCGGGGGAGTGGGAACGGCGCGCGGCCTCCGACCTCGTGCGTTACATCGAGGAGATGAGCGGGGCCCGGCTGCCCCTCGTCGAGGACCCCGCCCAACTCCAACAGGCCCTGGCAGAACCCGCCCCCCTGCTGCTGGTAGGCCAGGCCGCCCTCGAGGCCGATCTCTCCCTGGGACCGCGCCTGGCGGCGCTCCAGAAGCCCGACCCCGTCCTGCGCGGCGACGCCATCGTGGCGCAACGCCGGGGGGACCGGGTCTACCTGGCCGGCAGCAACGACGAGTCCCACTACTACGCGGCGGTGGAACTGCTGCGGCACTGGGGCTGCCGCTGGTACCTGCCCACCGATTTCGGCGCCAGCATCCCCCGAAAGGCGACGCTCACCGTGGACCGCCTCGACGCGGCCTGGGCTCCGCCCTTCGAGGTGCGGCGCTACTGGCTCTCCTGGATCGGCGACAACAGCGGCCGGGAGGAGTTCATGCGCCGCAACCGGATGAACGACCTGTCGGTGCCCGCCGGCCACGCCCTCGGCCACTACGTGGACGACCTGCCCGGCGCCGGCGACTCGGCCCAGTCGATCTGCCTCTCCGACCCGGCCACCATCCGCCACGTGGCCGACCAGGTGATGGAGCGCTTTTCCGAGGGCGCCGCCGCCGTCTCCCTGGGCATGGACGACGGGCTCTACGACCTCGCCTGCGCCTCCGACGCGGAGCTGGCCGCCGGCCTGTGGGACAAGAACTTCATGTCCCCGGCCCTCACCGATCCCTTCATGGCCCTCTACAACGGCGTCGCCGAGTTGACCCACGCCCGCTTCCCGGGCCGGCGCATCGGCTTCCTCGCCTACTCCAACATCACCCTGCCGCCCCAGCGCCGCATCACCGCCGCCGAGCCCCTGGTGGCCTACCTGGCGCCGATCGACGTCTGCCCCATCCACGGCATGGACGATCCCCGCTGTCCGCCCCGCCAGGAGTACCGCGACGTCATGTACCGCTGGGCCGAGACGATGCAGGGCCGCCTCATCATCTACGACTACGACCAGGGCATGCTGGTCTGGCGCGACATCCCCAATCCCTCGGTGCAGGCCGTCCGCCAGGACGTGCGCCACTACCGCGACGCCGGCATCCTCGGCGTCGACACCGAGAGCCGCGGCGCCTTGGCCACCACCTTCCTCAACCTCTACCTGCGGGGCCTGCTCTACTGGGACCCCGACGCCGATGTGGAGGCCGAGATGGAGGAGTTCCACGCCCGCTTCTGGGGGCCGGCGTCCGCCCCCATGCGCGCCTACTGGGAGGCGATCCAGCAGGCCTGGGAGCGCACCCTCTCCCACGAGCACGAGTTCTGGCTCGCCCCCATGGTCTACACGCCGGAGCTGGTGCGCGGCCTGGCGCCGCTGGTCGAGTCGGCCGGGGCCCTGGTCGCCGGCCGGCCCCCGGAGGACCTCTACCTGCGCCGGGCGCGCTTCGTCGAGGCCGGGTACGGCGTCCTGCGGGCCTACGTGGAGATGGTCGATCAGGCCGCGACCGCCGCCGACTACGGCGCCGCCGTGCGCGCCGGCGAGCGCGGCCTGGCCTGGCGCGACTCCCTGACCCGCATGAGCCCCACCTTCACCACCACCCGCCTGGAGAAGGGCGACGCCTGGTGGCCGGGGGAGGTGCAGCAGTACCGGGAGCTTCTCGCCCTCACCGACGGACCCGCCGGCCGACTGGTGCAGAAGCTTCCCCTGACCTGGAGCTTCCGCACAGACCCCCACGACGCCGGCCTGCACCAGGCCTGGGGCCGGCCGGACCTGGACCTGGCGGCCTGGCGGCCGCTGCGCACCGATCTCTACATGGAGGCCCAGGGGGTGGCAGGCCCCGGCGGGGGCGAGTACAACGGCTTCGTCTGGTACCGCACCGAGGTCGAGGTGAGCGCCGCCGACGCGGAGCGCGACCTCCGCGTCCACTTTCCCGGCCTCTTCGGCAAGGCCTGGCTCTACGTCGACGGCTACCTGGCCGCCTACCGGGACTGGCGCCCCATGTACTGGCACAACGACTACCGCTTCGACTGGGACGTGGACCTCGGCGGCCGGCTCGCACCCGGCACCCGCACCCTGGCCCTCCGGGTGCACAACGAGCATCACATGGGCGGGATCTGGCGGCGGCCCTTCCTCTACGCTGCGGAACCCGGCGCGCCGCCGCCTTAGCGCCGGAGCGGCCCGCTCAGCCGGCTTCGGACTCGCCCGCCAGCTTCTCCCAGCGCGCCGTGAGGTCGGCGACGCGGCTCGCCAGGCGGGAGCGCTCGTCCCGCAGCTGACGCACCTCCCCGGCCGGGGTGCGGTCGAAGAAGCCGGGCTCGCAGAAGGAGGCGTCGATCTCGCCGAGGCGGGACTCGGCCGTCTCGACGCGTTCCAGCAGGCCCGCCAACTCTTCCTCCCGGCGCTCGGCCTGCCGCTGGGCCCGCCCCTCGCCGGCCGCCTTGCGTGACCGTTGCCGGCCGTTGCCGCCGGGGCCGGCTTCCGCCTTGCGCCGGCGCTCGGCGCGCGCCTTCAGGACCACCTCGTCGGCGTCGAGATGGTCGTCGCCGCAGTAGCTCACGTACTCCTCGTAGCTGCCGTGGAAGTCGCGGATCTCGTCTTCACGGATCTCGACGATGCGGGTCGCCAGCCGGCTGACGAGCCAGCGGTCGTGGGAGACGAGGACGATCGTGCCCGCGAAGGACTGCAGCCCGTCGACGAGGGCGTGGATCGACTCCAGGTCGAGGTGGTTCGTTGGCTCGTCGAGGACGAGGACGTTGGGCCGCTCCATGGCCAGCCGGCAGAACACGAGGCGCGTCGCCTCGCCGCCGGAGAGGTCGCGCAGGCGCTTCTCCACGTCGTCCCCGGAGAACAGCACCAGACCTAGGTGGCCGCGCACGAAGCTGATCGACTGGTCCGGGGAGGTCTCCCAGGCCCAGGCCTCGGCGGTGATCTCGGGCTGGAAGCGCTCGCGGTGGTCCTGGGCGAAGTAGCCGGGGTGGGTCTCGTAGCCCCACTCCACGGTGCCGGCGTCGGCCTCCAGCTCGCCCATGACGATCTTGAGCAGCGTCGACTTGCCGATTCCGTTGGCCCCCATGATCGCCAGCCGGTCGCCGCGCTGCACCGACAGGTCCACCCCATGGAGCACCTCGTTGTCGTCGAAGGCCTTCTGCACGCCCTTCACGGTCAGCACCTGGCGGCCGCTGTCGCGCCGCTGGGCGAGCTTGAAGGTGGGGTAGCGCCGCGAACTGACGGGCAGTTCCTCCATGCCCTCGGCGATCCGGTTGATCATCCGCTGCTTGCTCACCGCCTGGCGCGCCTTCGTCGCCTTGGCGCGGAAACGCTCGACGAACTGCTGGTGGTGGGCGATCTCGCGCTCGCGTTTGGCGATCTCCTTCTCCCGCCGCTCGCGCTCTCCCACCTTGGCCTTCAGGAAGGCGGTGTAGTCCCCGGTGTAGAGCTGCACCGTCTCGTAGTCGACGTCGAGGATGCGGGTCGCCACGTTGTCGAGGAACCGGTGGTCGTGGGAGATCACCACCAGCATGCCGGGGTAGTCGCGCAGCCAGGTCTCCAGCCAGCGGATGGCGAGGATGTCCAGGTGGTTGGTCGGCTCGTCGAGGAGCAGGGCATCGGGGTCGCCGGCCAGCACCTGGGCCAGCAGCACGCGCAGCCTGAAGCCGCCCGAGAGCGTCGACAGGGGATCGTGGTGCACCCGCGCCGGCAGGCCCAGGCCCTCGAGGATGGTCGCCGCCCGGGCTTCGGCGGTGTACCCGTCGAGGCGCTCGGTCCGGGCCTCGAGCTCGGCGAAGTGGTCGGCGTCGAAGCTCTCCCCGGCCTTGGCCAGCAGGGCCTCCTTCTCGGTCAGGACCTGCCACAACTCGCGGTGGCCCATGAGGGTCACGTTGAGGATCGAGTGCTCCTCGTAGAGGAACTGGTCCTGGCGCAGCACGCCGACGCGGGCCCGCTTGGGCAGGCTGACCTCGCCGTCGCTGGGCTCCAGCTCACCGGCGAGGATGTTGAGCAGCGTCGTCTTGCCGGAGCCGTTGGCGCCGACGAGGCCGTAGCGCTCCCCGGCGTTGAGCATGAGGGAGACATCGGCGAAGAGGGTGCGGTCGCCGTAGACCTTGGCGAGGTTCGAAACCGAGAGCATGAGAGGGAAACTAAGGGATGGGCCGGATGGTGGAACCCCCGAGCCCAACGGGCCGTGGGTCTGAAGCGGACAGGGGTGCGGACTCGACCGGCCGAGGGCTGTGGCGGCCGGCTCGACTTCGGGGGCTCAGGCTGCGCCCTGCGTTGCGGTTGTGTCCGGGGAGCAGCTGTGTGCCCCGGGGGATCAGCCCCGAGGCGCGGCGTTGCGGTTGTGGACGGCGAACAGCTCGGCGTCCTGCAGCTCGATCTCCAGGGTGATCCAGCGGCCGTGGAGGCCGGCCACCGAGTCGCGGTCCCGCCAGCGAAGCGCGTAGCCGAGGTGGTCCCCGCGGATCGGCTCCATGTCGTCCGGTCCGTACCCGGCCAGGGGGGCGCCGCCCTCATCGAGGAGACCCACGCGGCAGGACCCGCCGCCGCCGGCGTCGACGTTCACCAGCAGATCCGGATGGTCGATGCGCAAGGGCCGCGTGCGGATGAGCCCGCCCTCGCCCTCGGCGCGCATCCCGGCGAACCCGTCCTGGCGCAGCGTCGCCAGGCACAGGCCGGGGGGTTTCTCGATGCCGGGCGGCATCTCGCGCTTCGGCGCCGGCGAGTGGTACTGGGCGGCGGAGGTGTAGTAGAAGTGGAGCCGCCCCTCCCGCGGCACCGGCGCCGAGGGGAAGATCGCCATGCGGCCGCTGTCCCAGGCGGTGCCCTCGCCCCGGGGGATGATGCACCGCGCCTCGGGTGGCCGCAGCCACTCCTCGCCGTCGCGGGAGCAGGCCAGGTCCAGGTCCATGGACCAGTCGTCGAGGGCGTGGAGGATCTGCGCGAAGCCGAGGTACATGTCGTCGTACACGAAGCCGTTGTTCATGTAGACCTGGTCCCGGGGGCGGTCGTGCCCGTCGATGGGCAGGATCGGCACGTGGGGCGACCACGAGGCGAAGTCGGGGCTCCAGCAGGTGTGGCGCAGCCGCACCCAGGTGCCGGGCTCGCCACCGCGCACCTTGCCGCTGGCCCAGCGGTTGTCCCAGTAGAGGCGCTTGCCGAAGAGCCGGTAGCCGCCGCGCAGGGTGTCCAGCATCCAGGTGTAGGTGTCGCCGAAGCCGTCGGCGTGGGTGTGCACGAGACGCTCGCGCGCCGGCCAGTGGATGCCGTCGGGGGAGGCGCTGGTGTAGAGGCCCGTCGGGTACGGCGTGTCCTTCGACTCGTAGAGCCGTTTGCCCGTCTCCGGGTCGTGGTCCCGGTTGTAGCGCCACAGGGCCATCTTGTAGCGGGCCGACGGGTCCGGATCGAGGGGGTCGCGGGCGATGCAGGGTCCGGACAGCTCGTGGGGGCCGGGGTAGACGCCGGAGTACGGGTAGTTGACGACGCAGATGTTGTTGTCGCGGCTGCCCCGGAACTCGAACAGCCCCAGGGGCGGCGTCTCCCAGTGGACCCCGTCGCCGGAGCGGGCCTGGCAGATGAAGCGGGCGTCGGTGACGCCTTCCGGATCGAGGGGCCGCGTGGAGTACCAGAGGACGAACTCGCCGGTGGCGGGGTCGATCTCGAAGCCGCCGTGGTTGGCCAGCGTCGAGCCCCAGGGATCGGTGAAGATCTTCACCGGGTTGTCGGGGTGTTTGTCCAGCCGGTGGAACCGCCGGGCGACGCCGTGGCAGGAGTGGATGTGGTGATCATCGATGAAGAGCATGTCAGAAGCTCGCCTTGATGCGCGCCCAGGAGGAGGGTTCTACGGCGGAAACGTCGTCGTAGAGGGAAGGATCCTCCCCGGCGCCGATGAGCAATCTGGAGAACCGGATGGTCTCGTCTTCCTATCCGTTAGGAGGTCCCAAACGCATCCCGCCGCGCTCCATCGCCCTCCTTCCCGACGTAGGATCACGGCGACCTTGACACTCCCATCAGGAAACCCTGATCAAGGACAAGACGATTGTCCGCCTTAAGCCGTAGTTCATTCGCACTGCTAGCAGGATCGTGGGCAAGCCACACCTTGACTCCCTCTGATTGTGCCGTCTGAATTGCGGGCAGAAGGTCAGCGTCTCCAGAGAACAAGCAGGCATAGCTGATCTGGTTCTTGACCGACAGAGAGACGATCTCAAGGCCGATCATCAAGTCGACCCCTTTCTGCACGTATGTGTAAGGGCTGTTCTGTCCCTGTCTCTTGATGCTACCGAGGCGCACCGTGCAGTCAGGGAGCCCCTGCAATCCATCTATGAATCTACGCTTCTTGGACATCCGATCTCTCTCGTCCTGGGTAGGGGGACTGCCTTGGTACGGTAGACAGTCATAGAAGTAAGTCCTCAGTAGATTTACTGGACCATGTATGGACGAAGCAATCCTGGTTAAAGTGACTTCCGCCAGTTTCCCGTAGTCGATCCTGATCCCGTTTTTCTTCGCGACTTTAGCTGTATATCCGCCGTCAATGAAGATCGCTACCCTTTCCGACACTTCGAACATCCCTTTCTCCAAATAGGAAGGGGGGGACTGACTAAGAAGCCAGCCCCCCCCTGAAATGTCCTGACACGCCAGAGGAACGCTGTCCAAGGGGGCGTCAGGGTGCATTATTCTGCTCCCGAGAAGCTACTGTCGCTAGCTGCCGTGCGTCAAGACCTTCTCCAAGGTTCATCGCAAGGCATCGTCCTATGTTTCAAGACACTGTTTATATTGAAGTTATCGTCCGAGACCGGCTCCCTCCCCACTTCCCGTCTAGGCAGGCCGGGGGATAAAGGGTATGCCCCGAATGAAGCCCGATGACCCCAAAGCCTGTCGGTTCATGGATCGCCGCATCGGCCTGAAGGGCCTCTCCGGTCATCATTTGCGAAGATGATGAGACACCCCCCCCAAGCCCTTCGGACAACCCTCTTCGTGGGCGACGTCCACGGCTGCGCCGCCGAGCTGGAGGAGCTACTACAGCGCGCCGGGTACTCCCCGTCCTCGCACCGCCTCCTGCTCACGGGGGACGCCTTCAGCCGCGGCCCGGACCCGCTGCGGGTCTGGGAGATCCTGCGCGGCACCGGCGCGGAGATGGTCCTCGGAAACCACGACGACCGCCTCCTGGCGCAGATGCGGGATCACCGCGCCGGCGGCGAGGTCCGCTTCGGGCGTCCGGACCACCGCCGCACCTTCGAGGCCCTGCGGCCCGTCCTCGACGAGCTGCTGCCGTGGCTGGAGCGGACGCCGCTGTCGATCGAGGGGGAGGGTTTTCTGCTGGTCCACGCCGGCATCCACCCGGAGCGGGGCCTCGACGGAACCACGCGTGAGGAGTTCCTCGCCATCCGCACCTGGCCTCCCACGGGCGGCCTCGACGGCCAGCGGTGGCACGACGCCATCGAGCCCCCGCCCGGCCGCGTGATCGTCTTCGGTCACGACGCGCCCGGCGGACTCGTGGTCAAGCGGCGGGACCCGGAGAAGGGCGGACGGCCGTGGGCCGTGG
>JAJDTN010000411.1 GCA_022827165.1 Candidatus Latescibacterota bacterium
GGCGGAACCGGAGCCGTGGGCGGCCCTGGCCCGGCGCGGAGGCTACCCCGTGCCCGCCCTTGAGCTGACGGACGATGACGACCGGCGGCTGTGGTTCGAAGGCTACGCGGCCACCTACCTGGAGCGGGACATCCCGCGTCTGTCCGCCATCGAGGGCATCACCGACCTGCGCAGGTTGATGGCGGCCTCCTGCCTGCGCATCGGCGGGCTCTTGAACCAGGCGGACCTGGCCCGGGACGTGAGCCTGGCCCCGTCCACGGTGCAGCGGTATCTCGACTTGCTGGAGGTCTCGTTCCAACTGGTGCGGCTGCCCGCCTACTCCGTGAACAGGACGAAGCGGCTGGTCAAGTCACCCAAACTCTACTGGAGCGACACCGGCCTGGCCCTGCACCTGGCGGGCGACGCCCAGCCCCGCGGCGCCCACCTGGAGAACCTGGTGGTCTGCGACCTGCTCGCCTGGGCGGGGGCCCGCTTCGACAGGCCGGAGATCCTCTTCTGGCGGACCACCAAGGGAGCCGAGGTCGACTTCGTCATCGAGACCGGCCGGCGTCTGCTGCCGGTGGAGGTGAAGGCCGCGGCCACCGTCCACCCCGGGGACGTGCGGCATGTTCACACCTTCCTGGACGAGTACTCCGACATGGCCCGGTGCGGGATCCTTCTCTACGACGGCGACGAGACATTCTGGCTCACCGACCGCGTGCTGGCCGCCCCGTGGTGGCGGGTGGTCTGACGACCGCTGCCTCACTGCTTCTTGCGCCGGGCGTTGGCGAGAATCCAGACATCCCGGAAGAACTGCTGGCGAGCGGCGGACAGGCCGCCGATCACCTGTGGATTCATGCAGGGCTTGGGCTCGTGGTAGCGGACGGTCACGTGGTTGTAGGCGATGAGAATGGCGCGGCGCGGGTGATCCGGGTCCGTCCAGGCGGCGGCAGAGTGCCGCACCCCTTCCGAGAAAACGACGAGGCTGCCCGGCGGACAGCCGTAGGTCTCCCAGAGGCCGGAGTCCGGATCATCCGCCTCCTCCGGCCACGCGCCGTCCTTGTGTGAAGCCAGATTCGCCTTGTGCGAGCCGGGCACGAGGCAGGTGCCGCCCCGCCCTTTCTCGACCTCGTTCAGCTCCCAGACGATGCGCGTCATGCCGCTGTAGATGCGGCCGTCCCGATATCGGTAGGACAGGGAGGGATCGAGGTTCGCGCCGCCCGCGTGGGGCCGCCACGGGTCCTTGCCACCGGCGGAGCGGCTGGAGACGAAGACGCTCTCCAGGCGGATGTGCTCGCGCTTGGGGGCGAGCACCGTCTGCAGGAGCCCCATGACCCTTGGATGGTCGATGAGGAACTCCGCCGGCCCCGCGATCGGCGCGCGGTGATGCTCGGGCATGCTCTCCGGATCCCGCAGCAGGATCTCCGTGTGCTCGCGCACCGTGCGGGTCTCCTCTTCGGTAAGCACTCCCGGGATGACGAGGAATCCCTTGAGGTCGAAGAGGAACTTCTCGTACTCCGTCATGGGCTGAACCGCGACATCCGGATCTGCATTTTGCGCAGGCATCGTTCAGACCTCTGGACTGGGAAGCGGCGACCGTCCCCCAATGAACCATGTCAGAACATGTGCTGCCAACTCATGGCCCCACGGCGTACCGCCGCACCGCATCCTCGTCCAGCTCGACCCCCAGCCCCGGCTTGTCCGGGACCACCGCATGGCCGTCCCGGACCAGCGGTTCGGCGAGCAGGCTGTGCTCATGGACTAAGTTGCCGCACAGGTCGCTGGCCAGGGTGCAGTTGGGAGCGGCGGCGGAGGCGTGGAGGCGGAAGACGTCGAAGATCCCGAGGTCGACGTTGGAAGCCTGCCACACGGGGATGCCGGCGGCCCCGGCGATTCGCGCCATGTCCAGGAAGCCCCAGTCCGAGGGAGCGACGTTGATCCCGTCCACGGCGTCGCGAGCCACCATCTCGATCACCTGACGCGGGTTCTGCAGGTGGGGGGCGATGAGGATCGATGTCGCTTCCTTGAGGCGCCGGTAGTCGTCCACGTCGTCCTTGGGGATCGGATCTTCGAAGACGACATCGTACGCGTCGATCTCTCGGGCCAGGGCCAGAGCCTGCTCGACGGTGTGGAACCGGTGGCCGGGATCGAGGACGATGCGCAGGGATGGCGCGGCCTCGTGTATGGCGTGCACCCGGTCCGCCACGTCTCCATGGTCCAGGGAGCACTTCACCTTGATGCCGTGGAAACCCTGTTCCGACGCCCGTCTGGCGGCGGCGGCTGACGCTTCCGGTCCCATGCGCGCGATCCAGTAGTCGACGAGTACCCGGTCCTGGGCCTTGCCGCCGAAGATGCGGTACAGGGGCCAGCCGATCGCCTTGCCGATCAGATCCAGCAGGGCGATGTCGTATCCGCCGCCCCCCAGGCTGCGGGGCTCGAAGTCGAGGGGGTTCCTGCCGATCAGGTCGGGGGCGGGATGCTCGTGGTCGCCGAAGTATGGGCCGCTCATGCCGAGGCCGGTGATTCCCTCGTCGGTGTGGATGCGGAGGACGTCCTGCCTTCTCTCGCCGAGGGGGGCGGGATAGGACTCGGTGAACTCCTCGTACTCGGGTGGGGGCAGGATGCCGGGCAGGAAGGGGACGCGGACTACGGTGCGTTCCAGATGGGTGATTCTCATGGGTCTCCTCGTGCTGGCGGTGCCCGGCGGCTCCGGCCTCGCCTCGGCGGCGCGTACGCCGGGCTTTAGTGGTGGATCTATCGCCTTGGGTGATCCTCAGGGCTGGCGAGCCCCTCGCTTCGCTCGGGTCTCTGGGCCTCCGGGATGAGTATGGTTGGTGACCCCGGCCCGGCGTAAGGGCGCCGCTCGGCTCGGCCTGCGCCGCCGGGCACCGCCCAGGGTTCGGATTGCTGCCCACCCCTCGCTTCTCTTGTGGGTGTGGCGCCTGCCGGGGATTCTCTGCCGGTGGTGACTCCGGCGCCACTCGGTGAGGGTACCCGCACGCCAGCTGCTGCCGCTCACTGCTGAGCCAAACGAGGGCTGGCCAGAGCTACCGCTCTCCGCGCTGCATCCGCTCAAACTCTGCCCGTGAAATCTGGAAGTCCAGCACCCTCCCACCGTCCACTTCCCTGGCGATGGTCAGACCGAGGGAACGCCACAGGGCCACGGAACGCGCATTGTCGGAAGACACATCCATCGCGCAAAGCCGGTCGATTCCCAAGTCTTCGAAGGCGTACGCCATGAGGCGCTGCGCCGCCTCCTTTCCGTATCCCCTTCCCCACAGGGACTTGTCCCAGATTCCGAGGGGCAGGCGCATCACCTTCTCACCCGGCACCTTCCCCCGATCCTGATTCATCCACTGAAGACAGACCTCGCCGATGGTGCGGCCGCTCGCCTTCTCGACGATGGCAAGCAGGAATCCCTGTTCCGCCATGGCCTTCCCCGCCCGTCTGAGGTATCCCGCGGTGACAGGTTCGTCCGGCGGCTCCCCTTCCATCGCATTCAGGAAGTCGGGATCTCGATAGTACGGAACGGCCAGATCGAAGTCCGCGTCCTCGAATGGCCGCAGTCTCAGGCGCGCTGTTTCCAGGTGGAGGTTGTGACGGGCGAAGTTGTCCATCATCTCGAGGGTGGGTCTCCTCCTGGTGGGCGGTGACTGCGGCTCCGGCCTCGCCTCGGCGGCGCGTACGCCGGGCTTTACTGGTGGATCTATCGCCTTGGGTGATCCTCAGGGCTGGCGAGCCCCTCGCTGCGCTCGGGTCTCTGGGCCTTCTGGATGAGTTTGGTTGTTGACCCCGGCCCGGCGTAATGCGCCGCTCGGCTCGGCCTGCGCCGCCGTCACCGCCCAGGGGTTGGATCGCTGGCCACATGCGCCGGTGGTGACTCCGGCGCCACTCGATGTGGTGGTGCGCTGCCCTGGTGGGGCCGCGTCGTCACAGAAGCCGTACAATAGCGCAAGCCAGCTGCGGCTGGTCCCGATGAATTGCCGACGATTCGCCGGTTCCCGGTCCCCTTCGTCGAAAATGTACCCATTGCGAATAATGAAGATGATCTTGTTCCCTTTGGCCCTCCTGCTCGGCACCCTGTCCATCCCGCCGGGCAGCCAGGCTCAAGACCATGCCCGCTGGGGGTTGCCGGAGGGTGCCGTCCTCCGTCTGGGCAAGGGGCGCACCGGTGAAGGCGACCGGGCCGTGGCCTACTCCCCCGATGGCACCCGGCTGGCGGTGGCCGGCAACCTCGGCGTCTGGCTCTACGATGTCCACACGGGTGCCGAGGTCGCCCTGCTCACAGGCCATGCTGCTCCCGTAAACTCCGTGG
>JAJDTN010000034.1 GCA_022827165.1 Candidatus Latescibacterota bacterium
TGGCCTTCGGCGGGGCGGGACCCGTGCACGCCGCCGGCCTGGGGCGGGAGCTGGGGATCGGCCGCCTCTACGTGCCCCCCATGCCGGGGCTGTTCAGCGCCTTCGGCCTGCTGTTCTCCGGCGTCGAGCACCACGCCGTGCGCAGCTGCCTGCTCTCCGGGGAGGAGCTGCGCGCCGGGCCGATCCAGCGGCTCCGGGACGAGCTGGCGGCGGAGCTGGTCGAGCGCTTCGCCGGGGAGCGCTTCGCCCGCGGCGAGGTGACCCTGAGCGCCGGCGTCGACGTGCGCTTCCGCGGGCAGACCTCCGACATCGCCGTCCCCCTGGCCGGGGAAACCCTCACCGCCGAGGGCCTGGACCGGGCGCGGGCGGCCTTCGTCGCCGAGCACGAACGGCTGTACGGGCACCGCTCCGATCCCGCCAACCCGGTGGAGGTCACCGCCGTGCGCGTGGTCGGCCGGGCCGGGGAGCGGGGCCTGCCCGGCACCCTGGAGGCGGTCCGGACGGCCCCCGGCGAGGGCAGCCGCCCGGCCTGCTTCGACCCCCGGGAAGGGGCGGTGCCGACCCGGGTGGCGACGAGGCGGGACCTGGCGGACGGGGACGAGGGCCCGCTGCTGATCGACGAGTACGACTCGACGATCGTCGTGCCCCCCGGTGTGAGGGCGAGAACCGACGGCCTGGGCAACATCGTCATGGAGCTGCCGCGAGCCAGATGAACCGCATCGATCCGATCACCCGCGAGATCGTCCGGAACGCCCTGGCCTCGGCCGCCGACGAGATGGCCGTCGCCCTCTACCGGACCGCCTACTCCACCGTGGTGCGCGACTGCCTCGACTACTCCACCTCCCTGTGCGACGCCGACGGCGAGATGATCGCCCAGGGGGTGACGATCCCCCTGCACCTCGGGGCGGTGCCGTACGCCATGGAGACCCTCTTCGCCCGTTTCGGCGACGACATGGATCCCGGCGACGTCTTCATCCTCAACGATCCCTTCGACGGCGGCATGCACATCCCCGACATCTTCGTGGTGCAGCCCGTCTTCCGGGAGGGGGAGCGGGTCGCCTTCGCCGTGAGCACCGCCCACCACCTGGACCTCGGAGGCCGCCTGCCGGGCAGCTCGGCCTGCGACAACACCGAGATCTTCCAGGACGGCCTGCGCATCCCCTGGCTCAAGCTCTACCGCCGCGGCGAGCCCGACGAGAGCCTCTTCACCCTGCTGAGGGCGAACGTCCGCGTGCCGCACATGACGATCGGCGACCTGCGGGCCCAGCTCGCCGCCTGCCACATGGGCGAGCGCGCCATCCACGAGCTGATCGACCGCTACGGGTGCGAGACCTTCCGGCGCTGCGCCGCCGACCTGATCGACTACACCGAGCGCCTGGTGCGCGCCGAGATCTCCTCCTGGCCCGACGGCAGCCAGACCTTCGTCGACCACATGGACGACGACGGAGTCGGCGGCGGCTCCGTGCGCCTGCGGGTGAAGATCACCGTTGACGGCGACCGGCTCACCGCCGACTTCACCGGCTCGGCGCCCCAGGTGCGCGGCGCCCTCAACAACACCCTCTCCTTCACCGCCTCGGTGGTGGGCCTGTGCGTGCGCTCGGTCCTGCGCGGGGAGGTGCCGAACACGTCGGGCATGTTCCGGCCCCTGGAGATCATCGCCCCCGAGGGGACGGTGGTGCACGGGGCCATGCCCGCGGCCTCGTCCATGCGCGGGGTCACCGGCTTCCGCCTCGTGGACACGGTGCTGGGCGCTCTCTCCGGCCTGCTCCCCGACCGGGTGATGGCCGCCGGCGAGGGCGGCAACTCCCTCGTCGTCTTCGGCGGCGCCCGCGACGACGGCGAGCCCTACGTCTACTACGAGCTGATGTCGGGGACCTGGGGCGGGCGGCCGGACCGCGACGGCAACGACGGTCTGTGCAACCCCGCCAACGTGGCCAGCAACATCCCCGTGGAGCAGGCCGAGTCGGAGTACCCCATCCGCATCGAGCGTTACGGGTACGTCCCCGACAGCGGCGGCGCCGGGACCTTCCGCGGCGGCCTCGGCCTGGAGCGGGAGTGGCGCCTGCTCTCCGGGGAGGCGCACCTGGCGATCCGCTCGGACCGGCGGCGGCACCCGCCGTACGGCCTCTACGGCGGGCGGCCGGGCCGGCCCTCCCACACGGTGCTTCACCGCGACGAGGGCGAGGAGGTGCTGCCGACGATGATCTCCACGAGGATCGGCGCCGGCGAGCGGGTCCACCACCGGCAGGCCGGCGGCGGCGGCTGGGGCGACCCCCTGGGCCGGGACCCGCGGGCGGTGGCCCACGACGTGCGCAACGGCAAGGTCAGCGCCGAGGCGGCGCGGGACGAGCACGGGGTGGTGCTGGAGGCGGGGACCGGGGAGGTGGATACGGCGGCTACGGAGGCCCTGCGGCGGCGGATGTCGGAGGAGGGATAGACCGCTTGGCGTCAGCCGCCGGGGCTTTTCGCTACGCATAAGGGACGGGAGGGCGGCCGCCCGCCGGCGCCCCCCGGAGAGCCGGGGTAGACCCGACGTGGCCGGTTCATCCGGCGATGCCCGGACCTTCGTTGCGTGGAGGCAGGCATCGTCACGGAGAGTATGGGTGCCGACCGCTGTCGACACCCCGGGTACCAGGGAAGACCCGGCTTGTCAGGCTCATCTGGCCGCCGGGGCCGACTTCCTGCTGCGCGCAGGCACGGTGGTGGACGGCACCGGACCGTTGGCCGCCGGCGTCCCGGAGAGCGGGTAGACTGACGTGACAGCTTCACCCGGCCGTGTCGTGAGGGCACGCGCCGACCGACGTCGACGACCCGGAGACCAGGGGTAGACCCGACTTGACAGGCTCATCCGGCCGGCGGGCCGACCTCCTCCTGCGCGGAGGCACCGTGGTGGACGGCACCGGCGCGCCGCCGGTGGCCGCCGACGTGGCCGTCGGCGGCGGGCGCATCCTCGAAATCGGTCCCACCCTCGAGCTGACCGCCGCCGAGGCCCTGGACGTCTCCGGCCTCCTCGTGACCCCCGGTTTCATCGACATCCACAGCCACTCCGACTTCACCCTCACCGTCGATCCACGGGCCGTCAGCGCCATCGCCCAGGGGGTGACTCTGGAGGTGGTGGGCAACTGCGGCCACGGCTGCGCCCCCGTCGT
>JAJDTN010000129.1 GCA_022827165.1 Candidatus Latescibacterota bacterium
CGGAGAGGACGCCGACGCCGGCCGCTGCCTGGAGGCGGCCGACTCGGCCCGGGCCGGCCTGGAGCGGCTGTGGCGGCCCGAGCAGGGGCTCTACGCCGATGGCGCCGAGGGCGGCTTCAGCCAGCGCGCCAACGCGCTGGTCCTGGCCGCCGGCGCCGCCCCCGACGACCGGTCGGCGCACATGGCCGCGGCCCTGCGAGGCCCCGGGGTGGCGCCGGTGGCCGGCCTCACCGAGGCGGTGCTGCTGGCCGAGGGGCTCTGGCGCTCGGGGCACGGGGCGCGCGCCCTGGAGGTGATCGACACCTGGTGGCTGCGGATCGTGGGCCGCGAAGGCCCCGCCTGGCGCGACAAGCGGGGACCGGAGGCCGACGTCGCGGCCCCGGGCCCCGACTACCTTCTCGGCAGGTTTCTCCTCGGCATCTGGCCGACGGAGCCGGGCTTCGCGAGCCGCAGGGTGGAGCCCGCCCTGTCCCTGGCCGACGGCGCCCGGGGCCGGCTGCCCACCGCGGCGGGGGACCTCTCCGTCGAGTGGCGGACCGGCGAGGTGGAAGGCCTGCGGCGAACGACGGTTCGGCTCCAGGCGGGAGGCGCGGGCGAGACGGCTCTCGTCCTGGATCGCGGCGGCCGTCCACGGCCAACCCTGAGCGTCGATGGCGAGGTGGTCTGGCGCAACGAGAAGCTCTACCCCAACGCGAGCGTCCGCGAGACCGCTGCCGGTCCGGAGGCGGTTACCCTGCTCTTTTCGGGAGCGGGCGCCTGGGAGGTGATCCTGGAATGAGCGAGCCGGCCCCCCTGCACACGGCGGTACGGGAACCGAGGATCGCGGGCTCCGGCCCGTCCCCGCTGCTGGTGATGCTCCACGGCTACGGCAGCGACGAGGCCGATCTGCTCGGTCTGGCGGACTTCCTCGATCCGCGGCTGCGGGTGCTCAGCTTTCGCGCCCCGGTCCCGCTGGACATGGGCGGCTATGCCTGGTTCCCCCTCGAGATCACGGGGGTGGGCCTGGCCGGGGACTACGAGGAGGCGGAGCGCTCCCTGGCGCGGCTCGGGCGCCACCTCGACGCGGTGCAGGCCGAGGGGGGCCACGGGGAGACGATCGTCCTCGGCTTCAGCCAGGGCGGCGCAATGGCCCTGGAGCTGCTGCTGGCGCGGCCCCGGTCGGTCTCCGCTGTCGCCTTTCTGAGCGGCCTGTGGTCGAGGCGGCGTATGCCGCTGGACCCGGGCGTGAGGGCCGCGGTGAAGGGCAAGCCGGTGCTGCATACCCACGGCACCGTGGACCCGCTGATCCCCATCGCCGACGCGCGGTCCACGCGCGGCCTGCTCGAGGAGCTGGAGGTCGACCTCACCTGGCGCGAGTACCCCATGGCCCACCAGATCGACGAGGATTGCCTGCGGGAGTTGATCGACTGGATCGGCCAGCGCGTGGAGGCCTCCGCTTCCGGGGGCTGACCCCGGCCCCGCTCAGCCTTCCGCGCCGTCCACCCAGCCGGAGGTCTCGGCGCGGACGATCTCGGCCATGGCGTCGAGCCAGCGCGGGTGATCGTTGAGGCACGGCGCCAGGTGCAGGGACCGCCCCCCCGCCGCCAGAAAGATCTCCCCTCCCTCGGTGCCGATCTCGTCGAGCGTCTCCAGGCAGTCGGCGGTGAATCCCGGGCAGGCGGCCAGCAGGCTGCCGGCCCCTTGCGAAGGCAGCTCGCCGAGGAGGTCCTCGGTGTACGGCTGCAGCCACTCCTCCTTGCCGAAGCGCGACTGGAAGCCCAGCACCCACTGCTCCGGCTCCAGGCCGAGGCTGGCGGCCAGCAGCCGCGCCGTTTCCTCGCACTGGTCGCGGTAGGGATCCCCCTCCTCCACGTATCGCAGGGGGATGCCGTGGAAGGTGATCAGCCAGCGGTCGGGCGGGGTATCGAGCTGCCCCGCCTGCTCTTCGAGGATGGCGCGCAGGCTGTCGATGTAGGCCGGGTGTCCGTAGTAGGGGGGCACGAAGCGCAGGCTGGGCATGCGGCGGCGGCGGTCGAAGAACCAGGTGCAGCGGCGGCCGAAGGCGGCGCGGGTGACGGCGTCGTAGATCGACCCCGTGGTGGAGCAGGAGAACTGGGGGAACATGGGCAGGACGACGATGCGCTCGATGCCCTCGCCGGCGAGGGCGGCCATGGCCGAGTCGATGCCGGGCTCGCCGTAGCGCATGCCCAGGACGACGCGGTAGGCGCCGCCCAGCCTTTCCTGCAGGCCCCGCTCCTGGGCCCGGGAGTGGACCATCAGGGGCGAGCCCTCGTCGGTCCAGATGCGGCGGTAGAGCCGGGCCGAGCGCGCCGGGCGCCGGGTGAGGACGAAGAGGTGGAGGATCGGCCACCACCTCCAGGGGCTCAGATCGATGACCCGGCGGTCGCTGAGGAACTGGCGCAGGTAGGGTCTCAGGGCCCGCGCCTCGGGGGCGGCGGGGGTGCCCAGTTGGGCGATCAGCACGCCCACCTTGGGGGGCGTTGCGCAGGGCTGCGTCATTCCGTGTCCGTGGTGGCCGGCCGTCAGGGGGCTGACTAATATACCGAACCGAACCTCGAGGTTTCTCCGACGGAAAGGACAACGAATGCGTTGCGTCTTCGTCGGCGTCGAGTACGCCGGCAAGTCGACCCTGATCGACCTGCTCACCGCCTACTACCGCCAGCGCAGTCAGCGGGTGCACGTGGACGACCACTTCACCATTCCCGACTCGTCTCTCAGTCCCCAGTCGCGTGCCCGCTACGTCGACTTCCCCGACGACGTCAAGGAGCGCATGCAGCGCATGCAGCTCCAGTACCACGTCGAGGTCATCAAGAACTACGATCACGTGATGATCGGCGGCTGGCATATCGAGGAGCGGATCTACTCGGACTTCTACGGGGACGATCCGGAGCACACCTACTACCCCCGCTACGCCCAGGGGCATCACCGTCTCTACGAGGTGCAGGTGCTGGAGGCGCGGCTGCCCGACGTGGCCCTGATCCACGTCACCGCTTCGGACGACGCCATCGCCGAGCGCATGGAGTCGGATCCGCACGAGTACCAGGTCATCCGGGCGGGGGACGTGTCCGAGCTCAAGGCGCGCTTCGCCGACGAGGTCGCCGCCTCCCTGTTCACCGACAAGCACCGGCTCATCGAGTTGGACACCACCGGCCGCAGCCCCGCCGAGTCCCTCGACGAGCTGCTGCTCAAGTCGGAACCGCTCATCACCCAGGGTGAGCTGGCCATCCGCAGCCTGCCCGTCCCCGAGAGCGAGTACGACGTGGTCTACGAGAACGGGGTGCGGCGCACGGTGCCCAGGGCCTGAAGGTCGTGGCCGGGCGGGCCGTCCGGCCGCTGCGGGGCGCCAGCCGGCCGCCGGGGAAGGGAGCTGACCGCCGTGCTGCCCCTGCGCAAGGTCGAGATCCGCCGCCTCTTCGAGAAGGCCGCCCGCGACTACCCCCCGAAGGCGGATCTCGCCTTCCTGCTGCAGAGCATGGAGGACCCGCGCAACGTGGGTTCCCTGTTCCGCGTGGCCGACGCCGTCGGCGCCCGGGAGCTGGTGCTCGCCGGCAGAACCCCGGCGCCCCCCGACGAGGAGATCGACCGCACCTCCCGCGGCCACGACCGGCGGGTCCCGTGGAGGGTCATCGCCGACACGCAGGAGGCGATGCGCGCCCTGCGGGCGGAGGGCTACCACATGGTCGCCCTGGAGACGGCCCGGGGGGCGCGGTGCTTCCTGGACTACCCCTACACGGAGAAGGTCTGCCTCGTTCTCGGCAACGAGTCGAAGGGCGTGTACCCGGCGACCCTGGGCCTGTGCGACGGCGCCGTCTTCGTGCCCATGTACGGCAAGGGGCCGTCGATGAACGTGCATGTCGCCGCGGCCCTGGTGGCCTACGAGGCGGTGCTGCGCGGAGGTGGGAAGGCGGGCTGAGCGCCTGCGGAGGTCGGGCGTTCAGGCTTCGCCGACAGCCGCCATGGTCCGCTCCATCGACTCGCGGAACGGCCCGGGCAGCGAGTCGAGATAGGCCGCTTCCGAGTACTCCGGATCCCGCGCCCAGTCGCTGACCACCGACGATTCCGCGGCCAGCTCGGCGCTTCCGTAGACGATGAAGAGGGAACGGCGGCGAGCGCCCGGACCCTTCAGGCCGCGGTGGATCCCCCGTGCGTCGAAGGGCGCGGCGCTGCCGGCCGTGAGCCGGACCTGCAGGGCGCCGGGGCGCACCGTCTCCGCGTCCCAGCCGGAGAGCGCTTCGTCGTAGCCCTCCTCCTCCTCGGCGGTGTTGGCGCGGTTGTGGGAGCCGGGCACGTACCAGAAGGAGGCGTCGTCCTCGAGGGCCACGAGGACCTGCGTCGCCGGGAGCCTCTCGATCTCCCGCAGCCGTCTCTCCGTGGGCGAGTCCTTGCCCCAGGCGAAGTAGGAGTCCCGGTGCCATGAGCCCCGGTAGTCGAACTCCTCGTTCATGGCGAAGGCGGCGACTCCGTGCATCGCCGCCTCCTCGCCGCAGAGCTGCCGCGCGAAGGCGAGGATGGCGGGGGCGCCGAGGGCCTCCATGAGAGGCCGCCGCGCCAGGCAGGGGTGGTGGGGGTTC
>JAJDTN010000383.1 GCA_022827165.1 Candidatus Latescibacterota bacterium
TCACGCTCCTTCCGCAGATGGAGGCGGTCGTCGTCGAGGCCGCGGCGCCGGCGGTGGACGTCACCCGGAGCGGGCCGGCCACGCGCCTGCCCGAGGAGGCCGTGGGGGAGCTGCCCAACAACGGCCGCAACTTCCTCGACCTGACGCTGCTGACCCCGGGGGCGGCGATCGTCCAGGGGCCCGACGGAGACGAGCTGAGCATCGCCGGCCAGCGGGGCATCCACAACAACATCTCCGTCGACGGCGCCGACTTCAACAACCCCTTCTTCGGCGAGCAGCGCGGCGGCCAGCGCCCGGCCTTCACCTTCAATCTGGACGCGGTCCGGGAGATGGTCGTCGTCCCCCAGGGGGCCAACGCCGAGTTCGGCCGCTCCAGCGGCGGCTTCGTCAACGTCATCACCAAGTCCGGCGGCAACGACCTGGGCGGCTCCCTGCACCTCTTCGGCAAGAGCTCGGCCCTGTCGGGCACGGCGAGGCACGACGGCCTGGAGCGGGAGCCGGACTTCGGCCAGGGCCAGTTCGGATTCACCCTCGGGGGGCCTCTGAAGAGGGACCGCGCCTTCTTCTTCGCCGCCTACGACCAGCAGGTCCTGCGGGATACGCGCCAGGCCGGCGCCGGGCGCATCGACCCCCGGTTGCGCGCCTTCATGGACTCGGGCTTCGACGGCGCCCTCGCCGGCGACTACGGCCCCATCGACCGCACCGACGACGCCCGCGCCCTCCTCGCCAAGGTCGACTGGCACCTCTCCCACCGCCACTACGCCACCCTCAAGTACAACTACACCTGGTCCGAGCAGGTGAACGGCACCTTCGATGTCGACTCCTGGGCGCGCAGCGCCAACGCCGTGGAGAGGGACTGGTCCCACGCCTTCAACGGCAGCCTGGTCTCGCTGCTGCCGGCGGCGGCGACCAACGAGTTCCGCTTCCAGCTCTCCCGCGAGGACCGGCCGCGGCCCTACCGGGGGCCGGACAACCCGCGCACCGGGCGGCCCTTCCCGGACACGGCCATGGACTTCGAACACGGCTACCGCTTCGGGATGCCCTACTTCATCCCCGTGGAGTACTACGACACTCGCGTACAACTGCTGAACAACGTCTCTATCGTCCGGGGTGATCACCTGATCAAGGCGGGGATCGAGTGGAACCGGGTCGAGTCGGTGCAGACCTTCATCGGCTTCGCCAACGGCCGCTACATCTTCAGTTCGGTGGACGGCTTCCTGAACTTCGCCGACCAGGGCAACGGCTACGTGGAGTGCTCCGACGGCAGTGCGGGCGCAGACGGGGCCTGCCCCGCGGGCACCGAGATCACGGGCCCCGTCCTGGTCTACCTGCAGCAGTCCGGCGTCGGCGGCCTCACCGTGGAGCAGGCCGGCACCCAGCGGATCCCCCAGCACGAGGTCGCCCTCTTCGTGCAGGACAGCTGGAAGGCCGCGGACCGGCTCACCGTCGACTGCGGCCTGCGCTGGGAGGCGCAGATCCAGCCCGGTCCGATCACCGATCCGGAAGACGTGCTCTTCTCCGAGTTCATCGGCCGCGCAGTGACCAACGAGACCGGGAGCTACGAGTTCCCCTCCGACGGCCGCATCCCCTCCGACCTGGACATGCTCCAGCCGCGCCTGGGCGTGGCCTGGGACGTGCACGGGGACAGCCGGACCCTGGTGCGCGCCAGCGCCGGCATCTACCACGCCCGCATCCCCGGTCTCAACCTGGCCAGCTCGCGCTCGACCAACGGCTCCCGCGGGCAGTCGATCTTCCGCTCCAGCGCCCTGACGCCGGTCCTGGGGCCGCCGCCGCCCTTCGGCGAGCTGCTGCCCTCGCCCGCCGGCGATCCCTTCCGCCCCAACATCTACGTCTTCCACCGCGACTTCGAGAATCCGCGCACCCTCAGCGCCCATGTGGGGCTCGAACGCGAGCTGCACGCCTCAGGCCTTGTGGCCTCCGTCGGCTACACCCATGCCCGCGCCGACCACCTGACACGCTTCGTCAACCACAACGACGCCGTCTTCGGCTCCCCCTGGTCCGCGGGACTGGGGGCCGACGGCGGCAACGGCCTCGGCGACCTCACCGTGGTGGAGAGCACGGCGCGCTCGCGCTACCACGGCCTCGGCCTCGGCCTGCGGCGCACGGCGGGGGAGGGGATGCGGTTCCAGGTCAACTACACCCTCTCGTGGGACAAGTCCGACGACGACAACGAGCGCGACCCCTTCACCTTCCGCTACGTCGACCCGACGCGGCTGGAGCGCGAGTGGGGCTGGTCCGACCGCGACCAGCGCCACCGCCTCAACGCCTGGGCCCTGGCGCCGCTGCCCGGCGGGTTCCTCGTCAACCACCGCCTGAGCTGGTACTCGGCGCAGCCCGTCTCCGAGGCCTGCGGCGACGACAACCGCGGCCTGGGGCGGGCGGCGGTCAACCCCTGGGGCGCCCTCTCCGACCGCATCTGCGGCGACGGCACCATCCTCCGGCGCAACACCCTGCGCAAGGAGCGGGGGTTCTTCTCGTGGGACGTGCGCCTGACGCGGCCCATCCCGTTGGCAGACGGACGCCTGGAGGCGATCGTCGAGGTCTTCAACCTCCTCGACACCGACAACTACCGCGAGCCGTCGAGCGCCGGCCTGCTCTTCAACTTCGACGGCACCGTGCAGTCGGGCCTGGGGGATCCCCGCGAGGTGCAGCTCGGCCTGCGCTGCGCCTGGTAGCGTGGAACGTCTCGTCAGCCTCCTCGGCCTGCTGGCGATGGTCGCCCTGGCCTTCGCCTTGAGCGCCGACCGCCGCCGCGTCGACCTGCGCCTGGTGGCGGCCGGGGTGGGGCTGCAGTTCGTCCTGGCCCTGCTCGTGCTCAAGACGGGGCCGGGACAGGTCCTCTTCGCCCACGCCGGCGCCTTCTTCACCGGCCTCCTCGGCTACGTCGACTTCGGCTCCCGCTTCGTCTTCGGCGACGCCTTCGAGGACCACTTCTTCGCCTTCAAGGTCCTGCCCACGATCATCTTTTTCTCCGCCCTCATGAGCGTCCTCTACCACCTCGGCGTGATGCCGCCGGTGGTGGCGGGCTTCGCCTGGGTCATGCGCCGCAGCCTGCGCACCTCCGGTGCCGAGAGCCTGGCGGCGGCGGCCAACATCTTCGTGGGCCAGACCGAGGCGCCCCTGGTGGTGCGGCCCTACGTGGCCGCCATGACCCGCTCCGAGCTGACGGCTCTCATGGTGGGCGGCTTCGCCACCGTCGCCGGCGCCGTGCTGGCCGCCTTCGTGGGCCTGGGGATCGACGCCGCGCACCTGCTGGCGGCCTCGGTGATCTCGGCCCCGGCGGCGCTCATGGCCGCCAAGGTGATGGAGCCGGAGGTGGAGACGCCGGAGACCCTGGGGCGGGCGGCGGTCCGGGTGGAGGGCACCGCCGACAACGTGGTGGAGGCGGCGGCCAACGGCACCCTGGACGGCCTGCGGCTGGCCCTCAACGTGGCGGCCATGCTCATCGCCGCCCTGGGGCTGATCGCCCTCCTCGACGGCGCCCTGGGCTGGGCGGGCCGGGGCGCGGGCTGGGTCCTCGGCCTGGAGGGGATGGAGTGGTCCCTGTCGGCGGCCCTGGGCTACCTCTTCGCCCCCTTCGCCTGGCTCCTGGGCATCGAGGCCGCCGACTGCCTGCGCGCCGGCGAGCTGCTGGGCAAGAAGATGGTGGCCAACGAGTTCGTCTCCTACGTACAGTTGAGCCAGTGGATGCAGCCCGGCTCGGGAGTGGAGCTGAGCCAGCGCTCGGTGGTCATCCTGACCTACGCCCTGTGCGGCTTCGCCAACTTCAGCAGCATCGGCATCCAGATCGGCGGCATCGGCGGCATCGCCCCGGAGCGAAGGGGCGACCTGGCGCGCCTCGGCTTCCGCGCCATGCTCGGCGGCACCCTGGCCTGCTTCATGACCGCCTGCGTGGCGGGCATCCTGCTGTAGGAGGGACTGTCATGGATCGACCACCAGACCCCGCGGCCCGTACCGCGGGCTGGCTGCTCCTGATCACCGCCGCCGCCAGCGTCCTGGCGGTCATCGGCCGGGTCGGGGCCACCGAGCTGGCGCCGCTGCACCAGTCGCTGGCCGCCATCAGCGACAGGCGCGGGCTCTACGGGATCGGCGGCGCGGCGCGGTTGCTCTCCGGGTGCGCGCTGTATGCGGCGGCATGGTCCTTGTTGCGGACCTGGATCATGCGCCGCGGACTCGGCTCACGGCCGGTACCCGTGCTGCTGGCGACCTCCGGAGCGGCCACCGCCATCTCCGGCGCATCGGCGGTCGCCCTGGCAGCCACCGCGCCGCAGGCCGACTTCCTGGGCTACCTGGACTGGTCGCATCCCGCGATCATGTTGATGCACATCACCTGGATCACCGGCAAGGCCGGGTTCAGCCTGGCCGGTCTGGCGCTGCTGGCGGCGGGGCACCGGCAGTGGCGCGCCGGGGGCTTCCTGCAACCGATCGCCCCGGTCTCGGCGATCATCGGCGCCGGCATGCAGCTGATCTGGGTCGAGGCCGCGGTGGCGGCCCACTACCTCGCCGGGCCCGCCTTCGTGTTGTGGCTGGCGGCCATCGGCGTGCTGCTGGTGACCGGCCGCGTGGAACAGCGGTTCACCGTCCTGGCCGAGGAGGAGGACTGAGAAAATGGAGACCTCGATGACCACTGATCGCCGCACCTTTCTGGGCCATCTCTTCGCCGCCGGCTATGGGCTGGGAAGCGTCTCGCTCCTGCGCGCCCAGGAGCTGGACCCGCCCGGAGGGGAGGTTCGCAAGAAGATCGCCTTCCTCGGCACGGAGGTGCGTACCCACTCCCACGCCCAGCACTTTCTCGACCGCCTGGCCATGGGTTACGGGTGGGGCGGGCACTGGGAGGGTCCGCGCCTCGAGATCGCCTCGGTCTACATCGACCAGTTTCCGGAGGGAGACCTGGGGCGGCAGCGGGTCGAGAAGTACGGGCTGAGACTCTATCCCGGCATCGAGGAGGCCCTCACCCTCGGCACCGGCCAGCTCGCCGTCGACGGGGTGGTGATCATCGCCGAACACGGAAAGTACCCCAACAACGAGAAGGGCCAGAGACTCTACCCGCGCTACCAGTGGTTCAAGGAGTGCGTCAAGGTCTTCGAGCAGTCCGGCCGGTCGGTGCCCGTCTTCAACGACAAGCACCTCTCCACCGACTGGGAGGAGTGCGTCGAGATGGTGGCGGACTCGAAGCGCCTCGGGTTTCCATTCTTCGCGGGCTCCTCCCTTCCGGTGACGCGCCGCCTGCCCTCGATCGACATGCCCCACGGGGCTCCTCTCGAGGAGAGCGTCTGCGTCGCCTACGGCGGCGTCGACAGCTACGACATCCACGCCCTGGAGACGGCGCAGTGCATGTCGGAACGGCGCCAGGGCGGCGAAGTCGGCATCGAGCGCGTGTTGGCCCTCCGCGATCAGGAGATGTGGGACCACGTCTTTCGCAGCGACCGGGCCGGCACCCGCCGCCTCATCGAGTCCGCGTTGACTCGCAGCCACAATCTCCCCGTGAGCGGCGGCTACTACACCGACCGCATCACCTGCGAGTGGGCCCGCGAGCAGTTCGGCCGGGCCATCGGCTACTTCATCGACCACCGCGACGGTTTCCGCACCTCCATGTTTCTGGTCGGCATCCAGGACTTCAACTATGCCGGGCTACGCGCCGACAATGGTGAAATCGTCTCGACCCAGATGTACCTTCCCATGCCCGGCCACGGCTCCTCCACGGCCGACTTCTTTCACCCCCTGGTGCGCCATATCGAGGAGACCGTCCTTACCGGACGGGTCCCGTACCCCGCCGAACGCACCCTCCTCACCTCCGGCATGGTCATCGCCGGAGTGGAGAGTCTGCACCGGGGCGGCGTGCCGATCGACACCCCGGAGATGGCGGTGCGCTACACGGTGGGCCCGGAGTCGACCTACTGGCGGGACTGAGGGATCTTGAGAAGAACCTTGTCCAGCATCTTGAAGAGCATAGCCAGGCATCACGAAATGAGCGTCGAGGAACTACTGGAAGTGGTGGGAGCATAGCCGTTGAAGTGTCCAAGGGGTCCTTGCCGTCCCGCGCCTCGCGTGAAGGCGTTCTGCGTCGGCCAGGCGAAATCGGGCACTGCCTCGATAGCAGGACTGTTGTCCGCCAACTACCGCGTGGCCCATGAACCCGAGCGGGCGGCAACGCTCGACCTGATCCTCCGACACGCGCACGGTGAACTCTCGGACACGGCCGTCCGGGAGCACCTTCGGGTGCGGGATGCCCGGCTCGACCTGGAATACGACGTGGCCTGGGCAAACCAGTTCCTCATCCGGCACTTGGTGGACGTCTTTCCCGCGGTGGGATTCATCGTGCTGATTCGAGACTGCTACACGTGGCTGCAGTCGATCACGAGCCATCTCGCCGTCCGCGACGTGCCTTCTGACGTGACCGGGTTCCTGAAGTGGTGGTTCAAGCCGGACCGGTATCCGCACGGCCCCGCCGACCGCGTCCTCGCGGACCGTGGCCTGTTCTCGGTATCGGCCTACCTGCACGCGTGGAACGGGCATGTCGATTCCTGCATTGGGTCGATTCCGCCGGAACGGCGGTTGGTGCTGCGGACCAACGAACTCGGCGCCTCCCATCAACGTCTGGCCGGCTTTCTGGGAATCCCCGTCAACTCTCTCGACGTGGCCCGGGGTCACCGCAACCGCGGTGCCTCGGCGGAACCACTTGCATCTGTCGTGGCGCCCGGGTACATCGACGAGATGGTCCACTCGATCTGCGGGGCCAACATGGCGCGCTACTTTCCCTCGATTGGAGACAGGCTGCCTCGACCATGGATGGAAGCGCCGCACTGACCGCTCAGGTCCGCGCCCGGGTGGATGGGGACGGGCAACTCGAGGTCGAGGCCGGGCTGTTGGTCCTCGGGGCTCTCGAGGGGGACGCGGCCCTGGACCGGGCCCTGTCGGAGGAGGCCGGCCCTGCGGAAGCACGACCGGATGCCGAGGCGGATGTGGTCCAGGCTCCGGCAAAACGTGCGTACCTCGACAAGATCTCGGTCCAGGGGTTTCGCGGTATCGGCGCCGTTTGTGACTTGCAGGTCCCCCCCGGCCCCGGCCTCACGCTGGTGGTGGGGCGCAACGGCAGCGGCAAGTCGAGCTTCGCCGAAGCCCTGGAGCTGTTGCTGACGGGCAAGAACCAACGCTGGGAGGGCCGCTCGGCGGTGTGGAAGGAGGGGTGGCGCAACCTGCACTGGTCCGGGCCCGCGGAGATCGCGGCCACCTTCGCGGTCGAAGGGCGAGGACAGCCGCTCACCGCAAGACGCGCATGGGTGCAGGGTGAGGGTCTGGACGCCGGGACCGACGAGGTAGATGGGGTCCAGGGGGACAACTTCCGTGCGTCACTTGGTTGGCACGAGGAGATCGTAACGTATCGCCCCTTTCTGCCGTACAACGAATTGGGGTCGATCCCCGACTACCGGCCCACCGAGCTGTACGACATGATGTCGGCGGCCCTGGGTCTCGAGGCTTTGGTGGAGGCTCGCCAGCGGCTACGCCAGCAGAGGCTTGACCGCGGCAAGCAGGTTCGAGCCGCGGAGGACGCACGGAAAGAGTGGTTCTCCCAAGTCGAGGAGCTCGACGACGAGCGGGCGCGGACCTGCGCGCAGGCAGCCAGGAAACCCAAGGCCACCACCTGGGATCTCGACGCCGTGGCGCGGGTTCTGGAGGGAGCGCTCGAACCGGAAGGCGAGGGCGTGATCGCCCGGCTGCGCCAACTCGCCACCCTCGCGGTGCCGGGCGTGGAAGAGGTGACCATAGCGGCTGAAGAGTTGCGGGCCGCAACAGAGGCGGTCAGGGACGCGGAACAGACCGATGCCGGCCGCGCCCGGCAGACCGCCGATCTGCTCGACCACGCACTGGCAGTGCACGCCGCACATGGAGATCAACCATGCCCGGTCTGCGGCTCCGGGGAATTGACTGCCGAGTGGCGGTCTCGTGTGGAGGCCGAAGTGCAGCGCTTGCGGACGGAGGCGGCCACGGCGAACCAGGCACATGCGATGCTTGCCAGGGCCCGCCAAGCCGCCCAGGCCTTGTTGGCCGAGCCGCCGGAGATTCTGGGTCGTGCTGCGGACACAGCCGGTCTCGACGCGACTGCTCTGCAGGAGGCATGGGGACGTTGGAGTGGTTTACGGGACGCAGCGGATGACAGCCTGATCGAGCACCTGGAAGAGGAGTACCTCAATCTCGCTGCCGTCCTGGACTCCTTTCGGGAGCAGGCCGCCGCCGAGTTGGGGCGCATGGAGGAAGCCTGGCGTCCTCTCGTCGATACCCTGCGCTCGTGGCTGCCAACCGCACGCGACGCGGTACACGCTTCCCGGTTGATCCCCCATCTGAGCAGCGCGGAGAAGTGGCTCAACTCGGAGACCGACCTGATCCGGGCCGAACGGTTCGGTCCCATTGCGCAGCGGGCCTCGGAGGTGTGGGAGACTCTGAGACAGAACAGCAGCGTGACGCTGGATCACCTCAAACTCGAGGGCTCGGCGACCCAGCGTCATCTCGTTCTCGACGTCAGCGTCGACGGAACCGACGGCCAGGCCCTCGGGGTGATGAGTCAGGGCGAGATTCACGCCCTGGCCCTCAGTCTGTTCCTGCCGCGGGTGCTGCTGCCCGAGTCCCCCTTCGGGTTCGTCGTCATCGACGATCCGGTGCAGGCCATGGACCCGGGGAAAGTCGACGGTCTGGCGCGCGTGCTCGCTATGGTGGCGCAAGAGCGGCAGGTCGTCGTCTTCACCCATGACGAGCGTCTGCCCGAATCGGTTCGCCGGCTGCAGATCCCGGCGCAGGTGGTCGAAGTCACGCGGCAATCCGGCTCGCAGGTGGCGTGCCGGACCATCGGCGACCCGGTTGCGCAGTACCTGGCCGATGCCCGCGCGCTGCAGCGCACCGAAGACCTTCCGGCCGAAGCCGCGGCGCGGGCCCTGCCCCAGTTCTGCCGCCTCGCCATCGAAGCGGCGTGCACGGAGGTCGTCCGTCGCCGGCGCATCGGGCGCGGCGAGCCCCACTCCGACACGGACAAGGCGCTGAACGACGCCCGCACGCTGACGCAGAAACTCGCCCTCGCCCTGTTCGACGATGCCGGGCGCGGGGGGGAGGTGCTGGCCCGGCTCAACCGGTCCGACTCCAGATGGGCCGATGCCGTCCAGTGGGCGAACCGTGGAGCCCACGGAGCCGCCGGGGCTACCCCGGACTTCTCGACGATGGTCGGCTCGACCGGACGCCTGGCAGGATGGCTCGTCCAGCTCGATGGCAGCCCATGAGTCCCGCCGAGATCATCGACGAGGCGGATTCGCTGGTAGGCCCCGACCCTGGCGGCCGTGTCCACGGCTGGCCGAGAATTGCGGCCGTACTCTGCCGGCATGCGATCGAGGAGGCCCTTCGGCAATACTGGTCCCTGCGCGAGCCCGGCCTGGAGCGCTGCAGCGGGCGCGCGCAGCTACTGTGTCTTACCGTCTACCTGAGGGACCGCGATCTCGGCCGAGAGACCTTGGCCGCGTGGTCCGATCTGAGCCGTGCCTGTCATCACCACGCATACGAGCTCGCTCCGACGGCCGAGGAGTTGCGGAGCTTGCTGGACGTCGCTCGGCGGTTCACAGCCGAAGTTTCGCGCCAGATCGCAACCCGCCGGGGGTGATTGTCCCATGCCTTGCCGCCCAGCCGTGATCCGAAGACTCCTCCTGCTGATCACCGCCACCGCCGCGGCCCCCCTCTCCGCCACCGTCGACCTGGCCGCCCTCGACGGCTGGCGGATCGTCGTCGCCCCCGGCGCCATCGCCTCCGAGGAGTACGCGGCCGAGGAACTCCGCTCGCACCTGATTCTCGCCAGTGGCCCCGAGCTTCAGATCCTCTCCGCGCCCGAAGGCCCGGGCGGCCACATCTACATCGGCCCTGGCGCCGCCGCGCAGAGCCCCGTCGGCTTCGATCCCGCCGACTACGGCCCCGAGGACCTGCGCATCGTCGTTGAACCGGGAGCCATCGTCGTGGCCGGCGGCCGGCCGCGGGGGACCCTCTACGGGGTCTACACCTTCCTCGAGGACTACCTCGGCGTGCGCTTCGTCACCGCCGACCACACCCATGTCCCGCCCCTGGGGCCGGAGCGGCGCATCGGTCCCGTGGACCGGGTCTACCGGCCGCCGCTGGAGTGGCGCTGGGCCGACTTCGAGACCAACTACGCCCGCGCCGATTTCGCCGCCCGGCGGCGGCTGAACGCGGGAAGGGTGGAGGCCCTGCCCCCGGGCAGCACCGACTGGAGCCTGGTGGGCCGCTACGGCGGGCGGTCGCCCGTGCATCTCGTGGAGCACTCCTTCAACGCCCTGCTGCCGCCCTCCGAGTACGCCGACGACCACCCGGAGTACTACTGCCTCTACGAGGGCGAGCGCTGGGCCCACCGGCGCTACGAGGACGGCCGCTTCCACGAGGACCTGCAGCCGTGCATGACCCACCCCGAGGTCCTGCGCCTGATCACCCGCGCCGCCCTCGGATTCCTGGAAGCCCGTCCCCGCCAGATGGACGTCAGCGTCGGCCAGAACGACGGCAGCGTCTGGTGCCAGTGCCCGTCTTGCCGGGCGATCAACGAGCGCGAGGGCACGCCCATGGGCTCGCTGCTGACCCTGGTGAACGCCGTCGCCGACGAGGCCGCCGCCTCCCACCCGGGGCGGCTGGTCTCGACCCTGGCCTACGCCTACAGCGCCCCGCCGCCGCGTTCGCTGAAGCCGCGCGACAACGTCCTGGTCATGTGGTGCAGCATCGACGCCTGCTTCATCCACGCCTTCGACGACCCGGACTGCCCGGACAACGCCGCCCAGTACGCCCAGCTGAAGGCCTGGTCCCGGATCGCGCCGAACCTGCACGTGTGGGACTACTACATGAACCACGACCGCCGCGGCTTCCAGCTGCCCCTGCCCAACCTGCGGTGGATCGACCGCAACGTGCGCGCCGAGGTCGACCTCGGCGTCCGGGGCCTGTTCACCCAGGCCTTCAGCAGCTCCCACGGCAACGAGTTCGAGGGTTTGAGGAACTACCTGCTGAGTCGGCTCATGTGGGACCCCTCCCTAGACGGCCGGGCCCTCATGGTCGAGTGGCTGGACCTCCACTACGGCCCGGCGGCGCCGCCGATCCTGGGCTGGATCGACCGCCTCCACGACCGCGCCATGGCCAGCGGACTGCACCGCCACAGCCTCGGAGGCCGCTACGACGAGTACGGCCTCGACGAGTCGGATGTCGCCGCCGGCCTGGAAGCAGTTGAGGAGGCGATGCGGCTGGCCGACAGCGACGCCGTGCGCCGCCGCGTCGGGCAGGCCTCCGTCTGGGCCTGGAGGGCTGCCCTGGAGCCGGTGTGGTACGCCACGGGGGAGGTCGACCTGGACCCGCGGCAGGCGGAGGAGCTGCGCGCGCGGGCGAAGCGGTTCTTCGAGCTGTGCCGTGAGCACGACGTGCGGCGCACCGCCTCCGGCAGCTGGTTCGCCATCGACAAGGCCGAGGCGCGCGTGCGCGCCGCCGTCGGCGACTGGTAAGGGGAGGAGGGAAGAGTGGCGGTGGTCTTCATCCCCCGGCGGCTGCGGCCCCTGAGCCGAGGGCGCGGGCAGGTCCGCGTGGAGGGCGCCACGGTGCGCCAGGTGATCGAGGCCCTGGAGGCCGAGTGCCCGGGGATCAAGGCGCGGCTCTACGACGCCGAAGGGGACGCCCTGGCCCGCGGCATGGCGGTCACCGTGGACGGCGTCACCGGGGAGCTGGGCCTGCTGGAGAAGGTGGGACCGGAGAGCGAGGTCCACTTCCTGCCCGCCATCGCCGGCGGCTGATCGCGGCTGGTTGCCATGGTGCCGTGCATCGGCGTTTTTCGTTGTCCGCCCTCAGACCGGAGCCCCCGATGATCGACGTACGCCGACTGCGCGCCGAACCCGACGCCATGCGCCGCGCCATCGCCCTGCGCCGGGTCGACCCCGCGCGGGCCGACGTGGATCGCTTCCTCGACATCGACGGCCAGCGCCGCGCCCTGCAGCAGCAGATCGACGGCCTCAACTCGCAGAAGAAGGAGCTGGCCCGCCTTGGCCGGAGCGACCCCCAGGCCGCGCGCCGGAAGGGCCAGGAGCTGCGCGAGCAGGGCCGCGAGCTGGACGCCCGCCTGGGCGAGCTGACCGCCGAGTGGCAGGCGATCCTCGACTGGTTCCCCAACTGGCCGCACCCGGAGATGCCCGAGGGCGCCGGCGAGGAGGAGAACGCGGAGGAGTGTGTGTGGCTGCCGGGCCGCGGTTACCTGCCGCAGGACCAGCTCGGGGCCGGTTACCACTCGGCGGCGGCCATGCCCGGGGGCGCCGTCCATGGGGAGGGGGAGTTCGAGCCCCGGGACCACTCCGAGCTGTCGGCGGCCCTCGGCGCCGACACCCTGCAGGCCTCCAAGGTCTCGGGGTCGCGCTTCACCTACCTTACCGGGGACTTGGCGCGGATGCAGTACGCCCTGCAGCAGCTCCTGGCCGACGAGATGCTGCGCCGCGGCTACGAGATGATGGTGCCGCCCCTGCTCGTGCGCGAGCGCGCCCTCCACGGCACCTCCCACTTCCCCGAGGGCCGCGACCAGGTCTACGCCATCCAGACGGACAACGTCGAGGAGGGGACCCAGCTCTTCCTCGTGGGCTCCTCGGAGCCGGCCAACTTCAGCTACTTCATGGACCGCACCCTCGACGAGGCCGACCTGCCCGCCAGGCTCTTCGCCTTCACCGCCTGCTTCCGCTCCGAGGCCGGCTCCTGGGGCAAGGACGTGAAGGGCATCAAGCGGCTGCACCAGTTCGACAAGCTGGAGATGAACGCCGTCTGCACCCCCGATCAGTCCGAGGCGATGTACCAGGAGTTCGGACAGATCAACGAGTGGCTCCTGCAGCAGCTGCAGCTGCCCTACCGCATGGTCGACAAGTGCGGCGGCGACGCCGGGTACCTGGCCAGCCACCGCCAGCGCGCCGGCGAGGTGAGGATGCCGGGGACGGGGGAGTTCATGGAGGTCATGACCGACACCAACACCACCGACTACCAGGCCCGCCGCATGAACATCCGCTACCGGCCCGCCGGGGGCGGCAGCCTGGTCTTCTGCCACACCGTCAACGACACGGGCTGCGCCATGGGCCGCATGCTCATCGCCATCGTCGAGAACTACCAGCAGGCCGACGGCTCGGTGAAGGTCCCCGAGGTACTGCGGGGGGTGGTCGGCAAAGAGCGGATCCACCCGTCCTGACCTTCGTGCCGCTGCCGCCGCTGGCCGCGCCTGCCCGCGAAGAGGCTCCCGAATGACTCAGATCCCCCGCATCGGCACCGACCGCCAGCTCCTCGTCGACCAGTACTGGATCGAGGACAGCCGCGGGGTGAGGCGCAGGCTCCACGAGCCGATGCGGCGCAACACGGCGATCGCCGCCGACCGGCCTTGGGAGCGGGGCGGCGTCTCCTACATGACCGTCTTCGCCGATGGCGGCAGGTACCGGGCCTGGTACCGCTGCGACGGCGACAACCCGATCCGGGACGACCAGCGCCAGCCCCTGATCGCCTGCGCCGAGAGCGGCGACGGCGTCCACTGGGAGAAGCCGTCCCTGGGCCTGATCGAGTTCGAGGGCTCCACCGACAACAACCTGGTCTGGCAGGGGCCGGGCAACAACCTCTCCCTCTTCCGCGACGATGGCCCCGGCGTGCCCGCCGACGAGCGCTACAAGGGCATCGTGCGGACGTCGGACCTGCTGGCCCTGGTCTCGCCCGATGGCCTGCGGTGGCGACTGCGCCGGGAGGCGCCGATCCACACCGACCGGCCCTTCGACTCCCACAACATCGTCTTCCGCGACCCCTTCCGCGGCGACTGCGTCATCTACGCCCGCGGCGTCGCCGGCCGGGGCGACTTCAAGGGCGGCGTGCGCTGGGTGCGGCGCTCGACCTCCGCCGACTTCGAGAGCTGGAGCGAGTGGGAATCGATCGACGTCGGGCGCGAGCCGGACGAGCATCTCTACACCAACGCCTGCGTGCCCTACGAGCGCGCCCCGGGCACCTACCTGATGTTCCCTTCGCGCTTCGTCAAGGAGCGCATGCCGGATCCCGACTGGCCCCACGGCCCGGGGGTGAACGACATCCTCTTCCTGTCGAGCCGCGACGGCGTGCGCTTCGACGCCTCCCTGCGCGAGGCCTTCCTGCGGCCCGGACCCAACCCCGACAACTGGCACGAGCGCGCCATCTACATGGAGCACGGCCTGCTGCACACGGCGCCGGGGGAGATCTCCCTCTTCGGCATGGAGAGCTGGCGCCTGCCGTCGAACCGCATCCGGCGCTACACCCTGCGCACCGACGGCTTCGTCTCCGTCCACGCCGGCTTCTCCGGCGGCGAGTTCACCACGCCTGCCTTCGTGTTCTCCGGCGGCGAGTTGGAGCTCAACTACTCCACCTCCGCCGCCGGCTCCCTGGGCGTGGAGCTTCAGCGGGCCGACGGCACGCCCGTCGAGGGGCGCACCCTCGCCAACTTCGGCGAGCGCTACGGCGACGAGATCGACGGCGCCGTGAGCTGGAACGGCCGCGGGGTGGGGGACCTGGCGGGAGAGCCGGTGCGACTGCGCTTCACCCTGCAGGACGCGGACCTGTACGCCTTCCGCTTCCGCTGAGCGGCGCCGCCTCAGCGGAAGTGGGGCGTGTCCCGCAGGTGGTACTCCAGCAGGTGGCCGCGGGCGCCGATGTAGAACACGCCGTCCTCGAAGCCCTCCACGATCTGGTAGAGGTCCGGGATCGGCGCCTTGTCGAGGTGGACGAGGCGCTCGGCGGAGACGTCGATCTTGAAGACCCGGGTCCTCGAGACGCCGTAGATGTCGCCGTCGCGGCCGGCGGTGAGGTGGACGACGCCGTGGGCCTCGGGCACCCCCATGAGCGGCGTGCCCTGCTCATCGAGGCTCCAGCGCACCATCACCCGCCTTTGCTCGGGGCTGAAGGCGAAGAGGCCGCCCGTGTCGGTGGATCCGTATACCAGGCCGGTGGCGGGGCTGCAGGCGAGGTTGCCCACGGCGATCGCCCCCCACTCGGGGATGCACTCGAAGACGCGGCGCTCCTCCCGCGGGCAGAACATGAAGAGCCGCGCCTCGGTGGTCGTCTCCACGCAGCCGCGGCCGCCGCGGATGCTGGTGCCGCCGTAGACCCAGGCGCCGTCGGAGGCGACCGACTGCACCGACTGGTCCTCGTCGCGGAAGACCTTCTTCTCCTCCGTCCGCGGATCGAACCGCGCCAAGCCGCCGCCGGGGACGTGGTAGTTGGCGCGGCAGGCGATGTAGATGCGGCCGTCGGGGCCGACGGTGTACTCGAAGGGGCGGTTCATCTCGGGCCCCA
>JAJDTN010000320.1 GCA_022827165.1 Candidatus Latescibacterota bacterium
GCGCCGGCGAGCTGGCGCTGAAGCTCGGCCCCCGCCGCGCGCCAGCCGCCGGCCCGGGCCGCGGGCGTGCCGCCGAGGTCGAGGAGCGCCGACAGCCGGGCCCACCCGCGGCGCACCCGGAACGACGGGGTCCACCGCTCTAGGACGGCGGTCACGGACTCGGCGGCGGCGGCCTCGGCGGACTCGTCCCGGTCGACGACGGCGACCCGGCCCCGGTGGGCGCGGCGCATGGCGAACAGGAGCGTGCCCGGCTCGACCCCGAGATCACGCGCGCCGGCGGAGACCGCCTGCACCGCCGCCCGGTGGCTGTCCCGGCTCTGCCGGAGGACGACGAAGGCCGAGCCCCGCAGGCCGGGGCGGGCGCGCTCGAGGGCCTGGGCGGCGAACTGCCCCACCTCGACGGACAGCCACAGCGGTTGCGGCCGCGGCCGCGGCTTGCGAGCGCTCACGCCGCCACGCCCACATCGGCGTACCGGTATTCCCCGCCGAAGCTGTCGGCCAGCTTCCGGGAAGCGAGCTCCAGGTCCACCAGGCCCGGCGACCACTCCACCGCCCGCACCCGCTCGGCCACCAGGGAGATCGCTCCCCAGTCCTCCTCGACCCGGCCGCGGACCTCGAAGGGGCCGCCGCCGAGGACGGCGTCGGCGGACCGCTGGAACACGTCCGGCCACAGGATCACGTCGGCCGTCCCGCTCCTGTCCTCGAGGGTGAGGAACATCATCGGCTCGCCGGTGCCCTCGACGCCGTGGATGCGCTCGGTGACCTGGCGGCCGAAGACCTTGACGCGCCGCCCCGCGCAGCGCTCCAGGTCCCCCATGGGCACGGTGCCCCGCGAGGCCGGGTGCAGGTCGAGGATCTCGAGCAGGTCGCCGGAGAGCATGTAGCCGAGGAGCTCGTGCTCGTTCAGGCACCGCTGGGCCAGGTTGTAGTCGCCCAGAACGCCCGGGACCCGCTTCTCCGGCGGCCCCGCGGCGGCGAAGAGGCCGGCGCTCTCTTCGGGCGCGCCCCGGACGGCCGGGAAGGCGTCGTCGAGGAGCCACAGGCTCTCGGGCTGGGTGAGCCCGAAACGGTCGAAGGCGCCCACGAGGATCAGCCGTTCGATCTCGCCCTTGTGGAGGCGGACGGGCGCGCCGGAGCCGGCCATGCGCTCGACGAAGTCGACCAGATCGCGGAAGACGCCGTGATCGCGGCGCTCGGCCTCGACCGCCTCGAGGGCGGCGCGGCGGACGCCGCGCACGTGCATCAGCCCCGGGCGGATGCGGCCGTGGCGGCCGATGTATTTCAGGCGCGAGTCGCCGATGTCGATGGGCAGGATGCGGCAGCCCCAGCGCCGGGCCTCGTCGAGATAGACGTCGCGGCGGTAGAACCCGTGGCCGTTGCTGATCACGGCGGCGAGGAACTGCGCCGGGTAGTGGGCCTTGAGATACGTGCACTGGAAGGAGAGCTGCGCGTACGTGGCCGAGTGGCTCTTGCAGAAGCTGAAGCCGGTGAAGGAGCTGACGCGCTCCCACAGCTCCCGCGCCTGGGCGGCGGTGAGGCCGCTGTGGCCCATGCAGCCGGCGAGGAAGTCGCGCTCCGTGCGCCGCCACTGCTCCTCGGCCGGGGCGCCCTCGTGGAGGGAGTTCATCATCTTGCGGATGCGGTCGGCCTGGGCGAAGCTCAGGCCCGCCACCTGGTGGCAGATCCTGGTCACGTCCTCCTGGAAGACGCAGACGTCGTGAGTCCGGCCCAGGATCGTTTCGAGGGCGGGGTGCACGAACTCCCAGTCCCGGATGCCGGCCTTGGACTTGCGCTCGCGCTCGACGTAGGTGGCGGCGTACCGCGACCCGGCGGGGCGCACCAGGCTGGAGGTGATGGCGATCTCCTCGAAGGTCCCGGCCCGGGCCTTCTTGTTCAGCCGCGTCTGGGCCGGGCTCTCGATGTAGAAGATCCCCCTCGTCCGGCCCTTGCGGATGACGTCCCGCACGGCGGGGTCGTCGCAGCACTTGTCGACGTCGAAGACCCCCGGGTCCTCCTCGCCCTGCTCGGCCAGCTGCCCCAGGGCGTCGCGCAGGACCGAGAGCGAGCCGTTGCCGAGGATGTCGAACTTGATCAGCCCGAGCTCGTCGATGCCGTTGTGCATGTCGATCTGGGTGATGACGCGGTCCTTGTCGCCGCCGGAGCGCTCGCAGGCGACGTGGCGGCGCATGGGCTGGTCGGTGATCAGCACGCCCCCCGGGTGCTGGCCCAGGAACCGCGGCTTGCCGCGGATGGTGGCGGCGAGCCGCCACAGGCGGCGGATCCCGGCGTCGTCGATGCGCGCCGAGCGGGACCCGCGGCCGCGGAGGATGCGGGTGACCTCGTCGTCGGTGTAGCCGTGGACCTTGGCCGTCTCGCGGAAGGAGGCGCGCTCGCGGAAGTGGAGGGTGGTGCAGGTGACCGCCACGTGCTCCTCGCCCCAGCGCCGGGTGATGAACTTCTGCACCTCGTCGCGCTCGTCCCAGCCGAAGTCGAGATCGGCGTCGGGCGGCGAGGCGCGGTCCTCGTTGAGGAAGCGCTGGAAGTAGAGGTCGTGGCGGATCGGATCGAGGTCGGAGACGCCGATGTTGTAGAAGGTGATGCTGTTGGCGGCGCTGCCGCGCAGGATCGTGCAGTCCGCCGGCCGCCGGTAGCCGGAGGCGAAGCGCTCGTTGGCCCAGTCGCGGATCTCCTTGACGATCAGGAAATACGACGGGTAGCCGAGCTTCTCGATCGTCTCCAGTTCCATGCGCTGGATGCGGCGGGCCCGGTCACGGGTGCCGAGGCCGGCGTAGTTGCGCTCGAGCCCCGCCCAGGCCAGCCGCGCCAGGTGGCCGGCCGGGGTCTCGCCCGGGGGCACGTCGACGCGCGGCAGGATCCACTCGCCCAGGGGCAGCTCGATGGAGCCGCACTCCTCGGCGAGGCGCTCGGCGTTGGCCAGGGCCCGGCGGTGCGACGGAAAGGCCGCCGCCATCTGGCCGGCGCTACGCAGGCAGGCCTGGGGCGAGGCGCACTCCCCGGGCCGCAGGCGCGACAGCGTCGAGTTGAGGCCGATGGCGGTGAGCAGCTGGTGCGTGGGCCACTGCCCCGGGTCGAGGAAGTAGCAGTCGTTCTGGGCGACCAGGGGCAGGTGCAGGGCTCCGGCGACGGCCTCGAGCTGGCGGCTGCGGCGGCGGGTGGCGGCCGAGTTGGCGATCAGCTCGCCGTACAGCCGGCCCCGGTTGGGGGTGCCGGCCAGGAGGCCGAGGAGCCCGGGCGAGGGGGTGAGGAGCGCGAAGTCGGGCCACTCGCGGGCGAAGACCTCCTCGAAACGGAAGCGGTCGGCCTCGAGGTGGCGGCGGGTGACCACCTCGCACAGGTCGGCGTAGCCCCGGGCGTTGCGGGCCAGCACGACGAGGCGCTCGCGCCCGTGGGAGCCGGCGCCGTCGGCCCGCGGCGACATCTCGGCGGGGCCGGCGCGGAGATCCTCGTCCGCCGGCAGGCCCCGCCGGGCGCGGGCGGCCAGGACCTCTCCGCGGCGCGGCTCGGTGAACTCGACCCCGAGGACGGGCCGCAAGCCCTGGCGGCGGCACTCCTCGTAGTGGAGGACGAGCCCCGACATGCGGTCGGTGTCGGTAAGTCCCACGGCCGGCATCCCCAGCTCCCTCGCTCTCCCCACGATTTCGGGAATACCGGGGACACCGGCGTGGAACGAAAACGACGAGTGGCAGTGCAGGTGGACGAAGCTCAACCCCATCTCCCGGATAGCTGCACATACGTATAGCTATGCCGTGAACCGGGTCAAGGGGAAAAACCGGTCGGGGCGGACACGGCCGGATCTGTCCGGCAGGTGGCCCGCGGAGAGAGATCCTGCGGTGGAACGGAGGGTGCCCGGGGGGCCGGGCCGCTAGCTCAGCCGCGAGGCGGGTTCGGCGGTCCCGAGGTCGAGGGCCAGGACCCCGATGGGACTGTTGCCCACCTGGAGGACCTCGAGCGGAGAGAGATGTCCGGTCTCGTCGTCGATGCGGTAGGTGGCCAGCTTGCCGGAGCCCTCGCCGAGAGCCAGCAGGTAGGCGCCGTCGGGATCGAGGGTGAAGGAGCGCGGCGTCGGCTCGGTGGGCGTGTGGCTGATCGGCTCCAGCGCCCCCGTCGACCCGTCGACGGAGAAGGCGGCGATCGAATCGTGTCCGCGGTTGGAGGCGTAGAGGTACTCCCCCGTGGGCGTGATGCGGATCTCCGCACCGGTGTTCTCGCCCTCGAAGCCCGTGGGCAGGGTCGGCACGTTCTGGAACCGCGTCAGCGTCCCCTCGCGGGTATCGAGCTCATACGCCGAGACCGATGAGCTCTGCTCGTTGACGAAGTAGACCACGTCCATGACCGGGTGGAAGCAGAAGTGACGCGGCCCCTCCCCCGGAGGCGGCTCGAGCCGCTGGCCCGCCGGGTTCGAGGACAGGCGGCCGGTCTTGTCGTCGAAGCGCAACTGGTAGATCAGGTTCGGCCCGGCCGTGTGGGGCACGAAGGCGAAGCGGTTGCTGGCGTCGATCTGGATCGAGTGGGCGCGCTCGGCGGTCTTGATGTTCATCACCGCCGGCGTGCCGACGGAGCCGTCGCGGCGGATCGGATGCACCGCGGCCATGCCGGCGCGGTAGTAGGAGGTGAACAGGAAGCGGCCGCTGGCGTCGGTGGAGAGGTAGCACGGGTCCGACTCCAGCGGCGCCGTGCCGAGGGGCGCGAGCCGTCCGCTGCCCTTTTCCAGGCGAAACGCCGCCGCCTGGCGGCCGCCGCGCAGGCCGGCGTACAGAAACCGCTGCTGAGGGTCGACGCACAGGGGGCCGGGACCGGCGCCGGCGGCGACGATGGCGTACGAGTCGAGGGCCCCGGTCTCGGGGTCCATGGCGTAGACGTTGATACGGTCCTCGGTGCTGAGCGATACGTATACGTAGTACGGCATTCCCTCTCCTCGGGATCAAAGATCGGACCGGAAGGCGCCCCGCGCCGGACCGGACGAAGCCGCGCCGGAGGGTGGAGGCGGTCTTACCGCCGCCGCCGGCGGCGCTTGGGACGGAAGGGGCGCTTCCCCGGCTGAAACTCGCTGATGCCGAGGGCGTGGCCCAGGAGCTCCTGGCCGTCGAGGTTGGTGATCGCCTCCCTGGCGGCCGACTTGCTCGGCATGTCCACCAAGCCCCGGCCCCGGTCCCTCTGGATCTCCACGGCCGCAACCTTTCCGAAGATCTCGAAGAGGGTGCGCAGGTCGTCCTCGGTGGCGTTGCTGGCCAGGTTGTCGACGGCGAGTCTCATGGAGTCCTTTCCGCCGCCCGGCGGTGCCGAAGGGACGGCAGAAAAAGCAAGGGCGGCGGCTGGCGGCCGCCTGTAAGCGCGGCGGCTCGCGGAGCCTTCGAATATAGAGGCCGGCGCCGGTCTCACCAAGGTGCCGAGGCGCCTCAGCCCCCTTCGGACCCGTCGATGCAGTACAGGTGCGTGGCGGTGCGGATGAACAGCTGCGAGCCGGCCACCGCCGGCGAGGACAGGGTGAAGGACCCGTCGAGGGCGTTGGTGGCCAGGTGTCCGTACTCGGCGCCGGCGGCCAGCACCGTGGTGACCCCGTCCTCGTTGAGCACGTAGAGCTTGCCGTCGGCCACCACCGGCGAGGCGCTGACCCGGCCCTGGGCGGTGCGCTCCGGCCCCCACACGACCCGGCCGGTGCGCGCGTCGAGGGCGGTGGCCAGGCCGCGGTCGTCGACCATGAAGAAGTGGGTGCCGTCGCAGGCGGCGGTGGGCACGTCGGGGGCGCCGGCCCCCTCCCAGCGCCAGGCCAGGTCCTCCTGGCCGATGCGGCCCCCCTCGCCGACGCGAAAGGCGAGCAGCGGCTTGCGGCGGCTCTGGGCGTAGACCATGCCGCCCACGGCGATCGGCGATCCGACGATGCGGAAGTTGCCCTCCCTCCCCGGGTTCAGTCCGCCGACGCGCCACAGCTCCCGGCCCGAGGCCGGGTCGTGGCCGGTGAGGTAGTCGCCGCCGGAGATGACGATCTGCGCGCCGGCGCCGGTGCGCAGCACGGCAGGGGTGGTGTACGCGTCGGGCGACTCCCCGGGCGCGTCCGTGGGCCGCTCGACCCGCCACGCCAGCTCGCCGGAGGCGCCGTCGAAGGCGGCGAGGTACGACGGGGCGTCGGTGCGCATCCCGTGCAGGACCTCCACGATCAGGCGGCCGTCGTGCAGGGCCGGCGACGAGGCGTAGCCCCACATGAGGCCGAAGGCCCCGAACTCGGCCTGCAGGTCCCGCCGCCAGACCGGCTGGCCCTCCATGGTGAAGGCGGCGACCACCCCGGTCCCGGTGACGGCCCAGACGTGCCGCCCGTCGGTGACCGGCGACGGCGAGGTGTTGTTGTGCTTGCGCCAGGTGCGGTTGCCCTCGGCGAGGACGGCGCGCCACAGCTCCTTGCCGTCGGCCCGCGACAGACACAGCAGCAGCAGGTCGTCGCCGCCGGGATCGCGCTTGCGCCGCCGGCCCTGCTGCGGGGGCGCCGCCCCGGCCTCCGGCGCCGAAGGCGAGGTGACGAAGACGCGGTCGCCCCAGACGATGGGGGTGCCGCCGCTCCAGGAGGGCAGCGGGGCCTTCCACAGGACGCCCTCGGAGGCGCTCCACTGCGAGGGCAGGCCGGCGGCGGCGCTGACCCCGTTCTGGTGGGGGCCGCGCCACTGGGGCCAGCTCTCCGAGGCGGAGGCGGCGGAGACGGCGGCCAGCAGGATGCAGGGGATCAGGCTTCGCATGGCGGTTCTCCTGGCTGTTGGTGCCGGAATATCTCCGGCAGCACATCCCTGAAGATAGGATCCGGGACATGGGGTCCCGCTCTTTCGCAGGCAACCGACCTGGCTTCCACATCCCGAAGGGCCGGCAGGGAGCCCGACTCGAAGGGCGTCGCCGACTACAGACATCGCCCCGGGATGTCCCTTGCCAGCTTGCCTGGTGGACCGTAGTGGTCTATTGTAGACTACATCGATCTTTTCTCAAGGGAGACCAACCATGCTTGCCTCCGAATCCCGCCGCGTCTGGACCGTCGCCGAGGCGAAGGCGCGCCTGTCTGAAATCCTGCGGCTCGCCGAGTCGGAAGGGCCGCAGCGCATCGGTACCCGGAAGTCGTTCGTCGTGGTGCCCACCGACGTCTGGCGCGCGAAATCGCAGCCACGCAAGTCATTGGGGCAGTGGCTGGTCGAGAACGTGCCGCGCGGAACGAACCTCGAGGTGCCGGACCGTAGTTCGAACCGGAAGACCCCGTTCATCGATGACGAGGACGAATGACCGGTTACCTTCTGGATACCAACGTGGTATCGGAGCTGACGAGGGACGCTCCCGCCCCGCAGGTCGTCAGCTTTCTGGCGGACCAGGAAGACGTATGGCTGTCGTCTATTCTCGTACACGAGGTGGAGTACGGCCTGCGGCTGCTCCCGCAGGGAAACCGCCGCAGTCGCCTGTCAGAGATGCAATCGGCCATCTTGGGGGCGTATGAGGACCGCATACTGTCAATGGACAGAGTGGCGGCGAAGTGGTCCGCTGAGTTCAGGGCGCAGGCACGCCGCGCCGGACGCACTATCGACATGGGCGATGTCCTGGTTGCCGGCATAGCCAGGGCCCACGGCTTGGTCATAGTCACCCGCAACATCGCCGATTTCGAGCGCCTCGATGTCGAGCTCGTCAGTCCTTGGGAATCCCCTTGACCACCCTCACCGAGGCTGATGTCGAGTCCGCCGCCCTCGCGTGGCTCTCCTCCCTCGGTTGGTCCGCAGCCTACGGCCCCGACATCGCCCCGGACACGCCCGCGGCCGAACGCGACGACTGCGGCGAGGCGGTCCTCGCCCGCCACATGCGCGACGCCCTGCCCCGCCTCCTTCGTCGGCTTTACGGGGACACCCATAGATCGCCAGGACGCCAGCACACGGGCCGTCTTCGGCGACTACATCAGCATCTGCGACATCCAGCGTTCCGTCGAGGACGGGGCCACGGTGCCCATCCACTACGAGAGCCGCCCGGCCAAGCTGGGACTGTCGGAGGACGAGCTGGCCTTCTATGTGCAGGTCCTCGGCGACGAGACGCTGAGGGCGATCGCCCACCAGCTCGTCGAGACCGTGCGCAGCAACGTGACCATCGACTGGACCCTGCGCGAGAACGTGCGCGCCAACCTCCGCCGCCGGACAAGCAGGAGAAGGCGACGCAGACCGTCCTGGAGCAGGTCTTGTCGGAGGGCTGGGCGGCCGCCTGAGACACCGCGAACTGCCCCCGGAAGCTGACATCACTCCGCCCCGCGAGTACCTTCCCGCCCCGTGAAGATCCCGCCCGCACGCCCCCTCCTGCTCGCCGCCCTCGGCCCGCTCCTGCTGGCCGCCCCCGGGTGGTGCGCCTGGCCCGCCTGGCGCGGGCCCTTCCAGAACGGCACCGCCGCGGAGACCGGCCTCGTCGAGTCCTGGACCCCGGGCGGCGCCGGCCAGGCCTGGAGGGCCGCCTTCACCGGCCGCTCCACGCCCGTCGTGCTCGACGGACGGGTCTTCGTCGCCGGGCGCGCCGGCAAGGACGTCACCGAGCAGGAGCGGGTCGCCGCCTTCGACGCGGCCACGGGGGAGCTGCTGTGGGAGGACCGCTTCAACGTCTTCCACACGACCATCCCCTTCAACCGGGTCGGTTGGGCCAGCCCGGCGGCCGATCCGGAAACCGGCCGGCTCTACGTCCACGGCGTGCAGGGGCTGCTGCGCTGCTACGGCCGCGACGGCGAGCTGCTGTGGGAGCGCTCCCTCACCGAGGAGTTCGGCCGCATCTCCGGGTACGGCGGGCGGGTGCAGACGCCGGTCGTGGCCGGCGGCCTGGTGATCCTCAACTTCCTCAGCAGCGGCTGGGGCGCCCACGGCGTGCCCCGCGACCGCTACTTCGCCTTCGACAAGCACACGGGCGAGGTCGTCTGGGTCTCCGCCCCGGGCGGGCGCCCTCTCGACACGACCTACTCGACCCCCGTGGTCGCCGAGATCGGCGGCGAGCGGCTGATCGTCGCCGGCAACGCCGACGGCTCGGTCTACGCCATGCGCCTGGCCACCGGCGAGAAGCTCTGGGGCTTCCGGCTGAGCCGCCGCGGGCTGAACGCCGCCGTGGTCGTCGGCGGTGACCGCGTCTACGCCAGCCACGGCGAGGAGAACATCGACGGCAACACCATGGGCCGCGTCGTCTGCATCGACGCCCGCGGCCGGGGGGACGTGACCGAGACCCACGAGTTGTGGCGCTACGACGCCCTGAGCGGGTACGCCTCGCCGGCCCTGGCCGACGGCGTCCTCTACGTGATCGACAACTCCGGCAACCTCCACGCCCTCGACGCCGACAGCGGCCGGCGGCGCTGGCACCGCAACCTCGGCACCGTGGGCCGGGGGTCCCCGGTGGTCGCCGACGGCAAGCTCTACGCCACCACCGTGAACGGGCGCTTCCACATCCTGCGGCCGGGGGAGACCGGCGGCGAGCTGCTCGACAGCGACCAGGTCCTGGCCGCCGACGGCGGTCCGGCGGAGATCTTCGGCTCGCCCGCCGTGGCCCACGGGCGCGTCTACTTCACCACCGACGAGGGGCTGTACTGCCTCGGGAACGACCCCGGGCCGGTGGAGAGCGCCGGGCCTCCCCCGGCGCCGGCGGAAGCCCCTCCCGGCGAGGCCGTGGGGGTGCAGCTGGTCCCGGCGGAAACCACCGTCGAGCCGGGCGGTTCCGTGCGCTTCGAGGCCCGCCTCGTGGATGCCATGGGGCGGGTCACCGGCGCCGCCGAGGCGGGAGACTGGTCGACGGAGGGCCTGGCGGGCGACCTCCGGGAGGGTGTCTTCACCGCCGATGCCGGCCCTGACCACGGGGGTGTTGTCACCCTCAGCGCCGGCGGCTTCACGGCCAGCGCCCGGGTGCGCGTCCTCACGCGGAAGTCGTGGAGCCTCGACTTCGGAGCGGCCGGCGCCGTCGAGGAGGACCGGCCGGCGCCCGCCCACTGGATCGGCTCGGCGGGCGGCAAGTTCCTCCTGCGCCGGGTGGAGGGCGAGGAGATGCTGTACAAGCCTTTTGCCCGCCGCGGCCTGCAGCGCTCCAACGTCTACCTCGGGCCGGCGGACCTGAGCGGGTACACCATCCGGGCGTCGATGATGGGCGACCGGCACCGGCGCAACCTCCCCGACATGGGCCTCATCGCCCAGCGCTACACCCTCGACCTGATGGGCAACCACCAGCAGCTCCAGGTCCGCTCCTGGGCCTCGGACCTGCGCATGGCGGCGAGCGTCCCCTTCGAGTGGGAGAGCGGCGTCTGGTACACCATGAAGATGCGCGTCGACCTCGAAGCCGATGGGGCCGTGGTGCGGGGCAAGGTCTGGCGCCGGGGGGACCCGGAGCCCGCCGCCTGGACGATCGAGGCCCCCGATCCGCTGCCGAACCGCCAGGGCGCGCCCGGCCTCTACGGCCACTCGGCCGCCGAGATCCACTATGACGACATGGTGCTGGAGATCGATGACTAGACGAGACCTGCTCCTTCTGGCCGCCCTCGCCGCCACCCTTCCCGCGGGCGCCGAGGAGGCGATGTGGGGACACACCCGGGCCCGCAACATGGTCTCCGAGGCGGTCGACCTGCCGGTGGAGTGGGACGTGGCCACGGGAGAAGGCGTGCTCTGGTCCGCCCCCCTCGGCTCGCAGACCTACGCCGGCCCCCTGCTGGCGGGGGGCAAGCTCTTCATCGGCACCAACAACCAGGGCCTGCGCGACCCCCGGCTCACCGGCGACCGCGGCGTGCTCATGGCCTTCGCCCGGCCCGGGGGCGCCTTCCTGTGGCAGTCGACGCACACCAAGCTGCCCGCCGGCCGCGTCAACGACTGGCCCCAGCAGGGCATCTGCTCCACCCCCTACATCGACGGCGACCGCCTCTACTACGTCTCCAACCAGGCGCAGGTGGTCTGCGTCGACACCGAGGGCTTCGCCGACGGCGAGAACGACGGCCCCCTCACCGGCGAGGCCTCCACCGGCCCGGCCGACGCCGATCTGGTCTGGTCCTTCGACATGATCGAGGAGCTCGACGTCTTCCCCCACAACCTGGCCACCTGCTCTCCCGCCGGTCTCGGCGACCTCCTCTTCGTCGTCACCTCCAACGGCGTCGACGAGGGCCACGTCCACATCCCGTCGCCTTTCGCCCCCTCCTTCATCGCCCTGCGCAAGTCCACCGGCGAGCTGGTCTGGGAGGACGCCTCCCCGGGGCTGGGGATCCTCCACGGCCAGTGGTCGAACCCGGCCATCGGCG
>JAJDTN010000223.1 GCA_022827165.1 Candidatus Latescibacterota bacterium
AGACCGGGAGTGCCGCCGGAACCCCCTGGCCATCCGTGCGGGGGCCCGCGAGCGGGCTGACGGCTACGGCCAGAGGCCGGACGCCTTCGAGGAGCCCGGACGCGTCGTCGGCGCCGCCGTCGACTGGATCCGGGACACGGCGCCGGCCCTGGGCCGGCCCTGGGTCCTGTTCGTCAGCGTGGGGCCTCCTCACTTCCCTCACGTGGCGACGCCCGAGTTGTGGGACAAGTACGCCGGCTGCGGCGACCTGCCCTACCCCGGTCCGGAGCACCCCACGGCCCGGCACCCGAGGGCCGCCGACCTGAGGGCCCACTTCCAGACGGAGGCATTCACCGAGGCACAGGCGAGAGGCCTGCGGCGGGGCTACCTGGCCTGCGTCGACTGGGTCGACCAGCAGCTCGGCCGGCTGCGGGAGGCGGTCGAGGCCGCCGGCCTCCGGGGGACGACGAACCTGGTCTACTGCTCCGACCACGGGGAGATGCTCGGGCGCTTCGGCATGTGGTGGAAGTGCTCGCTCTACGAGGACTCGGTGCGGGTGCCGCTCATCGCGGCGGGGCCGGACTTCGACGGCCGCGGCCGCGTGAGCACCCCTGTGAGCCTGATGGACCTGCAGGCGAGCCTCTTCGCCAGCGCGGGAGTGGCCATGCCCGCGGACCGGCACGGCGAGCCGCTGCAGGAGGTCCCCGACCACGACGACACCCGCCCCGTCTTCAGCGAGTACCACGGCCACGGCACAAGGGCGAGCAGCTTCATGATCCGCCGCGGGCCGTGGAAGCTGATCTACCACGTGGAGGCCCCGCATCAGCTCTTCCACGTGCTCGACGACCCGGGCGAGTTGGAGGACCGCTGCGCGACGGAACCCGACGTCGCCCGCGGCCTGGAGGCGGAGCTCCGCGGGATCTGCGACCCGGAAGCCGAGAACGCGCGGGCCGAGGCGTTCATCGAGGACCAGCTCGCGGCCGTGGGCGGGCCTCAGGCCAGCCGGTAGATCCTCCGGAAGTTCTCGCGGAAGATCAGCTCCTCCGCGGCCTCTCCCAGTTCGAGGCTGCGGATCCCCTCGACGCCGAGGACGGGAACCACCCAGGGCGCGTTGGACCCGAAGACGACCCGTTCCGCCCCCACCTCGTCCACCGCCTTCCTCACGGCGAGGGGCTCGGCCGCGGCGGTCACCGTGGGGGCGAGATGGACGTTCCCGAAGCGCCGGGCCAGGTCGATGGCCAGATCCACGTTGAAGCGGTAGCCCATGTGCTCCAGGACCATCTCCAGGCGGGGATGGCGGCGGGCCAGGGCCGCGATGCGCTCGTAGAACTCGGCCGATCCGTTGGTGTGGATGGTGACCGGGACCTCCATCTCCTCCGCCGCCCTGGCGAGATCCGCCGCCGTGCCCTCCAGGCCCGGGGCGTACTTCAGCCCCGAGAACCCCCACTCCTTCACGGTCATCACGAACTCGTCCACGGCCGCCGGCCCGTCCGCGGGCCGGACGACGCAGCAGCCCAGGAGCCGGCCGGGGTACTCGTCCATGGCCCGCTTCAGGGTGCGGTTGTTGGTCTGCTCCCATCCCGACCCCTCCAGGGGCGCCTCGGGGGCGGGGATGGTCAGGACGGCCTCGGTGTCGACCTCGTCCACGAGGCGGATCAGGTCGGCCGGCTCGAAGGAGTCGCCGCACAGGTAGGGATTGCCGCTGTTGGGCAGGTAGGCCTCGCAGTCGAAGATCCTCACGCTCCACCTCCGGGGATCCGGTAGAGAGCGGCCAGGGTGCCGCCGAGGACCGCCTCCTCCTGGTGGCGCGGCCAGCCGACCAGGCGGAACCCGCGCACCGCGAGGCGGGGGAGGCCCCAGGGGGCGTTGGAGCCGAAGACCAGCTTCTCCGGCCCGCAGACCCCCATGAGGCGCTTGATGCAGTACAGCTCCACCGCCGCCATGGCGGTGAGCCCCAGGTAGACGTTGGCGGTGTCCCGGGCGGTCTCGGCGATGCGCCCCTCCGGAGGCAGGGGCACCTGCATCGACGCCGGGGGCGCGCTCGGGCGGAATCCCACGTCGACGATGAAGGGCACCTCGGGGAACCTCCCCGCCGCGGCGGCGATGCGGGCGGGCTCGCAGTTCGAGCGGCATCCGTCCACGGTGACGGGGACCCCCAGCTCGCGCGCCTTGTCCAGCACCGGGTCGACGGCCCCGCCGTCCATGGGGAAACCGTGGTCCGCCGGGAACAGCCGCAGCCCCCGGAAGCCCAGCTGCCGGACGGCCCGCTCCAGCTCCCGCACCGCCTCCTCCCCGAGGAGCGGGTTCACGGCGGCGCAGCCGACCATGCGGGACCGGCCCTCGATGCGGGCGGCGAGGCCGTCGTTGTCGGGACGCTGATCGGCCCCGGGCATGACGATGCAGCGCCCGACGCCGGCCTCCTCCTCCAGCCCCTTCAGCTCTCCCGGTCCGAAGGGCTTTCCGTCGAAGGCTCCGGGCATCCAGCTCTGGAAATCGATTCGCTCCATCAGCCCCTCCCCGTCAGATGACGAAGACCATGTTCTCTCTCATGCCGGTAAGGTAGTCGATGACGATCCACACGCCGGCGACCACGAACTGCCCCAGGATCATGCCCAGGAAGAACGGGCGCAGCCGCAGGAACAGCCGGGGGCCGCCGTACTTGAGGATCGTCAGCTTGGCGAGCCAGGCGAGGAAGACGCTGAACCAGACGAGGTCCATGATCCGCGTGGCGCTGATCGGCAGCCCCAGGGGGTGCAGCGGCCACCACAGGAAGCGCTGGCGCACGAACATGAGGACCGCCATCACCCCGGCGCCGAGGCCGGTGTGCATCCAGCCGTCCCAGTTGGGGGGCGCGGGGTTCTTCAGGTAGAAGTCGAGGTAGCGGATGGGGATCATGGTGATGTGCTGGAAGTAGCCGGCGTTGAGGTTGGTGCCCCCGTACTCGTAGGCGAGGGTCAGCATGATCCAGCACGAGGCGGTGGTGGTCGCCGCCACGGCCGCGGCCAGGCACCAGAACACCCAGCGGCGCCCGCCGGCCGTCCGCGCCTCGTCGAGCAGCTTGAGGGCGTGGGCGGCCGAAGCCATGACGAAGGTGCGGATGTCGCCGGTCCAGGCGTAGGTGTAGGCCAGGGTGGTCAGGCCCCGCGCCCCCACGGCGCCGGTCCCCATCCCCGAGACGACGAAGTTGGGGGCGATGAGCGGCGCCCGGCACGAGGCCATCCCCCCTTCGACGACGATCCGCGTGATGCCGACGAAGAGGATCAAGGCGATGAAGAGCATCGTCGCCCCCGCCCACAGGGGCAGGCCCCCGGCGCGCAGGAAGAGGAGCATGAAGGCGGACCCGCTCAGGGTGGAGAGCAGGGCGGCGCGGTACGACATGATCTCGCCGCTGTCGTCCGCTCCCCCGCCGCGGCCGAGGGCCGACCGCAGCACGCCCTTCAGGTGGCCCCGGGCGAGCCACAGCCCGCCGAGGACGAGGACGATCATCGCCCCCATGCCCTGGTGCGCCAGGATGGGAGAGTTGGCGGCGAAGTCGAGGTGCTCGGTGCTGTGGATGCCGGTGACGCGGAAGATCCCCAGCAGGAGCTTGGCCAGGAGGTTGAAGAACCACAGGCCGAAGGCGATGTCGAGGCGGATCAGGTACGAGAACCCCAGGATCGGGAAGCTGAGGAGGAAGCCGACGGCGGTGGTGTTCCGCAGGATCGGCAGGCTCGTGCCCGGGTAGAGGAGGCCCCGGGCCGAGGGGAAGGAGGGGTCGTACTGGTGCAGGGCCTCCGACGTGGTGAGCAGCACGGGCAGGGCAAAGCCCAGCCACATGAGCCAGTTCCGGAAGAAGGGGTTCACCGCCGAGCCCGGCTCCTCGCGGGCCATGGCCAGGGGCACCTGGGCCACCGGGTAGACGAGGTGCTCCGCCTCCATCCACTGGCGGCGCAGGATCACGGCCACCGAGATCATCACCAGGTAGAGGGCGGCGAAGAAGGCGGCCCAGCAGGCCAGGGGCAGGACCCAGGCGTCCCAGGGGACGGCCTCCCCTTCGGGCAGCCCCTCGAAGAAGTAGCGGACCGCCCCCGGGTCGCGGGGCGCCATCCACTCCGGGACGTGGGGCAGGATCACCTCGGCCCACTCGTTCTCGGGGGTGGCGTAGTAGAAGCCGAGGATCAGGATCGGCAGGTGATAGGCCACCAGCCCGGTGGTGGGCAGGGCGCAGGCGACCATCATCATGCCGTGGGCCACCATCAGCTCGCCGCGGCGCAGGGCCCAGGCCGGACGCAGGAGCTTCAGGGCGGGGTTGAGGCCGCCGGCGATGAGGAAGAGCAGGACCAGCGCCGCCCCGGTGGTGAAGCCGCTGGCCATGCGCGACCCGCCGGTGATCATCTCCCCGAGCTGGGTGCCGAGGCCGATGCACAGGCAGCCAGCGAGGCCGAGGGCCAGGGTCCTCGGGCGGCGAGGCGGGGCGCGTGTGGGCGCCTGGCCGGCGCCCTCGCTCATCGGATCAGGGTCATCGCCCTGGACCAGCGCCGGCCGCCGTCGTCGCGCAGCACGGCGTGGTAGACGCCGCTGGCGGCGTTGAAGCCGGAGGCGTCGCGTCCGTCCCAGGCGACCTCGTAGCGCCCCGTGGCCACGGTCCGGTCCATCAGCCGGCGCACCCGCTGGCCGGCGAGATCGTAGATGTCCAGGCGGACCCGGGCCTCGTGGGGCATCACGAAGCGGAGGCGGGTGACCGGATTGAAGGGATTGGGGTAGTTCGGAAGCAGAACCGGTTGCGCCGGAAGGGCTTCCGTCTCCGCCGCGCCCTCGCCCACGGCAGTGGGCATCTCCCCGGTCAGGGAGTACTCGATGCCGAAGAGCCGGTCGCCGTCCTCGTCCACGAGATGAGCCGCCAGCCACGCGTCCCGCTCGAAGTTGCCGACCTTGAAGAGCAGCCGGTTCTCCCCTTGACGGAGGTGGACCTCGACGGGCGGGAAGGTCTTGTCGGCCAGGCGGAAGCCGCGGCGCTCGGTGCCGTCGTGGACGACCTCCCCGTTCAGCCAGACCCTGGCCACGTCGCCGCCGCCCTGTCCCAGCGGCACGAGATCGCCGTAGCCGAGGGCGAGGAACCCGTCCATGGCCCGGTCGGCGTGGACCAGGGTGAAGGCGTAGTGGGCGGCGTCCTCCGCCTCGCCGTTGACCTGCCCCAGGTCGAGGACCTCGGCCGAGTAGCCCAGGTGCTCCACCCGGGTCCAGGTGCGGTCGAGGGCGGCCTGCCCCTCCACGGGGCGCAGGTCGGCCTCGCCGGGCAGGTGGACGGCGTCGAGGCCGGCCCCCGGGAAGGGCCCGGCCACCAGCCAGCGACGGATGCCGCGGCCGTAGAACGGCGGATGGCGGGCGCCGAGGGTGTGGATGCGGGACTTGATGTAATTGTGCTGGATGCTCTCCACGGGCCGCCCCACCACCTCGATCCTGTGCAGATCGAAGGTGCCGAAGCCCTTGATCGCCGCCAGGTAGAGCAGCTCCAGATCGAGCGGGTTGTAGCCCATGGCGACGCTGCCCACGGCCTCCGTGGCCACCGGGTCGGCGCCGGCGACGACGACGTTGTGCTGGATGTTGACGCCGTCCTGGGGGCCGTCGCCCTCGGTGCCCCAGAACCCCTGGAGGATCGTGTAGTCCGCCGGGTGGAAGGTGAAGATGTCGACCTGGCCGTGCTCGGGGTTGAACTGGAACAGCTCGCCCTTGGAGAGGCTGCTGGTGCCGCGCCCCCGGGGCGAGAGGGCGCCCACGAAGTTCTTGATACCCAGGGTCGGGCCGTAGACGTGGGTCTTCATCGCCGGCAGGGAGATGACCTTGTCCGCCTCGAGGAGGATCGTGGGCACCGACAGCGGCGCGTCGCGGAACCGGCCCGTGCCGGCCACGTGGAAGCCCTGCTGGGCGTTGGGGTAGTTCAGGCGGGTCACGCCCAGGCGCTGGTAGGCGCCGCCGGGCACGTACTTGCGGCTGAAGGGGGCGTAGTTGAGATCGGCCGTGTCGACGACGGTGGCCAGATCCATGGCGGCGAACTCCTCCAGGATCTTCTCGTAGGAGAGATCGTCGAACTCGGGATAGGTGACCGACCAGCTGTCGTTGGTGGCGTTGGTGGGGAACCCGGGGGCGCCCTTGCGGGGCGACTGGGAGCCGCCCTCGACGATGGTGATCCTCTCCGGCCCCACGTGCCGCACGAGGTAGGAGATGACGCTCTTCACCACCCGCAGGTCGGTGATCTGCCCCGGATGCTCGAAGCCCCGGGCGTGGTAGGACGACCTGGGATTGCCGCGGTTGGTGATGTTGTTCACCTTGATCAGCACCTCGTCGCCGGCCTCGATGACGTCGCGGATCGAGCGGCCGGAGCGGTCCAGGTCGAGGGCGCGGCTGACCACGGCGTCGAGCTGGTCGTAGCTCAGTGTGGCGTCGAGGGGCGCGGGTTCGGCCAGCTCCGCGTCGATGGAGGCGGCGACGGCCACCGTGGGATGGCCCTCCCCCAGGGTGATCGTGTTGGGCCGGATGATCGGCAGCCCCTCGACCCGGACCGGCTCGTCCTCGCCCAGGGCCGCCCCGGCCGGCCCCACGAACCAGATGGTGGCGCGATGGGCATGGATGTCCCAGCCGGCGAGGGCGGCGATCACCAGGACGGCCGCTGCGAGGGTCCTCTTCTTCCGTCGTGACATCCTCTTCACTCCTTGAAACGAGGACCGGCGCCCTGGCTCTGGCCGCGGCGTCGGTCTGGCTGGTGCTGGCCTCCGCCGCGGCGACCGGGCCCGGCCGCAACGCCGCCGTCGACGCCGTGACCCGGGCCACGACCTGGAACACCTCGGAGGGCGATCTCGCGTCGCTGGTGGACGGCGAGACCCCCGCCGGCGATCCGCAGGCCGGGGCCTTCCTCTGGCATGGCGGGGGCATCCTGGTCTTCGAGTGGGAGGAGCCCCTCGACCTGGAGGCGGTGCGCGTCTACATCGGCGCCATCGGCAACGACTACGAGGTCCGCGCCTACGTGGGGGGCCGTCTCGACGAGACCGGCACCCTGCGCGAGCCCGAGGGCACGCGGACCGCTTCGGCGGCGAACCACTCGAGGGTGACTGATGCGTGGACGGAGGTGCTCTTCCCCGCCGGCACCCGGGCCGACAACATCGAGCTGGTGGCCCTGGGGACGATCGTCTTTCACGAGGTGGAGGTGCGTGTCAGCGGCGGCCGGGCCACGGCGGTGGCGAGCTCGGGTTGGGGCCGGGTCAAGGACGGCGGCGAGGCGCGCTGAGGTCAACAGCCGTACACGGCCTGGATTGCGCGCGGAGCCTTCAGCGGGTCGTCGGGGTCGCGGAACCGCTTGCCAGCTCCTTCCGCCGGGGCCTCCACGTCGGCTTCGGTGAAGGCGGTCATGGGTCACTCCCTGATTCGGTCCCGTCTACGCGCCCAAAGGCACTATCCGCTCCTTGGACAACTCCGCCGCGTAGTGCAAGGCCGCTTTCACAGCATCAGCCGAAACGGACGGGTAGCTCTCCACAATCTCCTCTGCGGTCAACCCCGCGGCGAGGTTGTCCAGGATGACCGTGACCATCACGCGGGTACCGGCAATGCAGGCTTGGCCGTGACAGATATCCGGATCGACGGATATGTACTCTTGCCAGTCCATACGTGGCCCTGCTCCCCTCAATTCCCGTAGACCGCCTGAATCGCCGCCCTCATGTAGCCGGCCGCCAGGGCGTGGCCCGCCAGGCCGCCGTGCTGCCCGGGGATCCCCGGGGTGTGGTCCATCATGAAGGGGCCCTCGAAGCCGATCTCCTTGTAGACTTGCATCGCCTTGAGCATGTCCACGTCGCCCTCGTCTATGAAGACCTCCTCGAAGTAGTGGCCCGATCCCTTCACGTTGCGGAAGTGGACGTAGACGATCTTGCCCTGGGAGCCGATGCGGCGGATGGCGTCGTACACGTCGACGCCCATCTCGGTGACGCAGCCCTGGCAGAACAGCATGGCGTTGGCGTCGCTGGGCACCATGCCGAAGATGCGCTCGTACTGGTCGAGGGTGGAGACGATGCGCATGGCGCCGCCCATGGCCTCGGGGATGGGCGGGTCGTCCGGGTGCAGGGCCAGGCGCACGCCGCAGGCCTCGGCCTCGGGGACGATGCGCTCCAGGAAGTAGCGGATGTTGGCCCACATGGAGGCCTCGTCGATCTGCTTGTCCGGCCACTCCCCCTTGGTGCGCTGCCACTCGTCGTAGTCGAAGGTGCTGTACTTCGAGCCGCCGCGGCCGGTGGCCGAGGTGGTGCGGAAGTTGCCGATGGGCTTGAAGTTGTAGCCCAGGGTCGGCACCCCGGCGTCGGCCATCGCCCGCAGGGCCTCGATCCACTGCTGGATCTTCTCGTCCCGGTCCGGCCGCGCCAGGGTGATCTCGTCGGGCCCGACGAAGGCGATGTTCATGAACTTCAGGCCGTGGGACTCGGCGAGGCGGCGCACGCCGCCCAGGTACTCCGCCATCTCGTCCCGCGTCGACATGGGCCCGTGGTGGCCGGCGGCGAAGGGCGGCGGGTTGACGGTGAGGTAGTCGACGCCGATCGCCTTGTAGAAGGCCAGGTTCTCGTCGTTCACGTGGGCGTGGTTGAGCTGGTCCTGGATCAACATCCCTCTCCTCCTGTCTCAGCCGTTGAAGTCGTACTCCATCAACTCCTCCGTGCCCTGCCACATGATGCCGTCATGCCCGAGGCGGCGGGCCTCGTCGACGATGCGGTCGATCGTCTCCCGCGGCCAGCCCTCGCCGTGGATGATCGGGTAGGAGGGCATGTCCGTCGGCAGGTAGAGCTTCGCCTTGGTCAGGTCCCGCAACACGAGGTCGGCCGTGGGGATCCGGTAGGCGAGGCTGCCCGCCTCCTCGTGGCGGTAGGCCTCGATCGTCTCGGGCAGGCCCATGCCGTCGTAGCCGTTGAAGCGGTAGACGACCTGCAGGGCGTCCTCCTCGGTCAGGCCCGGCACCTCCTCCTGGAGGAAGCGGGCCCACTCGATGAAGGTGTTGCAGACGAAGGCCGAGATGTGGGAGACGAGGGGGCTGGCGAAGTCGGCCATCTGTCCCCAGCGGCGGTGGTCGTGGCCGGCGGTGAGCGCCATGGAGCTGGGATAGGTGTCGGTGCCGAAGGCGACCTGCGGCGCCGCCGACTTCACCACCGAGCGGAAGCGGGCGAGGTTGCGGGTGAGCAGGTCGCAGCGGAAGCGGACCCAGTCGAGGACGCCCGACTCCATCCCCAGGGCGTGGACCACGTCGAAGAACCCGAAGCCGAGGCGGGTCACCTCGCCGAGGCGGGCGCCGTCGAGCTGGTTGAGCCCCCGGCGGGCGCTCTTGAGGTCGGCCACCATGCGGTCCATGTCGTAGCCCAGCTCGGCGGCGGCGGCGGCGCACGAGGCGCAGGTACAGCCGAAGAGGCCGAGGGGGAAGCTGCCCATGGGGTAGCGGGAGTGGGTGTTGTCGAGGGCGTCGAGGCCGTACTGCGTCGCCCAGTGCACGTACACGGCCTCGAACCAGCGCCGCGTGGCCTCCTGGGAGGGGCAGTACATGAGGCGCCGGATCGTCCAGGCGCCGCCGTAGGTCCAGACCTCGAGACCGGCCCCCTTGAGTTGGTCCACCACCGCCCGGAATGCGGCGTCGTCGCCCGGGGCGTGGACGGCGGGGCCGTAGCCGGCGGCCTGGGGGTACTCGCGCGGATCGATGGGACGGCCGTCGAAGTGGCGCAGCACCAGGCGGTCCAGCTCGGCGTCGTCGGGGTCGCGGCTGGAGTAGGGGCTGAGGGCTTCCACCTCCGGCGGCAGCTCGCCGGTGAAGGGGATGATCACCGTGTCGAGGCCGATCTCGTCCCGCAGCCGCTTCACGTAGTCGGGGTGCCCGGTGATGACACCCGGGGTCAGGTAGATCCCTGTGCGCCATGAGTCCGCCATCAGAATCTCGTCTCCTCGTATCGTTCGTAGCCGCAGTCGACGCCGGCCTCGGCGGCCAGCTCCTCCAGCTCCTGGCGGTGCGCGTCCCCGATGGGGATGCCCCGCTCGCGGTTGTCCTTCTCCCACTGCCACTCCATGCCCCCCGGCAGCTCGGCGCGGTCCAGGCCGGGCAGGGGCCGCATGGCGCGGGCCTCGCCGATGAAGCGGTCCATCTCCGCCTTGAACTCGTCGAGGTCCATGAAGCGCCGCACGTCCCAGGCGCACAGGAAGGCGCCCTGGTTGGCCGTCCACCTCGACTCGGGCGGAAGCACGCTCGTCCGGTAGATGCCGGCGAGGATGCCGGAGAAGACCTGCACCGCCGCCGAGACGCCCATGGCCTTGAAGAAGCTGTGGGGCATCTCCTCCATCAGGTCCTGCCGGCCCGGGAGGATGACGCACCCCATGTCGAGGATGAACGGCGGCTGCTCCCCCGAGGGGAAGCCGATGCTCAGGGGGGAGGAGTTCATCACGCCCACCACCGAGTTGCCGGGGTCGAGGGGGTTGCGGTGGGCGGACATGGCCATGCCGACGTAGCCCTGCTCCACCGCCATGCGCGACCAGATCCCGGCCGAGCCGATGTGGAAGTGGTGGCCCGTGGAGCAGGCGCCCACGCCCAGGGACCGGGTGCGCTCCAGGACCTGCTCCATGCCCACCCGGCAGGCCAGGTATCCGAGGCCGCCGTCGCCGTCGACCACGGCGGTGGCGCCGTCGCTGGAGATCACCCGGACGTCGGGCTCGGGGTTGACGTTGCCGTTGTCGAGGTTCTCCAGGTAGTGGCGCAGCTGCCGGCTGCCGTGGCTGTAGAGGGAGCGGGCGTCGTTGGTGACGAGGCGCTCGGTGAGGTAGTCGGCGTCCGAGGGCCGCATCGCCGTGGTGCCGAGGAGGTCGCGGATCACGCGGCGCTGGTGCTCCACGGGCACCAGGATCCCGTGCTCCGGGGGGTAGTTCCGCGATCTCAGCTTCGGAGCGCTCACTCTCCGCCTCCCCGGGCCAGGACCTGCTCGCCGGCGGCGTTCTCAAGCAGCAGGACCAGCTCTCCCGCGCCGTCGGGCAGGGGGACCTTCTTTGAGATGCGGGCCACCTCGCCCGGGGCGACGCCGCGCTCGAACATCGCCTCCCCGCCCGCCGCCGGCCGCAGGACGACCCGCGCGTCGCCGGAGACACCGAGGGCGAGGTCCACGGACGCGGCGCCCTCCCCTGCCGCCAGGCGCGGCTCCTCCAGCAGCACGTAGTCCCCGGTGAGGGCGTGCACGGACCGCACCTGCTCCTGGGTGATGCCGTGGAACATGGCCATGTCCACCGTGTAGACGCAGGCCTCGCCCCGCTCCAGGTCGACGGAGTAGCCCTCCCGCTCCCAGCGCTCCGCCTGATTGGAGATGTGCTTGGTGATGGAGGGCTCCAGGTAGTAGGAGTCCTTGCCCCGGGTGTAGCCCATGTACACGGGGATCTCCTCGCCGCCGGCGATCACGGGGGAGCTGACCATGGCCATCACCTCGCGGGTCTTGTCGTCGCCCACGACGCCCCACGCGGCCGGCACGAAGAGCTGCAGGCCGCCGTCGCCTCCCGGGCGGAAGTCGACGGCCTCGGGGATCGGCCAGCCGTGCCAGGACTCGTCGGGGATCTCGTACTGCGGCAGCAGGCCGCTCCAGACGACCCAGCAGCGGCTCCCCGGGGCGTAGAAGTAGTCGCCCTCGTCGCACTCGCCGCCGACGCAGGGGCTGCCGTGGACGCAGTGCTGGAAGCGCGCCCGGCGCTCGCCCACGTTGGTGATGCGGTAGTCCATCTTCAGGCGCGTCGAGCCCTCGTACGCGGTCATGCGCTTCTCGAACCTCAGCTCGCAGAGGCGGCCGCTGACCGGGTCGGCGTAGGGGAAGGTCATCTCCCCCACCAGCACGGCGCGGCGGTCGTGGGTGCGCGCCGTCATCTCCCACGGCTGGGTCCACAGGTAGCCCATGTACGGCGATCCCCCCGTCCAGGGGACGCACTCGGCGACGCCGCCGTGGGAGTAGTGGCGGCCGTGGTTGCGGTCGAGGGGCTCGAGCTGCCGCAGCTGCTCCACCCCCGAGATCTTGTCGAAGTAGCTCAGGGGAGAACGGCCGCGCGTGTGGGCGATCTCGCTGCGCAGGTACTCGTTCTCGAAGACGTACACCGGCTGGCCGTCCCGCTCCCCGAGGGAAAGCGTCACCTCGCCGAGGCCCTGCCCCGCCGACAGTAGAACCAACCCGACCAGGACCCCGCCCCTTCTCATGATCGATGCGCTCCTCTTTGCAGATTCCCTGCAGCCTTCACTCGACGCTCCCACCCGCCGGCGCCAGATCTTCCGGTCCCTCGATCAACCCGAGGCCTTCCGCCACCACCACCAGCCGGTTGACGGGCAGGCCCTCGATGCGGTCGACGCCGCCACCCGGCCACCGCACCCGCAGCAGGTCCACCCGTTCCCTCTCCCCCAGGCCGAAGCAGGCCCGCGGGTCGTTCTGGCTGTAGAGGCCGGAGCCGGTGCGGATCTCCCGGACCTGCCGCAGGCCCCCGGACACGACCTCGATCCGCGCCCCCACGCCGTCGCGGTTGGCGTTCACGCCCACGGTCCTCACCTGCAGCCAGTGCCCCTCGTGGCCTCCCTCGTTCCTCAGCAGGATCGCGCGCCCTGTCGAATGGACCACGAAGATATCCGTATCGCCGTCGTCGTCATAATCGCCGAAGGCGGCTCCCCGGCTCACGCGGGGCTCGGTCAGGGCCTCCCCCGCGGCGCTGGAGACGTCCTCGAAGCGGCCGTCCCCGGTGTTGCGGAAGAGCTGGTCGGGCTGCGGGTACGAGGAGGAGGCGTCGAAGAGCTCGATGTTGTCGAGGGTGTGGCCATTGGCGACGAAGATGTCGAGGAAGCCGTCGTTGTCGTAGTCGAGAAAGGCGGTCCCCCAGCCGACATAGGCGAGAGACGGCCGGCCGAGGCCCGACCGCATCGACTCCCAGGCGAACAGCCCGTCCCCCTCGTTGCGGTAGAGACTGGTGGGCTCGCGGTGGAAGTTGGGGACCACGAGGTCGAGGTAGCCGTCGTTGTCGTAGTCCCCGAAGTCGGCGCCCATGCTGGCTTCCGGACGGCCGTCGCCGCTGTACCCCACCCCCGCCAGCAGGGCCATGTCGGTGAAGGTGCCGTCGCCGTTGTTCTGGTAGAGGAAGTTGGCGGTCTGATCGTTGGCCACGAAGACGTCCATGTCGCCGTCGTCATCGTAGTCGGAGGCGGCGATGCCCATCCCCTTGCCCGCGGGATCGTGGACCCCGGCCGCGGCGGTGACGTCGGCGAAGGTGCCGTCGCCGCCGTTGCGGTAGAGGACGTCGGGGGAGCCGGGGAAATTCTCCGGACTGGGGTAGGCGCGCAGGTCCGCCGCCGGCTCCTGGCCCGGGGCGGCGAGGAAGTAGGGCGTCAGGTCCCGGCCCTCGGCGTCGAGGGAGTACTCCACGTAGTTGGCCACGTAGAGGTCGAGGAGGCCGTCGTTGTCGTAGTCGAGGAAGGCGCACCCCGTGCCCCACGAGGAGTCCCCCACCCCGGCCCGGGCCGTGTGGTCGGCGAAGGTCCCGTCCCCCCGGCCCCGCAGCAGCACGTTGGGACCGTAGTTGGTGAGGTAGAGATCGACGTCGCCGTCGTTGTCGTAGTCGGCGGCGGTGACGCCCACCCCGTAACCCCGGTCGTCGGCGCCGGCCTCGCGGGCGATTTCGCGGAAGCTGCCGTCCCCCAGGTTGCGGTAGAGCTCGTTGGTCTCGGCGGGCTCGGAGCCATCCAGGGCGTGCCCGTTGACGGCGTAGATATCGAGGCGGCCGTCGCCGTCGTAGTCGAGGAAGGCGCACCCCGGCCCCATGGTCTCGATGAAGTGCTTGCGGCCGGTGCCGCCGTGGGTGTAGTGGAAGGTGATGCCGGCCGGGTCCGTGGCGTCGACGAAGGTCACCTGGCCGTCGGCGGAGGGGGCGGTGAGGGTGAGGAGGAGGGCCAGGGGGAGGCGACGGTGCACGTGCGGGACCATTGAGACGACGCGGGTCTGCGGTTCCGTGGGTGGTCGGTCACCGATTCACCGAATGGGCCGCTCCGTTTCGAAGGGGTTCAGCAAGTCCACCCCGAACTGCACGAAATCGCCGACATTGCGGGTGACCATCCTCAGCCTGTGAACCGTAGCCGTCGCCGCAATCATGGCGTCCTCGCTCAAGGTGTCCGACGTCTGGTGCATGAGCCGCGCCCACTCACGAAAGGCGGCTGCGTCCATCGGCAATACGCCGTAGGAGCCCAAGACCATGTCCAGCCACGCTTCCAGCTCCCCCGCCTTGACTGCATCCTGCTCACGGGTAATCTCGATACCCGCCTGAATCTCACCTATCGTGACGGCGGACACGAAAAGCTGCTCCGCGGGCACGTCTGCGAGCCATTCCATGACAGCTCCGTGCGGACGGGGACGGCGCAGCTCGGACACTACGTTGGTGTCGAGGAGATACATGCAACTCACTCCATCGCCAAGGGTCCGCGACGGCGGCGCTGTTGGCGCGGGGGAGTGAGGTTGTCGGTGCGCGCTCCGGACACAAGAAGGAGTTCCTTCAGGTTGGGTCTGGTCATGCGCTCCATCCTGCGCCACTGCTCAATGGGAAGGAGTACAGCGGTCTCGACGCCTCGTTTGGTGACGATCTGGGGCCCTTCGGCAAGAGCTGTATCCAGGAGTTCGCTGAACCGCATCTTGGCGTCCTGGACTGGCCATTTCCTGCTCATGTCCGACCTCCTCTGGCCTGACTGACTAGCTATCAGCCTAGGTATGTTGGCGTCGAGCGTCAATCCAGGGTTCTGACAATTCGGCGCCTCGATCAGGCGCCCGCGCACGTCGGCGGAGGCGGCGGGTCTGCTCTCGCCGGCGCTTCGGGAGGATCCCTGAGCTGACCGGGACCGCTACAGCAGGTCGGGCCGCCCCCGGCGAATCTCCATGGCCGAACCCCTGTCGGCCTCGAGGGCGGTCTTGAGAGACTCGTAGGCGCGCCACGGATCGATGGAGTCGCCGCAGGTGAAGATGTCCACCGCGGCGTAGAGGTGCTCGGGCCAGGTGTGGATGGAGAGATGGCTCTCCTGGATCGACACGGTCCCGGTGACGCCGCATGGCGAGAAGCTGTGGAAGTGGGCGTCCACGACGGTGGCGCCGGCCTCCTCGGCGGCGGCCAGCAGGCCCCGGCGGACATGGTCCACGTCGTCGAGCAGCCCCCGGGCGCAACCGTAGAGATCGACCAGGAGATGGCGGCCCAGGGCGGATCTCACCCGGGTGTCGACGGGGGCCGGGAGAGACGGGCTCATCCGTGGAGGGTCCGGATGTCGGGGCGGTCCTCGGAGATGACGGCGAGCCGGTCGCCGGTGGAGAAGGCGTAGTCGCCGGGGGGATTCACCACCAGGCTCCCTCCCGCCGGTTCGACGCCGACGAGCAGCACGTCGTGGGTCTCCTTGGCCACCGGCAGCATCTCGTCGAAGCGTCTCCCCGGCCAGTCGGGGGGCACCTCCACGAGGTAGATCTCGCACTGCTCCTCGGCGCGCACCAGGCTCGAGACCGCCCGCGAGCTGCCCGGGTCGAGGACGGCGCGGCTCAGCAGGCCGCTGGAGAGGGCGCCCACGACCACGACCTCGTCGGCCCGGGAGATGTCGGCGTGCCGGGTGGAGCCGGCATCGTAGAGTTGAATACAGACGTGGAGGCCCGGCTCGTACTCCTTGATCGTCAGCGCCCGGATCAGCGTCTTGGCGTCGCGGCCGGCGGTGTCCTCGATCTCCTGGTCTCCGAGGATCACCGCTCCCGAGCAGTCCCGCGCGCAAGCGCGGTCGAGGGACTCCGCGTCCACCCGCCCGCGGACGAAGTTCACGCGGCCGGCCCCGCCCTCGGCGGGCATGGGGTGGCCGGGAAGCTCGGCGAGGACCACGACCTCCACTCGCAGGCTGTCGGCGAGGATGTTGCGGACCAGGTCCTCGCCGGTCTCGTTCCAGCCGCAGACCAGGATGTGTCCACTCGTCTTCACGGGCTTGATCCCCCTGTCTTTCCGGCTCCGGTGCTCGATGATGAAGGTGGCCAGCTCCGCCGTGAAACCGCCGAGGACGCCGATGCCCAGCACCATCAGGAAGGCGCCCACCACCCGGCCCTGGGCGGTCACCGGCGAGTAGTCCCCGTAGCCGACCGTGGTGGTGGTCACCACCGCCCACCACAGGCCGTCACCAAGGGGCTGGTCTTCGATGAGGGAGAACAGCACCCCGCCGACGACGATGAGCGACGCCGACATCAGGGAGATCCACGCCAGCGAGTGGCGGTGGACGACCCGCCGCCAGGCGCGCATGAGGGGCAGCCAGATGGGCACGGCGATCTCGGGTCGGGCGCGTCTCTTCCGGGGCGGGTGTCAGAGCACCCAGACGACCAGCATGCTGCCGCCCACGTAGCCGAAGGCCTCCAGCAGACCGGCGCCGGTACGGGGCGTCTCCTGCGTCTGCTGGGCGGCCAGGCTGACGCCGGGAGCCAGCAGGACGCAGCTCAGCCGCCGGATGACGAGGAGGATGACCAGACCGAAGGCGGCATCGGCGCCAAAGGTGATCAGACCGTCCTTCCAGCCCGTGAAGTCGCCGGCCACGGCGAGGCTGATGATGTTGCCCATCCCCACCAGGGCTCCCGCGAGGGCGAGCCCCACGGCGGCGTTGTCGCGCTCGAGCTCATCGTGGACGCTGTGGGGCGTGGCGATCTCGTAGATCCGCCCGAGGACGAGCAGCACGGCCTGGGCCAGGGCCCAGAACACGAGGCCCGCCCACCAGGGGCCGGCGCCCTGCTGAATGGCCAGGAGGATGAGGCCGTTGGCGATGTGGACCCCGGCCTCGACGAAGGCGGTGCCCAGGTTCTGGTCCTCCACCACTTCCTTGGTGTTGTCGAAGCGGGAGAGCAGGACCTTCTCGCACAGCCAGCTGGCCACCAGCATCATGGCGATGGTCATGAGGCCGTACAGGCCGATCGCCGTCAGGTCCGCCTGCCATCCCGCGGAGGGCCCCAGAAGAACGCCTCCGAGAGCGATGACGATGCCGAAGAGGTAGCCCGCCGTCGACACGGCGAGGGCGGCGTTGCCCTTGTCGAAGAGCTCCTCCTTCAGATGCACGCGCCGGTAGAGGCTGGTGTACGCCCACTTGGCGATGACGAGCAGGACGAAGGCCTCGAGCAGGTACACCGCCGACCGGCCCATGGGCATCAGGATGGATTCCATTGGCTACCTCCCTCTCACTTGTCGAGATCGGGTCACTTGCCGAAGCGCCTGCCGCCGACACTGGAGGTCCGCGTCGCGAAGCCGCGTCCGCCGGCGGCGGAGCGCTGCCGGTAGCGCTGGTAGAAGTCGGGACGGGTCTTCTGGGTCTGCGTCCCGGCGGTGCCGAAGGTCCGCCGCCCCTGGCGGGTGGGGCCGAAGTGGGGGCGGCCGACCTCGCGGTTGCGGCGGTAGTCGGCGTAGTCGCCGCGGCCCACCCCGAAGCCGCCGAGCATGGCGCTCATGAAGGCGTACTGGCCGTAGAACTGCCAGAACCCGCCGGCGCCCCAGGTGCCGTACTGACTGTTGCCGACGTACTGGTACCCCGGCGGGTGGGCCTGGCGGGAGGTGGTGCGCCTGCCGTCGAGGGTCTTGCCGGCCACCACCATGCCCAGGTAGTGCTGGTAGCGGGCCATGACCTCTTCCTCCACCTCCAGCCAGTCCGTGACCCGCTCCTCGTAGACGAGGGTGTCCTTCCCGGCGACTCGCTGGCCGCTGGCCGTCATGATCCGCAGGCGGAGGAAGTAGTCGGGGAAGAATCCCTCCTCCGCCTTCAGATCCTCGATGATGAGGGCGTACTCCGGGTAGCGTTCGAGGTCGCGGGCCGTCTGCGCCACGGGGTCCGGTGTCCGGCCGCATCCGGCGGCGGCGACGGCGATCAGGGCGGCCCCGGCGACCGCCGCGCCGCGGGCCGAAGCTCTACGGGTCCGGGGGCGGGGCCCCCTTGCTTGCCTCACCGTTCACCTCCAGGCAGGATGTCGGTGAAGGAGTACTCCTCGACGTTCTCGCCCTCGTAGGCGGAGAACCGCTGCTCGCCCCACTGCACGAGAAACAGGACGCGGCCGTCCTCGGTCTCGTAGCTCCAGTTGATGAACTCGCGCGCCGATCCCTCGGCCTTCGAGCCGTCGCCGGCCATGTCCCACTGCACCCCGGCAGTCGACTCCGAAGCCGCGTACCGCCGGCTCTCGAAGTGGATCACTTGGGGCGGGTCTTCGTCGGCGGCGATGGCGGCGGCCACGTCTTCCTCAATCTCACCGATGGAGATGCTGCGCGTCAACGTCCACTCGACCCGCCCGTCCTCCTCGGAACGCTCGAGGAAACGCACCTCCTCGCCGCAGGTCAGCTGCCACTCCCGGGCCGGGAAACCGTCGTAGTCGTAGACGCTCCGGCCGGTGACCTCCCAGGTCTTCAGGTCGTGGTCGACGAGATCGCCCGGGCCCATGGAATCGAGGCGCAGGTCGGCGAGACCGGCGTAGTCGTCCTCGGGGTCGCTGCCCCCGAACCACTTTCGGACGCGGCTGATCACCAGCGGCTCCAGTCTTCCCGGTACTGCCGCGACAGCAGCGGCCGGTCGAGGCGGTTGACGACGACCTCCTCCGGCCGGCTCATGTCGCCGGGGAAGGTCAGCATCTGCCGGAAGATCTCGGGTGTCATGAATCGAAGGCCGTCCACGTCGAAGGTCACCTCCCGCGGCTCGCCACGGCCGCTGAGGCCGGCGACGAACCCCCACTCGCCGAAGGACGGCACGAGCGTGTGGTAGGGCACGACGCGCAAGCCGGCTTCGGCCATGGTGGCGGCGATGCTCCAGAACGTCGTTCTCGCATAGTAGGGACTCGAGGCCTGCGTGACCACCACCCCTCCCGGAGAGAGGTGGCGGGCGCACAGGCGGTAGACCTCGATCGAGTAGAGCTTGGAGAGGGCCTCGTCCCGGGGGTCGGGCAGGTCGATGATGATGACGCCATAGGGCTCGTGGGCCCGCTGGAGGAAGGAGAAACCGTCCTCCGAGAAGATACGGACTCCCGGCCGGCTGAGAGCGTTGTCGTTGAGGCGCGTGAGGCGCAGGTCGCGCCGGGCCAGGTCCGTCACCGCCGGATCCAGATCGACCACGTCGACCCGCTCCACGCCGCCGTGGCGCAGCACCTCCCTAACCGAGAGCCCGTCGCCGCCGCCGATGACGAGCACCCGCTGCCGGTGGGAGGCCAGGGCCATGGCCGGGTGCACCAGGGACTCGTGATAGCGGTACTCGTCGACGGAGGAGAACTGCAGGTGGCGGTCCAGGTAGAGCCGGACATCGTCCCGCCACTCGGTGAGGACGATCTGCTGGTACGGCGAGCGCTCGCTGTGGACGATCTGGTCGGTGTAGAGATCGCTCTCCAGCCGCTGGCGGAGGGGGTTGGCCGCTGCCAGGGCCAGACCCAGGCCGCAGGTGATGACGAGGCCCAGGGCCAGGAGCCGGCCCCGCGCTCCTCGCCCGAGCCTGGACCAGAACCCGCCCAGCAGCGCCAGGCCGACGCCGGCGTTGAGCAGTCCCGCCGCCAGGGCGGTGTCGAAGGCGCCCAGCAGGGGCAGGAGCAGGAACGGAAAGAGCAGCGCCGCCACCAGCGAGCCGAGGTAGTCGAGGAGCAGGACGTTGGACAGCACCGTGCGCAGCTCGCCGTAGCGCTGCAGCATGCGGGTCAGCAGCGGCAGCTCCAGGCCGACGAGGGCGCCCACGGCGACGATGAGGAGGACCATGACGTAGCGGAACTGGCCGCTGTGCAGGTACGCGAGGTAGAGAGCGGGCACCGAGCATCCGCCCACGGCGGCGAGCCACAGCTCGAGGGCGATGAAGCGCTCCAGCAGGCGCTCCGTTACGGCCCGCGAGATCCAGGAGCCCAGGCCCATGGAGGCGAGGAAGAGGCCGATGGTGACCGAGAACTGCTGAACGCTGTCGCCGAGGAAGTAGGCCGAGGTGCTGCCGATGAGGAGCTCGTAGACGATGGCGCAGGCCGCCGCCGTGAAGATGGCGGCCAGGAGCAGGGCTGCCCCCCAGGGGCCGCGCTCGACGGCCGGCTCACCCATGGGCCGGCATGCCGTGGAGAGAGGTCGTGTAGGCAGCGTCGAGCACGTCGAGACAGCGCTCGGCCGCGGCGATGCCGGCGAACAGGGACTCCTCGAAGAGGGGCAGGCCGGTGGCGTCGCACGAGGCGAAGGCCACGACCCCGCACGGCCGCCGCCGCAGACCGCTGCCGGCCCCCCAGATGACGCCCGGGGCCGGGCGGACCATGCCGTGGCCCCAGCGGCAGATGTCGATCCCTTCCACCAGGGCGGGAATCTGCGGATGGACGCGGGCCAGGTCGGCCATCACCCTTCTCGCCCACGGCTGCGGATCGTCGACCAGCAGCTCCCGCATGGCGGCGGCCGGATCCTCCACCAGGGGCAGGTAGTAGACGAGGACCTCCCCCGCCCCCTCCGGGGCCGGGGAGGCCTGGTGGCGGGCGGAGACATGGCCGACGGAAGGGCTGTCCATGACCACGTTGTCCCAGGCCAGACCGGCGTCGCCCAGCTCGGCGGAGAGTCTCACCGCGGCGACGATCCAGGGGACGTAGGTCAGCTCCTCCATGGACCGCCGCTGGGCGGCGGGCAGATCCGCCACCACGCGCGCCGCCGTGTGCAGCTTGCCGGCGT
>JAJDTN010000242.1 GCA_022827165.1 Candidatus Latescibacterota bacterium
GGCGGGCACCGGCGCCGTGTAGTGGTAGGCGTGCTCGCCCCAGAACCGCTCCGCCCGGGCCGCGTCGAGGCACCAGTGGGGCCTGGGGCCTTCGCGGCCCTGGATCACCTCCCAGGCCCGGGGGGAGAAAGAGATGAGGGAGACGCCGGGCAGCGACGACAGCCCCTTCTGGCTGCCGGTGACGACCACGTCGATGCCCCAGTCGTCCTTCTTCAGCGGCATCGTGCTCAGGGTGCACACGGCGTCGACAATGGTCAGGGCGCCGTGGTCGCGGGCCAGGGCCACGATCTGCTGCAGGTCGCCGGTGAGGACGCCGGAGGAGGTCTCCCCCTGCACCAGGGTCACGGCGTCGAAGCGCCCCTTGCCCAGGGCCGCCTCGACCAGGCCGGGGCAGACGGGCCGGCCCTCGGGCCCCTCCAGGACCGTCACCTCGGCGCCGACGCCGGCGGCCATCTCGGCGAAGCGGCTGCTGAACAGTCCGTTCTGGCAGACCAGCACCCGGCGCCCGGGCCACAGCAGGTTGCCCACGGCCATCTCCATCGCCGCCGAGGCCGGTCCGGAGACGCCGTAGATGCGCTCGTCCCGGGTCTGGAAGACGTAGCGGGACATCTCGCGGATGTGGCGCACCACCATGGCCATGGTGTCGCCCACGTGGTTGATGACCATGCCGCCGGCGCGCGCCACCTCCGCCGGCACCGGCACCGGGCCGGCGGTCATCAGCAGCAGCGGCTCGGCGGGCAGGACCTGGGTCAGTGGGGGCGGCTGCGGCCGCCGGATGTCCTTGTCCACGGGGGTCACGGGGGGGCCTCGTTCAGATGTTGATCGACCGGCCGAAAGCGGCGGCGGCCGCCTCCATCACCCCCTCCGACAGGGTCGGGTGGGCGTGCACGGTGCCGGCCAGCTCCTCCCAGGTCGCCTCCAGGGTCAGGGCGAGACCCAGCTCGGCGATCAACTCGGTGGCCTCGGGACCGGCGATGGAGGCTCCCAGCAGGTCGCCGTAGCGGGCCCCGAAGACCAGCTTGATCAGCCCCGTCGTGTCGCCCGAGGCGCGCGCCCGGCCGCTGGCGGTGAGGGGGAAGCGCCCCACCTTCACCTCGATCCCCCGGTCCTCGGCCTGGGCCTGGGTCAGGCCGACGCTGGCCACCTCCGGGTCGCTGTAGATGCACCGCGGGATCGACGCCGGGTCGGGTCTGCCCCGCCCCTGGCCGGCCATCGCCTCGGCCGCCGCGGCTCCCTCGGCCGAGGCGGCGTGGGCCAGCTGCGGCGGCCCGATGAGGTCGCCGATGGCGTAGACCCCCGGCACCGGGGTCTGGTAGTCGTCGTCCACGGGGACCCGGCCGCGGTCGGCGCGCAGGCCGAGGGCGGCCAGCCCGAGCCCGCCGGCGTTGGCGGTGACGCCCACGGCCATGAGCACGCGCTCGCCCTTGACCTCGGCGGGGCCCTCCGGGCCTTCGAAGGCCACGGTGGCGCGCCGGGCCCTGGCCGGGGTCTTCACCCCGGTGACGCGAACGCCGGTGTGCACCTCCACCCCGTCGGCCTCCAGGGCGGCGGTGAGGACGGCTGCCGTCTCCGGGTCCTCTTCGGGCAGGACCTGCGGCTGGGCCTCCAGCAGCGTCACCTCCGTGCCGAAGGCGCCGTAGAACGACGCGAACTCCACGCCGATGGCGCCGGCGCCGATGATCACCAGGGTGTCCGGGCGCTGCGGCAGGACCATGGCCTCGCGGCTGGAGATCACCCGCTCGCCGTCGATCTCGACGCCGGGCAGGCTCGCCGGCCGTCCGCCCGTGGCCAGCAGGACCCGCTCCGCCCGCAGGCGGACGGGGTCGCCGTCGTCGGGAACCACCTCGACCTCGCGGCTGGGGGTGAGCCTCCCGCGGCCGCGCACCACCTCGACGCGGTTCTTCTTCATCAATGCGGAGACGCCGCCGGCCAGCTCCTCGACGACGCCGCGGCTGCGGGCGATCACCCGCTCCCAGTCGTGGCCGATGTCGCCGGTGGTGAGGCCGAACTCCTCCGCCCGGCGCAGCAGCCGCAGCACCTGGGCCTGGCGCAGCAGGGCCTTGGTGGGGATGCAGCCCCAGTTGAGGCAGGTGCCTCCGAGACGTTCCTCGGCCTCCACCAGGCTGACGCGCAGGCCGAGCTGGGAGGCGCGGATGGCGGCCGCGGAGCCGCCGGGGCCGCCGCCGATGACTACGAGATCGATAGAGTCGCTCATGACGTTGACGGGAAAAGAGGAAACGTTCTAATCTAACCCACCCTTCCTTGTAGCTCCACGCTCCTCAGCCCCGATTCCTTCCCGCAGCGATGGAGACGGCCGTGAGTCCCTCCGAGGATCCCCTCGTCATCTACAGCGACGGCGCCTGCTCCGGAAACCCCGGACCGGGTGGCTGGGCAGTGGTGATGCGCTACCCGGACGGCCGCGTCCGGGAACTGGGCGGCGCCGTGGCCGACACGACCAACAACCGCATGGAGATCCGGGCCGCCATCGAGGGCCTGAAGGCGGCGAACGCCGCCGGCGCCGTGGTCATGGTCACCGACAGCGAGTACCTGCGCAAGGGCATCACCGAGTGGATCCACGGCTGGAAGCGGCGGGGGTGGAGGACGGCGGCGAAGAAGCCGGTCCTCAACCAGGACTTGTGGAGGGAGCTGGACCGCCTCAACTCCGGCGCCGTGGAGTGGCGCTACACCCGCGCCCACGCCGGCGACCCCGGCAACGAGCGCTGCGACGAGATCGCCCACGCCTACTCCCAGGGCTGGGAGCCGCAACTGACCCGCAGCGCCTGATCGCCGCGGCGGCGGCTCACAGCCAGCCGCGCAGCCGGTAGACCACCAGACCCGCGTACTCCTTCACCGCCCGCGTGCTGCTCTCCAGGGCCTCCAGGTCCGGCAGCAGCCGCCAGGGCGAGAACGGCTTGTCGACGACGCGGAAGTCGGTCGGCGCCGGCACCAAGTCGACCCCCGCCTTGCGGAAGACCGCCGCCGCCCGGGGCATGTGCCGGGCCGAGGTCACCAGCAGGACCCGCTTCAGTCCCCTCTCCTCCAGGAGCCGCGCCGTGTGCACCGCGTTCTCGCGGGTGTTGCGCGAGCGGCTCTCCAGCAGCAGCTGCCCGGGCTCGACGCCGAGCTCGGCCGCGAGACGGGCCATGCGCGCCGCCTCCGGGAGGCTGGAACCGGTGAGGAAGGGGACGGCGCCGCCGCTGAGGACCAGTCGCGGCGCCCGGCCGGCGCGCAGCAGCCGCAGGCCGTGGAGCAGGCGGTCGAAGGAGCCGTTCACCTCCACCTCGATGCGGGGCGGCAGCGGCGGCAGGGTCGAGCCTCCGAGGACGACGATGGCGTCGGCCCGCGGATACTCCTCCACCCGCGCCGGCGGGTGGCGCGACTCCAGGGAGCCGAGGAGCAGGCCGGCGGCCATGGGGTTGCTCGCCGCCAGGATCACGGCGATGCCGGCGAGCAGGCAGCGCCGCGCGCCCACGGTCCGGCCCCGCCAGCGCAGCAGGGCGGCCGCCGCCCACAGGCAGGCCGCCGCGCCCAGGGGATAGACCAGGGGCGCCAGCAGCTTCGACAGGAACAGGAACACTCAGTCCGGCAGTGGCAGGCGCAGGCGCCGGGCCATGTCGCAGGTGACCGCCGCCAACTGCTCGACGCGCTGGCTCACCTCGTCGCTGGTGATCGACTCGCCGTCGAAGTCGTCGGTGATGGCGTAGACCTGGCGCGGCACGATCCAGGCGCGCAGGTCGAACATCAGGCTCTGCACCACCGACAGCACGCTCATGTAGCCGAAGCGCCCCCCGGCCGTCGCCATGAGGCCGACGACCTTGCCCGCCATGGCCGGTCCGCAGTGCTCGATGACCGCCTTCAGGGTGGCGTTCATGTTGAAGTTGTACACCGGGAAGCAGAGGATCACCCCGTGGGCCCCGGCGAGCTGGTCCCGCATCTTCTCGGCGCCGTCGGAGTTTCCCTCCCCGTAGGGCAGGATGCTCCCCGCCTGGGTCTCGAGCATCAGGGGGCTGGCCCCCTGGCCGCGCAGGGCTTCGCCCATGGACCGGCAGAGCACGGCCGTGAGGCTGGAGGCGGCGCCGGCGTCGACGACGGCGATGCGGGGGGTATTCTCGGTCATGGCGGCGTTTGGGCGGCGGTTTAATATATGCCGCCGCTCACCGACGCCGCTTTTCCCACCGATCCGGAGGAGAGATCCCCATGCCCACGCTCCGTCTCACCGCCCTGCTGCTGCTCGCCGCCGCGCCCGTGCTCTCCGAGCGCGTTCAGGACCCGCCCGCCCAGGTGCCGGAGACGGTGATCCCCAGGGCCGCCGGACCGATCGTCGTCGACGGCGATCCCGGGGACGCCGCCTGGCGGCAGGCCCCGCCCCTGGAGTTCGTCTTCCCCTGGGACGACGTCTCCGGCGGCGGCGCCCAGAGCACGGTGGCGCGCATGCTCTACGACGACGACGCCCTCTATCTCCTCTACGAGTGCGTCGACCCCTACCTCGACGCCGAGGTCACCGAGCACGACGGGCCGGTCTACGAGGAGGACGCGGTGGAGATCTTCGTCACCCCGAACCCGGCGGACGTGAGCGCCTACTTCGGGTACGAGATGAACATCCGTGGGGTGTGGCTGGACTACCTCGCCTTCGGCGGCGGCGAGCACGGCACCGAGAGCATCCACTTCGAGTGGCAGGCCGAGGGCGTGCTCATGGGCACCTCCCACGAGGGCACCCTCAACGACCACTCCGACACCGACACCGGGTGGGTGCTGGAGATGGCCATCCCCTTCGACAACTTCCGCCACCTCGGGGGCCGCATCCCGCCCGAGCCCGGCGACGAGTGGCGTCTGAACCTCAACCGAACGAAGGGCTACGAGGGGCAGTTCAGCATGTGGTCGGACTCGCACGCCGACGAGGCCTCGTTCCACCACTCGGCGTTCTTCGGACGCGCCTTCTTCGGCCGCAGGCCCTGAGGACCCGCCCGGCGCCCGGGGCCCGCGCCCGCAGGCCCTAGTCCGTCCAGGTCTCGCCGCCGTCGGAGGAGCGCCGCGTCGTCTGCCTCCACAGGCGGAAGTCCTCGCCCTTGATGCGCCGGATGTCGGCCACCTCGGCGACGGCCTGCTCCACGCCGACCTCGCCGGAGCCGTCGGGGCGGTTGGTCTCGACGCGCAGGCTCTCGAACTCCACGTCCTCGCGGAGCAGCTCCCAGACCGCGTGCTGCACGCGCATCTGGCGGCGCTCCAAGGCCTCGCGCTCGAGGTCGCGGACCCGGAAGCGGACCTGCACCTGGCCCATGTCCGGGTCCAGGCGCATGCCGTAGAACCGGCCGAAGCTCTCTTCGATCAGGTCGCGCACGTCGTCTAGGTGCAGGGCCAGGGCGGTGCGCGGCTTGCGGGTCGCCTCGACGTCGTCCTCTTCCTCCTCGCGGCTCTGCGGACCGGCCCCGCCTTTGGAGGGGCGGTCGCGGTAGCCCTCGAGGGAGGGCCCCCAGATCCACGCCTCGATGCGGAACTTCACCCACTTGCCGTCGCGGTCCACCTCCTCGACCTGGGCGCCTTCGAGGAGGGTGCCGATCTGCCGGCCCTCGGGATTGGCGCGGATGTTCTCGGAGGGCTTCTCCACCTCGAAGATGCGCGAGGCGTAGAGCTGCACGGCGCCGGCACCGGTGAGGCCGCCGGCCAGGAGGGCGAGCAGAACGGGCACGGGAACGAGGAGGCGCCGCCAAGGGCGCCGGGAGCTGAGGTCTGGTTTCATGGCAGCGGAGGGGCCGGTGAGGCCCGCGGGCGTTCGGAGGGATGTTGCGGTGGTACGCGGGGTTGCGTCGGCAGGCTAGCTTACCGGGGGCTCGACGCAGTGTCAAGATGACGGGCCCGGCCGGCGGGGATCGTTGAGCCTGCCGGTGAACTTGCTGATATTGCGGGACGGCGCCGAGCCCGCACCGGAACCGACGCGCCCCCGGGCTCTTCCCGCACCCCGGGGTCGGCGGGCTACCCCAAGACGGACGCCGCCGACTCCCTCACAAGGCCCTTGCACGATGACCGATCCGGGCCCTCGACTTCTCCACCGCCGCCCGGGGCTGACAACAACATTTACCGGGTACAGCCGAAAGGGCGCCGAATCCCGATGACGCATAAAATGTTGATCGACTGCGACCCCGGCCTCGACGACGCCGCCGCCCTGATCCTGGCCCACCGCCACGCCGAGGTGATCGGCGTCACCACGGTGAGCGGCAACGCGCCCCTGGCCGCGACCACGGCCAACGCCCTCCTGGTGACCGCCCTTTTGGGGGCCGGCACTCCGGTCCACGCCGGCGCCTCCCGTCCCCTGGCCGGCGAGGCGGTCCACGCCACCGAGGTCCACGGGGAGACAGGCCTGGGCGGCGCCGGACCTTTCGACCACGACCGCACCCCGGCCAGCGGCGACGCCGTGACCTTCCTCCTCGACGCCGCCGGCGAGGACGTGTGGGTCGTCGCCCTCGGTCCGCTGACCAACATCGCTCTCGCCATCGAGCGCGATCCGTCGTGGCCGCGGCGCATCGCCGGCCTCTCCCTGATGGGCGGCGGCACCGGTCCCGGCAACTCCACGGCCGCCGCCGAGTTCAACGTCTTCGCCGACCCCGAGGCCGCGGCACGGGTCTTCGACTCCGGCGCCGACCCGACCATGTGCGGCCTGAACCTCACCCGGCAGCTGCGCACCGACGACGCCTTCACCGCGCGCCTGCGCGGGGCCGACTCCCCCGGGGCGCGCTTCGCGGTGCAGGCCTTCGACTTTCTGCACGACCGGGTGGAGGCCCTCACCGGCCGGCGCAGCGCCGCCCTCCACGACCCGTGCGCCGTGCTGGCGGTGACCCATCCCGAACTTGTGGAGACGCGGCCGCGGCAGGTCCGGGTCGAGCTGGAGGGCCGGCTGACGCGCGGCATGACCGTGGTGGACGAGCGCATCCTGCGGCCGCCCCCCGCGGCCAACGCCGAGGTGGCGTACTCCATCGACGCCGAGCGGGCCCTGGACCTCGTGGTGGAAGCCCTGGCCGCGGACTGACATGGAAGCCCTGATCTGGGACTGCGACGGCGTCCTCGTCGACAGCGAGCCACTCAGCACCGCGGCCTGGCAGGCCGTCCTCCTGCGCCGGGGTGTGCGCGCGGAGGCCGCCGACCTGGACGCCTTCACCGGGCGCTCCGACGACGCCGTCCTCGACCACTACCGCGGGATCACCGGCGACCGCCTGGAGGGGATCCTGGAGGAGCGCGAAGCGGAGTTCGAGCGCCAGGCCCGGGGCACCCTGCGCACCTTCCCCGGCCTGCCGGAGCTGCTGGGCCGGTTCCATGGAGACGGCCGCAAGATGGCCGTGGCCTCTTCCGGGCGGCGGCCCAGGATCCGCTTCTCCCTGGCGGAAGTCGGGCTGGACCGGTACTTCGAGACCGTGTGCTCCGCCACCGAGGTGGAGAGGGGCAAGCCGGCGCCCGACCTGTTCCTGCTGGCGGCCCGGCGTCTGGCAGTGCCGCCGTCGCGCTGCACCGTCATCGAGGACTCGGTGCCGGGCCTGCGGGCGGCGGTCCGGGCGGGGATGCGCGCTCTCGGGTTCACGTCGAGCCACCCGGCACGGGAGCTGCGCGAGGCCGGCGCCGCCGCGACCTTCGATGACTATGGCGGGCTCGAGGCTTTGTTGGGCTGAGGAACACCGGAAGCGGACGGCCAGAGGGCCCCATGTCAGGGGCTGCGCAGCCGCGGTCGACTGTTGACTGTCTCAGAATTGGACAACGCCATAACTGACGCAATTTCAGACAGTTAGCACTTCTCTCGCCATTCCTGCCCCTCCCGGGTTGTCTCGTTCCGAGTCACCTCGACAGCTGTCTCCTTCCCCGCAGGTATAGTCCCAACTTCCTGTAAATACAGGACTTGGTCCATCCGCCAAGAAACCTGGCACGGTCCCTGCATAGGAACTGTCCGAGATGAGGAGGAGGCCGGCCATGACTCTGAATGACAAGATCGAGGAGGGCGTGGGAGATGCTGCCGAGGCAGGGACCCCCCAACGGCGGGCGGCAGGCCCTCGCGACCGCCGGGGGCTGGATATCGGGCGCCGGGCCCGGCTATGGCGGCGGCAGGACCATCCGTCGGCTGGACCTCAAGGCGGCGCACGGGCGGATCGGACCTGAGCAGTGAGACAGTCGGCGGCCCTGCCACCCTCTGGGGCCGGGGGCGTTCTGGCGTCCGATGGCGGAGGGGTGACGGGGATGTGCGGTGCGGATTCCGCCGTCGGGCGCCGCGGGCGGTGGGGCTGCCGCTGTCTCACGGCAGATGCCGTCTCCGCCGGCGGGTCAGGCGGCCCTGGCAGGCCTGCCGGCTTTGTCACGCAGGCGGCGGACTCTGCGGGCAAGATCAGCGACCGAAGCCAGGAGCTGGTCGATCTCCCCGGAGAGGTCGAGGGCAACGACCTCCAGCCGCTTCCCCGAGTGGCGGACCCGGTACTGCGCCGGACCCGCCTCTCCCTTGGCATAGACCAGCAGGCCGCCGGGCAGGTCGAGGGCGGTGGCGTAGGCCAGGAGCTGGTAGAGGTCGGCGTTGGGGATCTCGCGCTCGCCGGTGATGTTCTTGTACTTCGCGTCGCCGACGAAGGTGCAGGTCGAGCCCTCCCACCACGACAAGTCGGGCCTGAGGCGGATGTGTCCGTCCTCGTCGAGTGTGATTTCCCGGATGCGGTTGTCAGAGCGGAGGATCTCCTCCGAGAGCCCGAGTTCGTCACGCAGCGCCCTGGTCACGAACTCCTGGAAGACCGCATTCATGTCCATCAGGAAGCCGGCGGCGCGCAGACCGCCGCGGCTGGTCTCGAAGATCCAATGCCGGAGGATCAGCCGGGAGATCTCCACGACCTCGCGGTAGTGCTCGTTCAGGCGGTCGAACTGAACTTCCGGCACCTCCTTCGGCGCAAACTCGACCAGCGAAACATTGCCGAGCATGGCGCCGGTCCACCCAAGCCCGGCGCGCGCACGCGAGTCCCGGATGCGCATGCGGCCGAGAAGCGCCACCGCCGCCTTCACCAACTGGTTCGCCAGGATGTCGTCCGTGAACTCGTCGTATCGAACCTCGACCGGAAAGGGTACCCCGAACCTGCGCCGGACCTGCTCGGCCACGACGATCCGGCCACGCACTGTGTGCAACGCCTCCTCCTCGGTTCGGTACCCGTGGAGCAGTCCGCGGGAGAATGCCCGCCGCGCCGCCGAGACGAAGGCGGGGATCAACGTCTCGACCAGGGTATCCGCCTTCTCGAAGCGGAAGCGTTCCTCCCGGAACCCGACCTCTCCCATGGCGTAAGAGGCCAGGTACAGGACCCGCGAAATCTCCAGCTTGGGGCGGATGGATACCGACAGGTCCCCCAGCTCGAGGGCGCCGATGGTGGAACCAGGTGTCAGGTACCAGCGGTCGTCGCCCGGAGCAGGCTCGATGGTGAGGGACGCTATCCCGCGGAGGGCTTCGCGTTCCAGAGAGGAGAGCGGCTCCGGGCCGCTTCTGGTGTGCTCCTGAAGGTCAAGCCGCCGCATCGCCGGTGCCGGCATCCTCGGAGCCGGGCTCTTCTGGGCCGTCCTGCGGGGCTGCACCCTCGACTTCGCGCCGCAGCTTGTCGAGGTCGAACTCGTCGAGGCGGTCCTGCTGCCCGTACAGCTGCTCCTCGATGTAGGGTCGGATGTTGTGCTTCCAGACCAGGTCAACCATCTCGTCATCAAGCCCGCTTCGCATGAAGCAGCTCGGGCCGATCGCCCCCTGCCGGTCCTGCAGCTTCTCGTTGGCGCGGTCGACGAGATCCGCTACCCACTCCATCCCGGGGGCCTGTTGGCTGAGCCAGCGCCTGAGCAACCCCTTGACGGGCGCCTCGTCGGGGTGGAACTCCACGAAGTGGAACCGCCGCCGCAGGGCGAGATCCACGAGCGCAATCGAACGATCGGCAGTGTTCATGGTGCCGATGAAAAACAGATTCGAAGGCAGGGAGAAGGGCTTGTCCGAGTATTGGAGGCGCATCCCCTCGTCGCGGTACTCCAGCAGGAAGTAGAGCTCGCCGAAGACCTTGGCGAGGTTGCCGCGGTTGATCTCGTCGATGACGAGGAAGTGCCTTGCGTCCGGCTCCCGCCGGGCTGATTCCGCCATGTCCAGGAGGGGGCCGTTCCTCAACTCGAAACCGGGACGCCCCTCCACCAAGGTGGGACGGTAGCCCTGGACGAAGTCCTCGTAGGCGTACGAAGGGTGGAACTGGACGAGCCGCACCCTCTCGGCCGATCCGGCCAGGCACGCCGCCAGCTGCCGGGCGGCGTAGGTCTTTCCGGTGCCAGGCGGTCCCTGGAAGATGACCTGACCCTTGTCGTCGAGGAGATTCTTGGTGTCCTGAAGGAAGTTCAAGTCGAGCAGGAGCTGTGTCGACAGAGCCTCCAGGGACGCTACGGAGTGCTCCTCTTTGGCAACGCCTAGCTCCGGCTCCGCTGCTCCATCAATCCGTCTTTGAATCTTGCCCCTCGGTCCTTGAAGCATCCAGACGATGGACTGCCCTTCAAGTCGATTGTGCGGCCTCTGCGGATTTCGCTCGACAAGTTGATCAAGAAACCCCAGGGCATGCGCATATTGCTCCCCTTCATCCGCACCTCTTGGAGGGCGAGGATAGCCAACAAGTCGTACGCTCCAATGAACTCCTTCACCTTGAATGGCGGATAGCCAGGACCCAGGGCCATGAGCAACACTGAGATCGGCCTCAGCCGAGTCCCAGCGCCACGGAAGTCGTGGTGCTGGGGCGCTTGTGCCAAGAAGGCCCGAATGCGCTCCTCGGGGGGTGTGCTACCCTCTGCCCAGAGCGCTCGCAAGGCTATCAGCACTCCCTCCGGCTGGGATTCCAACCAATCGGAAAAGAACCTCTTCTGACGGAAGTGGGTAAGGTTGTTGTCGAGGCCCTTCCTCACGAGGGAGGGCCATGCGGGATCGCCCGCGAGTACCGCAGCACGGGCCTTGCGCAGGCTCTCCATCGCCTCAAGCTTGTAGGCCATCTCCTGTGAATCGAGCCTGCCAGATTCGATGAATCCTTGCGCCTCTTGAAGGTAGTCGTCGAGCCCCCATGCCCCTCGCTGCTTGACCGCCATCTTCGCCCCTATTCCTCAGTTACCCAATCCCGCATGCGCCAACCGTTCCGGCTCGAAGTCCTCTGCTACTATGTACCTCTCCACCGCAGCGTCAGCCGCAGGTAGTCCTCCGTCGCCTCGAACTCCGGGGCGACGCCGTCCTAGGCCTGCATCAACGGAATGATCTTGTTCCTCACCCCCATGCCCCGCGCATCGGAATAGCTGTAGTCCCGCAGCGTCTCGGAGATGAGCAGATTGCGGGGCACCCGCTGGCCGGCGACCATCTTCTCGACGGTCATGCCGTTCTGCAGCGCACCGGGGCTGAGGATCTCGATCCGGTCCGAGTAACGGGCCACCTCGATCTCCTCGTACCGCGTCCAGTCCCGGTGGGTCAGGGCGTTGACGACCCCTTCGCGCAGGGCCTCCAGCGGATAGTGCCAGCGGCGCTCCCGGCGCATGGACTCCTCCACCTCTCCCGCCTCCTCGGAGACGAAGGGCCGCATCGCATCGGCAAGGCGTTCGATCAGCCCCTTCTCCACCAGCTCACGGCCTCCGGACAGTACCTGCTAGAGATCGACGAGCGGCCCTTCGATCACCTGGTCGTCAAGGGCATCGTAGCTCTTCTCCCGCCCTTCGAAGCACATCCAGCGGATGCCGCCATGTCGCAGGAGACGGCGCGGCCGGTAGCCGAACAGGATCAGTCCGGCGATCGTGCAGGCAGGCGGTCCGTCCTCCCGCTCGACCATGAATCCCAGGGCGCAGAGTCGCTCGGTCCACTCTTCGTCGGTCTCCGGCGCTTCCCGGTCGCCGACGATGGCGGTGAGGTAGTCCGTCAGCCTCTCCCGGCTCAGGTCGCACAGGGCGCTGCCGGAAACGGGCAGCAGCTCCGTGTGGATCAACCCACCGGCGGCGAAGAGCCGCGCCAGTTGCTCCGCACGCAGATCATCCCGCTTGAACTCCACTCCGGAGTTCTCACCGCCTGCTATCAGTTCGAGCAGCTCCGAGGATTTCATCTCACTGCCCACGATCTGCCGTCGGGGTGCGGACTTCCCGTTGGCGACAGTGGTCGACGAAAGCCCGCCCCTTGTCCGTGAGCCGGTACTGCTGGAGCCGGCTCCGGGGCTTGTCGGGAATTGTGTATGCGACTCTCCCGTCACCAACAAGCGTCCGGATCACTTTGTTGAGCTGACCGGAGATCTTCTTCTGTCCCAGACTGCTCGACAGTTCCCTCTTCGACATCGGCCCATCCGCCAGTTGCTCGA
>JAJDTN010000113.1 GCA_022827165.1 Candidatus Latescibacterota bacterium
TCGAGGTTGACGAAGCTCGTCAGGGCGATGCGCAGGCGGTTCTCCCAGGTGAAGAACCACTCCTGCGAGTCAGGCGAGCTCATGAGGATGTCGAACTCCGAGTCGAGGCTGACCAGCCTCGACAGGCGGGCGTCGAGGATCACGAGAGCCTCGACGCCGGAGGTGGAGGACGACTTGAGCTCGGTAACCCTCGTGGCCACCGAGTCGGTGCGGACGTCGAAGAAGTCCTTGTACACCTCCTGAAGCGCCCCGATGCCCAGGCGCAGGTCGGTGTTCAGGGCGAAGAACCGGAACACCCGGGAGTTGATGCCGAGGCCTTCGCGGAAGGTGATCGGCGAGAACGAGGGTGCCGTGGTGAACCGCGTGACCTGCCTGAGGGTGTCGATGCGGCCGCTGGTCGTGTTGCGGATCAGGTCGCGCGGCATCGGGAAGCGCGTCTCCGAGGGGAAGACGCTGGAGTGGATCACGCCGCGAAGGTACGGGCCGATGCGGGGCGACAGCCGGTATATGTAGGTGGCGCGGGTCTCGGCGCGGTCGATCCCCTTCTGCAGCTCCTGGCCTTCCTGCCAGCTGTCGCCCTGCTCGATGAGGACGCGGATGCTGGCGAAGTGGCGGTCGGTGTTGTAGCGCGTGTGGTTGAAGAGCTGGAGAGCGAGGTTCGCGCTCGTCAGATTGTCGCCGGCCGTCTTCTGGGAGGTGTTGACGCGGACGGAGCCGGAGAGCTCGGTCTGGGAGAGGACGGCGGAGGTCTCGCGCGGAGTCAGGGTGTGCAGCAGCGGCCGCTGGTAGAAGGAGGTGAACTCACCGGCCTCGCTGTCGTAGACCAGGCTGCGCTGGGTCACGACCCCCGGCAGCAGCTGCACGCTGAACTTGTCGATGGTGGCGAAGGAGTCGCCGAGGCGCACGACGCTGTACACCCCGGGCCTCAGGATCCAGGTGCGTACCCGCTCTCCCCGCTCCTCCTCGATGCCGAAACCGGGCCCGTAGCTCTCGCCGCTCTCGTCGAAGAGCTCGTAGCTCTCGTTCACCGAGGTCCGTGTCTGATCGATGACGTCGATCACCAGGGCCGACCAGGTCGGCTTCAGCAGCGTCGTCTCGTCCTCGAAGATGGGCACGTCCTTGCGGATCAGCTGAGCGAGGTTCCCGGAGCCGAACCGGACCTGGTAGATCCCGGGGTCGAGGGCCAGGCCGCGGCCCGGGGAGGCGAACCGGACCTCGCGGCCGTCCCGGAAGACCTGGACCTTGGGCTCGTTGCCGATGGGCAGGGTCATGGTGGGGATGAACAGCATCCCCTTGCCCTTGGGCAGCAGGGCCGGGTCGCGAGACAACTGGGCGTGGGGGGAGGCGGCCGACCAGGTGCTCTCGTCGGCCGCGGCGGCCATGGTCACGGCGAGGAGGAAGGCACAGGCCAGCGGGGTGCGCATCATCGGTCCCCCTGCGGCGCCAGCTTCCCCGGCACCACGATGTAGTCCTCGGTCTCGCGCGGGACCTCCTCCGTCTCGTCCTCGGTCATCACGGCGACCCCGTTCCCGCCCTCCTCCTCCAGCAGCCCCGTCAGGTCGCGGCCCTCGGCGCTGGCCTTGCGGATCAGCAGGGCCCGGTCGAGAGAGCGGATGGCCTCGATCATGTTCTGGAGCAGGATCTGGTTCATGCCCTGCACGGTGAAGACCATGTCCCGTTCGAAGACCTCCATCTCGTTCGGTGCGAACCGGTGCTGCCAGAAGATCCGGCCTTCGCCGTCCACGAGTTTCAGGGAGCCGTCGAGCCGCGCCCACCAGCGGTCTCCCGAATCGAAGCGCTCGATGGCGTCGATCGTCCCGGTGAGGGTGAACTCCGGGGCGACGTCGAGGAAGTCCGGGCGGAAGTCGGTGAACAGGCCCGCCCCACGGAGGTAGCCGGCGACGGCATTGGTGATCATCTCGCTCGGCCGCACGGCCCAGAGGTTGTAGCGGTCGTCGCGGATCTCCTCGGGTGACAGCCGGTAGATGATCTGATCGCGCTCGTAGAACTTGGAGATGGCGAAGCGCTCGATCTGGACCTTCATCTCGTAGGGGCGTTCCGAGAACGGCAGTTTCAGGGGCAGGGGCTGGCCCTCGATGATGAACTTGCGGCGCTCGGGGATCTCGGCCTTGCCCGCGAAGAGACTCGAGCAGCCGCCGGCCGCCAGCAGGGCCAGCAGGACCGCGGCGCCCCGTCCGCAGCTTGAACGGAGGGTCATGGGTCCGTCCTTCCACGAAGGAGCACGGCGGGGTTCTCGCGGATCAGCTCGGTGGCCTGGCGCACGTTGAGCAGCGTCTCCTCCAGGCTCTGCATGGCGTCGAGGATGTTCTTGCGGCTCTGCAGTACCGTCCGGTCGACGTGGGTGACGGTGGCGTCGATCGTCCCCGTCATCTGGTGCAGGCTGGCCAGCAGCTCGGGCACGGGGCCCTCGAGGTGCTCGCGGAGGACGCGGATCGACAGCCTGAGATCGACAAGGGCGGCCCTCGTCTCCTCGGCCGAGGTGAGGGCCCGGATCGAGTCCATGGCGGCGTTCATGGAGGCGGTGGTGGCCGCGAGGTTTTCGGTGACCAGGGCCAGGTTGGCGACCGTCTCTCCCAGGTCGCCCCTGCTGTCCGTGATCAGGGCGTTGGTGTTCTCCATCAGTTCCGAGCCGGCCTCGATCATCCGGCCCAGGCGGCGCTGGTTCCGCTCCGCCGTCATCGCCGTGAGATTGGTCAGCAGGTCCTCGATGCGCACCATGAGCACCTCGGCCCGTTCCTCCATGTTCGACAGGAAGGTCGCCCGCGCCGGCAGCACCTCACCCGGCTCGAGGAGCGGCGCGTCGGGCGACCCGGAGCTCAGCTCGATGTACTTCAGGCCGACAAAGCCCTGGCTGTAGAGCCGGGCCTGCGTGTCGGTGCGGATCAGGTTGGGAACCTTGCTGGCCTCCAGGGAGATCTCGACGAGGACGACGCCGATCTCGTCGGGCGAGACCCGCGTGTCCTCCACGCGCCCGACGGTGATGCCCTGGTACTTGACGGGATCACCGGCCGAGAGACCGCCGACGGACTCGTCGAACTCGATGTAGTAGGTCACCCGCTTCAGCAGCAACTGGGACCCGGCCACCACGAGCAGGAAGCCGGCCAGAACGCTGATGGAGAAGGCGAGGAAGAGGGCGAGACGGACTCTCTGTGCCCTGGTGGCCATGCGGTCCGGGGGGTGCGGGATGGGTCAGGGAGGAGTCCGCCAGTGGGGGGCAGCGGCACCCGCCAATATGCGGAATCGGCCGCGGATCCGCCACCGTCGGCGTGGTTCCCGGCCCTCGCCGGCGGTGCCCTGCCCTAGGCAGGGCCGGGGTGGATCACCCTGAGGGCGTGGGGCTCGGCGCGCACAACGGCCGGGGTCTCGCACAGACGCTCGCCGTCGGCGCGCAGGGCCATGGGACTGCCGTCGAGGGCCTCGATCTCCACCCAGGAGGAGCGCAGCATCTGCACCGCGGCAGAGCCCACGTGCCCGCCGCGGAAGATCCTGGGAACCAGGGCGAGCACCTCGCGGGTGGAGATGCTGCCGTCCACCAGGCAGAGATCGAGCCGTCCGTCCGTCGGGTCGGCTTCCGGGCAGATGCGCAGGCCGCCTCCGTAGGACGGGGTGTTGCCCATGGCCAGGAGAAAGACCTCCTGCTCGCGCTCGCCGAACTCGCCCCGGAGACACACCGGGGCCGGCCGGTATCCCCGCAGACGCCGGAGAGCGGTGTACAGGTATCCGGCCGTTCCGGGGAGGGGCGAACGGCCTTCGGCCATCTCCTCGCCGACCTCCGCGTCGAAGCCGAAGGAGGCCACCGTGGCGAAGGGCCGATCGCCGCAGCGGCCCAGATCGATCGGCCGGGGCTGCCCTTCGAGCAGTACCCGTATGGCCGGGTCTTCGGAGATGCCGATCCCCAGGGCGCGGGCCAGGTCGTTGCAGGTCCCCGCGGGCAGGAGTCCGAGGCTCGTTTCGCCGCCCGCCAGCACCGGCAGCACCTCCGCCACGGTGCCGTCGCCGCCGCAGACGACGACCACGGCGGAGCCGCGGTCCCGGGCGGCGGCGGCCAGCTCCCGGGCCTGTCCCCGCCGGCTCGTCCAGTCGAGGGAGACCTCCATGCCGGCCTGGAGCAGGCGGCGCCGGCCGCGCTCGGCCACCCGGGCGCCCCGTCCCCCGCCCGCCGCCGGATTCGCGATCAGGGTCCAGGCTTGGCACCTTCGGTCCGGGTCGGTCATTTCAGCCTCCGGACACACGGCGTACACTTGGTCTCATGAAGGATGGACCTTGCAGTTCTGACGCCTCGGGCCGTCCCGAGCCGGATCGAGAGGCACTGCGCCGACGGGTGCGGCATCCCTACATCACCCGCCAGGAGCCGCGCCGGCGAGCCGAGGACGAGGACCGCGGCGAGGGGGCAGAGGGCCGGTCCCCGCCGCCCGCCTGACGCCGCGCCGGTCTCCTTGTTCGGCCGCAACCGTATACATAACATACAGATTCGACGGAGAGTTACGTCCTCCTTCCCCTCCCGTCCCACGGCCCTCCACGTCGCATGATCCGCGAGTACTACACGGACCGAAGTCTGTTGATCACCGGCGGCACCGGGTTCGTCGGCCAGGCCCTGCTGGCCAAGATCCTGCGCGATCTCGGGGATGAGGTCCGCCGCGTCTACCTGCTGATCCGGCCCCGCCGCCGGCCCGACGGCCGCGAGATCGCGCCCTCCGAGCGGCTCCAGGATCTCTACAACACCGCCCTCTTCCAGTGGGTCGCCGGGGCCGACCCCGGCCGCTGGGAACGCCTGCGCGAGAAGGTCGTCCCCGTGGCCATCGACGAGCGCCAGCCCGACCTCGGGCTGTCCTCCGAGGACCGGCAGCGCCTCACGGCGGAGGTCGACACGATCTTCAACAGCGCCGCCACCGTCGTCTTCGACGAACCCCTGGACGTGGCGCTCCAGGCCAATGTCGGAGGTCCGATGGCGCTGATGGAGCTCGCCCGGGCCTCGAGGCGGAACGTCGACTTCGTGCACGTCTCCACCGCCTACGTCAACGGCCGGCGCCAGGGGACGATCCCCGACGAGCCCCTGCCCGTCGACCGCGACATGCGCCAGGTCATCGACGGCGGCGGACCCGGCTTCGATCCGGTGAGCGAGGTGGCGGACTGCCGCGCCGCCTGCCGGCGCCTCCGGGAGGAAGCCGCGGAGGAGGAGTTCACGAGGCGGCTGAAGCGCGAGGTGGTCCGCGAGTACGGGAAGTCCCGCAGCCGCAAGCTGACGCCCGCCCGGCTGGAACAGCTCGTCGAGGACCGCCGGGACCGCTGGGTGCGGGGAGAGCTGGTGGTCGAGGGGATGCGCCGCGCCCGCGAGCACGGGTGGAACGACGTCTACACCTATACCAAGGCCATGGGTGAGCAGATGCTCAGCCTGCGGCGCGGGGAGGTGCCGGTCGTCGTCGTCCGTCCGAGCATCATCGAGAGCAGCCTCGCCGATCCGGAACCCGGCTGGATCACGGGCCTGAAGGTGATGGACCCGCTGCTGGTCGCCTACGGCCGGGGACTCGTGCCCGACTTCCCGGCGCGACCGGAGATCGTCCTCGACGTGATCCCGGTGGACCGGGTGGTCAACGCCGCGATCGCCGCCGCGGTGCGGGCTCGGCCCGAGGCCGTGGAGGTCTTCCAGGTGGCCACGAGCACCGAGAACCCGGTACGTCTGAGCTCTCTCTTCGACATCGTGCGCGCCCACTTCCGTCGGTCGCCCATGCCGGATCGCGACGGCCGCCGTC
>JAJDTN010000274.1 GCA_022827165.1 Candidatus Latescibacterota bacterium
TTCCCAGCTCATGCGTCCGTGGACGTCCGGCAGGAACCGCTCCCCCCGGAGCCGGCCGATGTAGTACTGGGTTCCCTGCAGGTGGCTGCAGAAGACCAGCATGTGCCGGTCGCCGAGGGGGAAGAAGTCCGGCACGGCGCAGTCCTCACCCCCTTCCGTCCACTCCCGCCGCGACTCGTAGAGCTGGCCGGCGAACTCCCAGCTCCGCAGGTCCCCGGACCGGAAGAGGTACGCCGCGTCCCCCTGGCCTTCAGGGTCGCGCTTGTTGACCGCGGCGTAGTAGAGGCCGCCCTCGCGCCAGCCGCAGGGGTCGTGGATGGTGTAGCGTCCGAAGTCGGCGCTGCCTTCGGCCGGCTGGGGGATCACCGGATTGTCCGGGTCCCTGGTCCACTCGATCAGCAGATCGTCGCGGCTGCGGGCGAGACACAGGCCGCCGGGGTTGCCGTAGTAGATCAGCGTCGGCACCCCTTCCGCATCGACCAGGGCGCCGCCGCTGAAGCAGCCGATGCGGTCCGGGCCGTCCGCTTGCGGCGTCAGCGCCACCGGATGGTGGACCCAGTGCACGAGGTCGGCGCTCGACGCGTGGCCCCACTGGATCCGGTTCCAGTAGGCGCCCTCGGGGTTGAGCTGGTAGAAGATGTGGTAGCGCCCCTTCCAGTAGAGGGCCCCGTTGATGTCGTTCATCCAGGCCGCCGGCGGTGTGAAGTGCCAGGCCGGCCGGTGCGGATCGCGGGCGAAGCCGGCGGCGAGGTCGGCCGCCTCCCGGATGCGCGCCTCCATCCGCTCTATCCGGTCTTCGGAAGTCATGGTGCCTCTCGTGGGTGAAGGACGTCACTGTGGCCGAGGGAACGGACCCCCCGGAATCCTCCGTCCCTATGTTATATGCGGCCGGCCCGGGAGGCAGCGGTGTTCGGCGAGGACATCCTCCGCGACGAGAGCACCCACTCGGAGAGAGGGAGCGCATCCTGCGCCACTGGCCCCAGTGACGATCGAGGACCCCGCGGACGGGGACAGCATCGAAGGGCGGATCGACGAGTGGCGCGCCCGCGTGGGGGCAGGTATCCCCGCCTCCGAGCTGGAGGAGCACGAGCGCCGCCTCCGGGAAGAGGTGTCCTCCCTGGAGCAGGCCGGCCTCGACACCGACGAAGCCTTCCTGGTGGCGGTCCGGCGGATCGGCCGCCTCGACCCGGAGTCGGGGCGGTTCGCGCCGGCCGACGCGGGCGGCCTGTGGAAGCAGCTCGTCGCCCGCCCCGCGGCCGGGGAGTCCCGGACCTCGAAACGCGAGATCCTCATCGTCCTCGGCCTCGCCGCGGCCTCCGCCGCCGCGGTGAAGGTCCCCGAGCTGTTCGGCTGCCGCATGTTCGAGGGTTGCGAGAGCTTCCACGCCCGCAACCTCAGCCTGTTCTGCCTGCCGCTGCTGACCGCGTACTTCGTCTGGAGCCGCGGGCTGGATGCGGGAGCGGTCCTCAGGCTGGCCCTGCCCTTCGCCGCGGCCGCTCTCCTCGCCAACCTCTACCCCTTCTCGCCGGGCGGCTCCACCGAGGCGCTCACGGCCCTGCACCTGCCCATCGCCCTGTGGCTGGTGGTCGGGGTCGCCCACGCCGGCGGGGGCTGGGCCTCCTCCCGCCGGCGCATGGAGTTCGTGCGGTTCTCGGGCGAGCTGTTCATCCTCTACGTGCTCATCGCCCTCGGCGGCGGCGTCCTGACCGGGGTCACGGGGATGATGTTCGCCGCCATCGGTATCGACGTGGAGAGGTGGGGACCGCTGCTGCTGCCGAGCGCGGCCCTGGGGGCTGTCGTCGTCGCCGCCTGGCTGGCGGAGGTCAGGCAGGAGGTCGGCGGCCACATCGCTCCGCTGCTGACGCGCATCTTCACACCGCTCTTCGCCGCGGTCCTGCTCGCCTTCCTCGGAGCGATGGCCTGGACCGGCAGCGGCCTCGTCGAGGCGCGGGAAGTACTGATCGGCTTCGACCTGCTGCTGGCGCTGGTCCTCGGCCTGCTGCTCTACGGGGTCTCGTCGCGCGATTCCGGAGCGCCTCCCGGCCTCTTCGACCGGCTTCAGCTGCTGCTGCTGCTGGCCGCCCTCGCGGCGGACGCGGTCGCCCTGGCGGCGATCGGGGCGCGCATCTCCGAGTTCGGCTTCAGCGCCAACAAGGCGGCGGCCCTCGGCGAGAACCTCGTGCTGCTCGTCAACCTCGCCGGGTCCGCCTGGCTCTACGCGCGGTTCCTGCGAGGCCGCGGGTCCTTCGCCGCCCTGGAGCGCTGGCAGACCGCCTACCTGCCGGTCTATGCTGTCTGGGCGGGTATCGTCGCCTTTATCTTCCCGCCGCTCTTCGCCTACGGCTGAGCCCGAGGCCTCGCCCCAGCCCGGGGGGGCATCCGCCCGCCGGCGGCACCATCCTCCGTCTCTACACCAGCGAAGGACAGACCATGAGCGACATCAACGAAATCGGCGCCACCGCATTCGTCATCGCCTCCATCCGGTCGATGGAGTCCGGGCAGTCCCGGCCCCTCTTCAGCGACCCGTACGCGGAGTGGTTCTCCAACGAGCCGGCCCTGGCCGCCGCCCGGCAGCTGGACGCCGCCTTTCCCCCCTCCACCAACATGGTCCGCTTCCGCACACGTTTCTTCAACGGCTTCATCGAGAGCGGCCTCGAGGCGGGGGCCCGCCAGGTCGTCCTCCTCGGGGGCGGCTTCGACATGCGCGCCCACCTCTACGGCGGCACCGGCGCCGCGTTCTTCGAGGTCGACCAGCAGGCCGTCCTCGACTTCAAGGGCGCCGTCCTCGGCCGCCACGGCATCCAGCCGCCGCCGTCGCTGCCCGGCAACTATCTCGAGGCCGACGTCCCCGGGGGACTGGCCGGCGCCGGCTTCGATCCCGCGGCCCCGACCCTGATCGTCTGGGAAGGCAACACCATGTACCTGCCTCCCGAGACGATCATGCCCTTCCTCAACCGCCTCGCCGGCGCCGTCTCCTCCTTCCGCATCGCCTTCGACTACTTCGCCGTCGACCTGCAGAGCCGCGACTTCGAGACCGAGGCGGACCGCCGGAGACTCGAGGGCGTGGAGAAGGCGATGGGCGCCTCCTTCCCCACCGGGTTCCCCGACCTCGGCGTCTTCGAGAACCAGACGCCCCTCACGGTGGCCGAGTCCGGGACCTTCGCCGACCTGGGTGAGGAGTACGGACTGGGCGCCATGGTGGCCGCCTACCCGGAGGACTGGCGGGAGACGCTCAAGCTCTACCGGTACTGCGTGCTGGCCCGGGGATAGGCGATCCCCGGGAGTGGATCAGCCCGGCCCGGTCCGATCTGGAGTGGCTCACCCCGGGGGCGAGATCAGTCCGGCTGCACGATGAAGCGGGCCAGCTCCCTGCCGCGCGGGGACAGGGTCTCGTAGAGCTCTCGCGGCAGCGACGGACTCAGATCGGGCAGGCGGAACCACGGCGCCAGGTACCCGACGCTGGTCATCGGCCGGATCTCGTCGGATTGATTGGCCGTGCCCCCGTGCCAGCATCGCACGTCCCGGATGACCGCCGTTCCGGCGGGGGCACAGAGGATCGACTCCTTCATGCGCGCCGGCTCTTCCTCCATCGCCGGCACCGGCTGGCGGGTGCGGTGGGTTCCCGGCACGAAGCGGATGGCGCCGTTGACCCTCTTGAACTCGACCATCAGGAAGTTCACGACGATGTACGGCGTCGGCACGTCGTGGAGCGTCACCTGCCCCAGCGGATCGTCGAGGAGATCCCGGATATCGGCGTGCAGGTGCTGCTCCTTCGCGCCGGGAGCCGAGTAGTCGCCGCCGCCGCCGGAACAGATGAAGTCGGGACTCCTCCAGATCGCCTCCACGATCGGAAGGATGGCCGGCAGGTCGATGAGCTGCACCCATTCCGGGTGGTGCAGCTGCGGCCCGAAGGAGTAGCGGGCATGGCCCCGGTTGGCGCTCTCGAGGGGGACCTCCGCCATCTGCCGCGCGATGACGCGGGAGGCGCCCGCCCGGGCGAACTCGAGCTGTCCGGGGCTGAGCGCATCCGAGATGGGGACGAACCCGTCCCGGTGGAAGACGGCAGCCGCCCTGTCGACTTCGGAGGAACCGAGGATCTCGACATCGAGCATGAGGACAATCCCTTCTCCGGGTTCCGGGCCCCGGCCCTTGGTCGCGGCTCCCCTCAGTCCTGGCGATATAGTATAGCTTGAGCTTCGATTCCCCGGCGCCGATCCGCGCCTCCTCGAACCTCACCGGAGGACCACATGTCCAACCACGAACGGGTGGGCGCAAACGTCACCCGCCAGACCCACATCGCCCACGATGGCCGCCACGCCTTCTACGCCGGGGGGCAGACCTACGCCGGCGCCGGGGGCACGGCGCTCCTGGAGATGGTCACCACCGAGATGCTCCACTGGGTGACCCACGACGACGGCCGCACCACCCTCGACGCCTGCTACGACGGCACCTGGGTGCGCCGGTCGGAGGACAACGGCGCCACCTGGGAGGACGTGGAGGCCAAGGCGGCCTTCGATACGACCGTGGAAGGGGAGCAGCTCCTGCCCTGCGGCATGAGCCTCGACGAGAGGACCGACACCCTGGTGCGGTTCTACCGGGGGCAGAAGGCCGACAAGAGCTGCTACGGGTACATCAACCAGGGCGCCTACCGGG
>JAJDTN010000304.1 GCA_022827165.1 Candidatus Latescibacterota bacterium
GCCTGCGCCGCCCTTTTCGGAGCTGACCCGGCGAATGCCGCCGGAGGGAAAATCACCGGGACGGTGAGCGATGCCGTGACCGGGTACGCCCTGCCCGATGCCAACGTCCTCCTGGTGGAGACAGAAGCCTCCGCCTCCACCGACTCCGAGGGGCGCTTCTTCCTCCTCAACGTCTCCCCCGGCCTCTATACCCTCAGAGTCACCTACGTCGGGTACCGGCCCGTCACCATGGAGGGGGTGCGAGTCTCCGCCGACCTCACCACCGATCTCGAGTTCGTTCTCGGCAGCGAAGCGATCGAGGTCGAGGAGGTGGTGATCCAGGCGGAGCGCCCCATCATCGACAAGAACGCCACCAACGCGGTGCGCATCGTCGAGGCGGAGGACATCGAGATCCTGCCGGGCCGGGGGCTGGGCTCGGTGATCAATCTGCAGCCCGGGGTGGTGATAGACGAGGGTGCCCTGCACATCCGCGGCTCTCGCTCCGACGAGGTCGGCTTTTTCGTCGACGGGGCCGCCGCGCGCAACCCGGTCTCCGGAGGCAGGGCGGTGGCCGTCATCGACGAGGCCCTGCAGGAGATCCAGCTCCAGGCCGGGGGGTTCAACGCCGAGTACGGCGGTGCCAATGCCGGCATCATCCTGCAGGAACTGCGTACCGGCGCGCCCGACTGGGAGGTCGGTCTGCTGACCGAGACGGATGGCTTCACCTCCAAGTACAATGAACGCTTCGGAACCTACTCCTACGGCTACTCCAACCAGGTCCTCACCCTGAGCGGCCCGGTGGCCGGCAACAGGGTCCGCGCTTTCCTGGCCGGCCAGCGCCGGATCCAGGATTCGGTCCCCACCTACTGGGAGGGCTTCGAGTTCAACGACCTGGCCGACACGGGAGACCGCGGCGGACGGATCCACTGGAGCCGGGACGACGATGGCAACGCCATCCCCGACTCGGTGGACCTGCGGCTGCAGCCGGGCAATATCGATCACACCCGCTCGGAGCTCCTCAGCGTCAACGGCACCCTGGTGGCCGACCTGCATCCCTTCCAGCTGCGCCTCACCAGCCTCTACTCCGCCTCGGAAGGGGAGAACAACGGCGCCCCCGTGTACAACATGCTCAACACGGCGCGCCTGTCCGAGTACGAGCAGACGTCGAGCCTGCACAATCTCAAGGCCACCCACTTCCTCGGTCCCCGGACGTTCTACGAGGTGAACGTCAGTCTCTACGGCCAGGACCGCAGGGGCTTCGACCCGGACTTCGGAGACGCCTACCTGCTCTACAACGACAGCCTCGCCGTGGCCGGGATCAATCCCGATTTCATCCCTTATTCGGCCCAGGGGATCTCCCTGCGGTCGTATGATCTCAACGGCTTCCCCTTCGCCCGGCGGGGCGACCTGGCCGCCGGCTACGGCAAGGCGGAGGAGAGCTACTACGGAGTCAGCGGCAGCCTGACGCGCCAGACCGACGACCACGAGTACAAGATCGGCTTCGACTATCAGCGCTGGACCTCTCGGCGCTACGGCGTCAGCACGGGCGGCCTCCGCCTCGCCATCGAGAACACCTACCCGGAGCTGGACAAGGTCTACGACCAGTACTACGACGGGACGGTCGCCGCCGGCGAGCTGCTGGACGCCATGATCGCCAAGGCCGAGACCCTGCCCGACGGCGAGGGCAGCCTGAAGGACTTCGCCGCTCTCGTCCGAAATACGAGCCGGGCCGACTACTTCGGTTACGACGCCTTCGGGCGCCCGGACCAGGGCAGCGGCCTGGAGGCTCCGCGCCATCCGGTGCTGGCCTCGGCCTTCCTCCAGGACAAGATCGAGTACGGGGATCTCATCGTGAACGCCGGCCTGCGGTGGGACTACTACGACGTGGACAGCTACCGCTTCAAGGACCCGCAGGCTCCAAAGCGCGACGACACGCTCTACACGATCGATCTCGACTCGATGACGAAGACGCGCACCTTCAGCGAGCTGACTCCGAGGCTCGGGTTCTCCTTCCCCGTGTCGGACGTGACCGTCTTCCACGTCCAGTACGGCCGCTTCACGCAGATGCCGGCCATGCGCTCCATGTTCGCCGGCGGAGCCCGGCTGGCCCTGGAGCTGGGGGGGCAGAACTTCATCTCCGTGCCCACGGCCCTGGACATCGAGCCGGTGCGCACCACCCAGTACGAGATCGGATTCGAGCGCCAGTTCACCGCATCCGCCTCCTTCGACCTCACCGGCTTCTACCGCGACGTGAAGGGGCAGCTGCACCTGCAGCGGCAGGACATCTCGGCTGCCGCGGAAAACGCCAGCGCCTACAACTTCCTGCAGAATGGGGACTTCGCCACCACCAAGGGTCTCGAGTTCGTCTTCAAGCTGCGCCGCGTGAACCGCCTGCGCACCGAGTTGAACTACACCTTGTCCGACGCTCGAGGCACCGGATCGTCGATCAACTCGGCCGTCTCCGGGGTGGAGAACAACACCAACCTGCCGACGATCATCTCGCCCCTGGACTTCAACGAGACGCACCGGGGCAACATCTTCCTCGACTACCGCTTCGCCGACAACGACGGCGGCACCCTCCTGGAGAACCTGGGGGCCAATCTGCTGATGAAGTTCAGCAGCGGCCACAACTTCACCCTCTTCACCGGGTCCATCGGCCAGCGCGGTCCCGAGGAGGGCGGAATCCTCGCCGGCGACGATCCCCGTTCCCGCAAGCCCGTCGAGAGCATCAACGTCTCCTCGACCCCCTGGACCTACGAGGTCGACCTCAAGGTCGACAAGGGAGTCGATCTCTTCGGCGTCGATACCAACCTCTACCTGTACGTGTACAACCTCTTCAACCGCAGGAACGTGATCAACGTGTATGGCCGCACCGGCAATGCCGAGGACGACGGCTTCCTCACCAACCCGGACCTGAGCAGCCAGATCGTCGAGGCCAGCGGCGGCCAGACCTACCGGCAGCTGTACGAGGCGATCAATCTGGTCAACCGGCAGCACTACTGGACGACCCAGGGCGGCGACATTCTCGGCGATCCGCGCCAGATCCGCTTCGGCGTCGAACTGGGACTCTAGAGGGAAGGGAGAGCGATCCGTGAAGAAGCTCATCACCTTCGTTGCGGCCGGGGCCCTGCTGGGTGCCACCGGTGCCGTGGAGGGCCGCGGCCTCCTGGCCTACGGGGCGGCCAAGGCCGCTCAGGACGAGACCATATCCGGCCAGCAGGCCCTGATCAACGTCAACAACATGTCCATGTGGTTCAAGCGCGACGGCTGGTCGGGCCGCAATCCGCTGAATGACAATTCGGGTGTGACCTTCCCGCGATCCACGGGGGCGGTCATTTTCCAGGACGGCCTGATCTGGGGAGGCATCGTCAAGGACGGCAATCCCCAGGAGTTGCGCGTCGGCGGCCAGACCTACGAGATCGGCACCGTTCCGGGCCGCATCATCAGCAGGGGCGAGGCCGAGGATCGGGACGACCCGGGGGTGCGCATCTACCGGATCCGCCGGGACTACCAGACCGCGGACCTGCGTCTCGACGCCTCGGAGATCCGGGGGGTGGCCCTGGGTGCGGTGACCGACGAGCACGTCGAGGGATTGCGCGCCGAGTACGAGCGAGACTGGCGCGAGTGGCCCTGGGAGAAGGGGGCGCCCTTCTATGACAACGACGGGGACGGCTCCTACGACCCGGACGTGGACGAACCCGGGGTGGCCGGGGCCGACCAGGTGGCCTGGTTCGTCGTCAACGACCTCGACGAGGGAGCCACCCAGTCCCTCTACGGCTCCCAGCCCATCGGCGTGGAGGTGCAGATGCTGTTCTGGGCGTATGCCCGCACCGACGCCCTGGGTGACGTGATCTTCAAGAAGTACAGCGTCATCTACAAGGGCACCGCCGACACCCCGGACACGGCCCGCATCGAGGACATGTACTTCGCCCAGTGGTCCGACCCCGACCTCGGCGACTACGGAGACGACTTCGCGGGGGCCGACGTCGATCTGAGTCTGGGATACGTGTACAACTCCACGGACCACGATCACAGCTACGACCGCTTCGGGCTGGCGCCGCCGGCCGTGGGCTACGACTTCCTCCAGGGTCCCGTGGTGCCGGTCTTCCTCAAGGACGAGAACGGCGACACCGTCCTCGACGAGCAGGGCGAGCCCGTCCTCGACGGGAGTGCGCGGGCGATCTTCAACTTCGGACTGCGCCCCGGGTTCCAGAACCTGCCGATGACCTCCTTCGTGTACTTCGCCGCAGGCTCGGCGATCAGCGACCCGGACCTGGGCGACTACGTGGGCACGCAACAGTGGTACAACCTCTTGCGCGGCTATCAGCCGCAGCCCGACATCGACAACCCGGTGCCATACACCAACCCCCTGACGGGCGAGGCCACCTTCTTCACCCTCGACGGCGATCCGACCACCGCCCAGGGCTGGAACGACGGCGTCCCCCTGCCCTCGGGAGACCGGCGCATCGTGCTGAATACGGGGCCCTTCCAGATGGCCTTGGGCGATACGCAGGAGGTGGTGGTGGCCCTGCTGGGCGGCATCTCCACCGACCGCCTGCGCAGCGTCTCCAAGCTCAAGTTCAGCGATCAGTTCGTGCAGGACGCGTACAACAACTTCTTCGAGGTGCCCTCGCCGCCGGCGGGACCGGACGTGCGGGTTTCCGAGCTTGACGGGAGGGTCCTGCTCGACTGGAGCTGGAACGCGGAGGCGATCGTTCAGACGGAGGGCGATGACGGTTCGGGGTTCCTCTTCGAGGGGTACAACCTCTACCAGCTGCCATCGGCCGAGGCCCCCCTGGACCAGGGGACGCGCCTGGGCACCTATGACCTGGAGAACGGGGTCGCCTCCATTCTCGGCATCGCTCTCGACGACGAGTCGGGCGTCATCCTGGAGGTGCCCCTGCAGGTCGGGTCCGATTTCGGCGTCCGGCGCCGGGCCTGGATGACTCACGACGCCCTGCGCGGAGGTCCCCTGGTCAACGGTCAGGAGTACTACTTCGCGGTCACCGCCTACAACCGCAACACCGCCGAAGGGGCCGCCGTGACCACCCTGGAGAGCAGCCCGAGGACGATCATCTGCGT
>JAJDTN010000168.1 GCA_022827165.1 Candidatus Latescibacterota bacterium
AGGTCGGGGTGGTACTTCCGCATCATGCCCTTCCAGGCCGCCCGCACCGTCTCCAGGTCCGAGCCGCGGGGAATCTCCAGATTGGCGTAGTACCCGGCCAGTTCGTCATCGGGTGCCCGCGAGGCCGGGGCCGGGCGGGCCGGCCCCGGATCACCGCCGGTCGGCGGCGGGGGCGGCGGGGATCCCACGCGGGCGCGGGTGAGGTGGAAGAGTCGGCGGAGGAGATCTCCGGACACGGAATCGACCTTGGCTTTGCGGCGGGCAGGGCGGTGGATCGCCAATATACTCGCCCGGGTGACCCTGGTCCAGGCGCCGGGGGGTGCGCGGCTGCCAGTGTAATTCGCTCCGGCAGAGAAGGATGCGTCTCTCGTCCGTCAGCCGGTGGAAAGGGCGGGTGCCCGCGCCCGCGGGCACCGGCTGCCGCCCACGGGCTGCTTCGCCGGCCGGGAGGACTTCGAGCGCACCGCCGCGGCCTCAGCCGTCGGCCAGACCCATCAGGCTGCGGCCCGCATCCGTGAGGCGGTTGGGTGTCCAGGCCGGCTCCCAGGTGAGTTCGACAACCACCGAGCCGACGCCGGGCAGCTGTTCCAGCCGCGCCCGCAGCGGCCTGGCGAGGAAATCGAACTTCGGCCGCCCCCGGTGGGGCATCGTCATCACCACGCGAACATCGTTGCCGCGGGTGCGCACATCGTAGATGTAGCCCATGTCGACCAGGCTTGCGTCGACCCTGCCGAACTGGTCCTCGCGAACCTCCCCCATGGCCTCCCAGAGGGCGCTCTTCCGGGGCCGGTCCGAGGGGCGCTCGCCGACCCGAGCCAGGGGTTGGCCGGCCTCGGAGGGCGCGCCGGCCGGAGCCGCCGGCGGGGTACCACCGGCTTCGGCGACCAGCGGCGACAGCAGGCGCCGGCGAAGCGCTTCCAGCCCCGCGGCGCCGCCCTGCCGGGGATAGGGCGCCAGCAGGTAGGCGTTGCGCTGCACGAGGGACGATCCGGTCTGCAGCCAGGCGCTGTCGCGCAGCATGGGACGGCACCAGACCGACGCGTGTGGCGGCTGCCCCGGCCTGGCATGGTCGAGGGTGATGTCGAGGTGCTGATGGAGCTTCGCCGGCGTCGTCGCCTCCGGTCCGGCGCCGGGCGACCCCTCGAGATGGTGGTCCAGGTAGATGACGAACATGCTGTCCCGGCTCTGACGATGGAAGAAGCCGGCCCCCCAGACGTGGTCGATCTGCTCCGGCGGCACCGGGCCCTCGTGCACGCGGCCTCCCCTGTCCATCCACAGGGAGGCGTCGAAGGGTCGGCCGCCGAAGTACCACTCGTCGTCGCGGGCCACGTGGGCGCAGAAGTCGCGCGCCGCCTCCATGCGGCCATCCTTCAGGAACCAGGGGACCCCGGCGTAGAAGGTGTAGGTCAGGTCCATGAACAGGCGACTCGGGGTGAACAGGGGATGCACCGGGCTGTGGGGAAAGCCGAAGCGCCGCACGATGGCGCACAAGGGACCGCGCACCACTTCGTGGTGGGGGCACTCGGCCCAGTTCGTGACCCGCATCTTCTGAAAGGCGCCGGCCGTGGTGTAGTCGTGGGCCCAGTCGAGGTTGGGTGGCTCGCCGTGGCCGTCTCCGTGGGTGGACAGGCGCAGCCCGCCCAGGTGCCACTTGGGCGTCAGAGACTCCAGCTGGCCCATCTGCCGGGAGAGGGTGGCGACATAGTGGGGGGTCTCGATCTCGAGGCCCACGCCCTCGCCCCGGATGCTCAGGCGGCTCGGGTAGTCGGGCAGCTCGGCGGCGGGGTTGCCGCAGAAGACCAGGAACACCGCCGCGCCGGTGGCGGGGACGCAGGCCTCGAAGACCAGGTGGGCGAACCAGTGCGGCCCCCGGCGGACCTCGCCGTAGACCTGGCTGCGGACTTCGCAGGGCCGGCCGTCCTCGAGCCGCGCTACCCGCAGCTCGCGTTGCGGTGACGCTACCCGCTCCGCGGGCATGCCGACGAGGAGGTCGAGGGGCTCGGCCTGCCGCGCCTGGCCGATGGGCTCGCTGAGCCGCACGCTCTGCCACAGCTCCCAGCCGTCGGCCCACCGGGACCAGGTCTCCGGCAGGCGCCCGGTCCGTTGCCAGCCGTGGCCGGGCAGGTCGGCGGGCCCCGGGTCGGCCCGCATCATGCGCTCGTTGGCGACGGTGTCCTTGATGGAGTCGGCCACGCCCAGTGCCAGTTCGTGGTTGCCCGCGCGCAGCGCTCGCCGCAGGATCGCGACCTTGGTGTCGACGTCGTCCGTGCGATGCGCCCAGGCAGGCTCGAGGTCGCCGGCGTCGGTGCTCATCAGTGGTCTCCCCTTCCGGGATCGTCCTGGGACGGGGACCGAAGGAGATCCCCCTCGCCGATGGCCTCCCCGCCCTCCAGGGCGCGGAATCTCGACAGGTGCGCCGCCAGAACCTCGACGATCTGCACCGTGCCCACCCGCTGCGTGTCCCGCCGGGAGTGCACCGCGAGGCGGCGGCCGGCCTCGACGTGGTCGGCGAGGCCGAGGTTCACGAAGCCGCCGCCGCTCTCGAGGCTGAGGACCTTGCCCTCCACCGGGGTGGAGGCCGAGGCCCGGGCGGCCAGCTCGCCGGCGATCTGGCCGAGGGCGTCGAGGGTGGCTGAACCGACGATCGTGTCGCGGAACTCCGGCGCGCCGAAGGCGACCTCGTTCAGGCGCTCGAGAGCGGCCTCCGTCTGCGTCGGCTTGCCGAGCAGGGTCAGGCCCAGGTCCTGGTCGTCCCCCTCGGACCGCCCCCGGATCTCGTCGCCGTCGCGGGCCCCGGTGAGGACCCGCCTCAGGCGGGCCTCCACCTCGACGGCGACGCGGTAGGAGGTGTACCCCCCCACGAGGGGGCTGCCGACGTTGAACCGCTTGATGGCGAAGCGCCGCACGTCGCCGCCGAGGACCAGGTCGGCCCCGGCCTCGCGGGCGGCGGCCAGCTCCCGGTCCTGCCTCGAGGCGCCGTCCTCCCCCCCGGCGGGAGGGGCGGCCAGGGTGTCGAAGGGCAGGACCTCGAAGGCGCCGCTGCCGCGCAGCAGCTCCGCCAGCAGCCGGGGCATCCCCTGGCGCAGGTCCCAGGTGCCGCGGAAGTCGCTGTGGTCCTCGAAGGGGACCACCAGGACCCGCTCCCCGCGCCCGGCGGCGGGGGAGCAGACCGGATACAGGAGAAGGACCAGCAGGAACAGCTCGGCCGGCCGCGGGACAGGCGGCCGGCGGTGGGTCGCCGCGGAGGGCACGGACGGGACTAGGACGGGCCGCCGGCGCTGACCAGCGTCTCTTCCTCTTCCACCTCCCACATCTCGATCTCCCGGCGGAAGTCGAAGCGGCAGTCGATCGTCTCCAGGGGCACGCCGAACTCGTCGAACTTGAGGGTGAACTCCTTGAGCACGAGGCGCACGCGGCGCACGTCGCGGTCGAGGGCGTCGAAGGCGATGAGGCCGCTGTAGTTCTCGCCCTTGAAGATCGGCTGGCTCTCGGCGTAGTTGAGGCTGCGCACGTGGCCCATGCGCACCTCGAAGCGGTAGAACTCGTTGCCGCTCTGGCCTCGCAGACCCCGGTAGTAGCGCTCGAAGCTGTTGTACGGCGAGGTGGAGGGAATGCCGTAGGAGTTCAGCTCCTCGCCCTGGTCGGTGAGCAGGACGACCTCGATGGGGTTGAGCTGCACCTTGGCGAAGGTCTGGTTGAAGACGCTCACCCGGAAGGTGGTGAAGCGGTCGGGGACGTAGCCCACGTCGCCGTCCACGTGGTCGCCGTAGGTGTAGGGGTTCGTGGAGTACTTCCCCTTGACGGAGTCCTCCGGCAGCAGCGCGTTCAGCTCGGCGTCGGTGAGGAAACGCACGTTGAGGCGGAGCCCCTCCATGACGTAGGAGATGGAGCCGTCCTCCTCGGTGCGGTAGACCTCGCCGGCCTGGGTGCCGGGGACCATGAAGGAGTTGTAGTGGATCTTCGGCGGAAAGATGATGCACCCCGCCGCGGCCAGGGCCGCGCAGCACGCCAGGGTCCAGCCGGTCGCCTTTCGCCAGGAGCTCATTTCCTCACCCTTTCCTCGCTCGTCAGAGCCGGGATGTGACGATCCAGTCGCGGTGGCCCTTGGCGAACTGGAACGCCTCCTGGCTCGCCTTCTCCTGCTCGTAGAGGGCGATCACCTTGTCGTAGGTCTGGACCGCCTCCCTCCACCGGCGCAGGAACTCGTAGCAGATGCCGAGGTTGCTCAGGGCGCCGACCTCGACCTCGGTTCCGGGGTACTTCTCCATGAGGGCCACGAAGAGGGGGGCGGCCTCCTCGAACTTGCGCACCGCCTCGTCCCGCTTCGCCTCCTTCTCGAGGCTCAGGCCCTCGCTGAAGACCGCCATGGCCTGCTCGTACTCGCCGTAGGCGATGATCTCCCGGACCTTGCGCAGCACCTCGGGGACCTCGCCGGCGATGGTGGAGCTGCCGTACTCGGAGAGCACGATCTGGTACTCGGCCTGGGCCTTCTCGTACTCCTCCTTGTTGAAGTAGTAGTCGCCGAGGGTGAACCGGGCGTCGGGGGCGAACTCGCTCCGCGGGAAGGCGCCCAGGAGCCGCTCCAGGCCGGCGATGAAGGCCTCCTCGTCCTTGGCCTCGTAGTGGGCCCAGGCGAGGTTGTACATGGCGTCGTCGCTGAAGGCCGACTCGGGATGGCTCTCCAGGAGCCGGCCGTAGAGGGCGGCGACCTCGTCGAAGCGGCCCAGGTTGAAGGCGCTCTCGGCGGCGCGCATGAGGGCCTCGGCGGCGA
>JAJDTN010000236.1 GCA_022827165.1 Candidatus Latescibacterota bacterium
GTGGGGGATCACCTTGAAGACGCCGGAGATGTTTCCCGGCGCGAAGGCGGACGCCGCCTCAGGCACGGACGGCCTCCGGCATCAGCCGCTGTTCGCGGAGCCAGCCCGGCAGTTGCGCGACACCGTCCAGCAGGGCGAGAGGCGCGTAGGGGGCGAAGGCCGGCGCCTGCGTGGTGCCGCTGAGGACGGCGGTGAAGCGGATCCCGCCGCGGCGGGCCGCCTCGGCGTCGGGGAGACTGTCCCCCACGTAGAGGGAGTCGCCGGCATCGACGCCAAGACGCTCCAGGGCCAGATGCAGGCAGCCGGGATCCGGCTTGTGCTCGGTGACGTCCTCCGCCCCGACGACGGCCCCCACGAGGTGGCGCAGCCCCTCGCGGTCGAGGATGCCCTCGATGCGGTAGCGGTACTTGGTGGAGGCGATGGCGCAGACCACGCCCCGGACGCGCAGTTCCTCCAGCACCCCGGGGACGGCGTCGTAGACCACGGTGCCCGCCGCCATCACCCGGTCGGCGCGTTCGAGGAAGAGCCTCCCGAACTCCTCGCTGCGCGGGCGCTCGGCCTCGCCGTTGAGGGCGGCCACGATGTCGGGCACGGAGAGACCGATGGTTCGCCGGATCTCCTCCTCCCCCGACAGGTCGAGCCCCATGCGCCGCTGGGCATGGCGCACGCAGTCGATGACGCCCACGGCGGAGTCCGCCAGCGTATAGTCGAAGTCGAAGAGAACCGCCTTGAGCGGCGTCGGACCCATGGCGGTCACGCCGGCGCGCCGGCGTTGATGCCGAGGCCGCGGCGGTAGGCCTCCAGGGAAAGCAGGTCTTCGGGGGCCACGTTGCCGATGTTGACCCGGGGGCCGAAGCGGTCGATCAGGGAGCGGCGCATGGCGTGGACGTGGTGCTCCTCCACCCCCGGGATCCAGGGTCCCGGAAGCTCGAACATCACCTTCTCCAGGCCCACGGCGGCGACGATCCCGTCGATGTCGGCCGCGGTCTCCGCGCCGCCGTGGATCAGCTCCGCCGCCTCCACCAGAAGCAGGCTGGCTCCCGCCTCCATGCACGCCTTCGCGTCGTCGGTCAGCGGAACCGCGTTGGCCAGACCCTCCTTCTTCCCCACCTCACCGAGGACCTTCAGCCCGAACTCCTCCACCGCCCGGGCGATGATCCCCTCCTTCCAGCTCAGGCTCGCCGGGGCGATGTTGTCCGAGACCTCCACCCAGCGGTAGCCCGCTTCGACGCAGGCCGGCAGGTAGCGGTCCAGATGGCCGTGGACCTCTGCGTACTCCAGGAACTGCCCCCCCGGGAAGGGCTCCACATCCCACGACAGGTAGCGGTCGATCTTCTCCGTCAGCAGCTCCGGCGGGTGCAGCCGCGACAGGCCCACGGCGATCTTGGCGAAGTCGAAGTGGTCGGCCCCCATGTCGGTGAGATCCCGCTGCCGGCGGGGCCCGATCCCCCAGTCGATGACCATGGTCAGCCCCGAGGCGCGGGGCTTGGCGGTGCGCTCGCCGGCCAGGTGTCCGTCGAGACCTTGGAACGGATGCAAGTGCGGGTCCTTCGTGGTGGTATCCGGAAGCGGGCTAACCTACGAAAGGGCCCCTACCCCGTCACGGCACTTGCCGGGCCGCAGACAGGACGGCGATGTTACAGGCCGTCCCGGCGACGAACCCTCTCCGCGCTGCTCCCGAGGAGCCGATCATGACCACCGCAACCGACGTGCAAACCCTACCCCAGCGCCTCCTCGGCAAGACCGGCGAGCGCGTCCCCGTCCTCGGACTGGGCACCGCCTGCGGCGGGCTGGGGCTGCCCGACGCCGAGGCGATCGAGCTGTACGAGCAGGCCATCGACCGCGGCGTAACCTACCTCGACACCGCCCCCGGGTACGAGCGCGCCCAGCGGCAGCTCGGCCACGTGGTTCCCCGCCGCCGCGACGAGATCTTCCTGGTCACCAAGTCCCCCACCGCGAACGGCGCCGAGGCCGTGCGCCTGCTGGAACAGAACCTGCGCGACCTCGGCACCGACGCCGTCGACCTGTGCTACGTCCACTCCCTCGGCAACTACGACGTCGATCAGGTCCTGGCCCCCGACGGCTCCCTCGCCGGCCTGCGCGAGGCCCAGAGGCGGGGGCTGACCCGCTACGTCGGCTTCACCGCCCACCACAGGACCGGCAGCTCCGAGCGCGTCCTCCGGGAGGCGGAAGTCGACGTCATCATGGTCTCCCTCAACTTCGCCGACCACCACACCTACGGCTTCGACCGCACCGTGCTCCCCCTCGCCACCGAGCGCAACGTCGGCGTGGCCGCCATGAAGGTCTACGGCGGCGCCGAGGCGATGGAGTACCACACGAAGGAGGGAGAGGACCAGCGCCCCTCCGCCCTTCAGGCCAGCGAGCCCGCCTTCGACCACGAACGCGCCCTGCGCTGGGCCCTCGGCCTGGCGGGAGTCAACGTCGCCGTCATCGGCATGTACTCGGAGGAGGAACTGGACCGCAACATCGAGTGGGTGCGCCGCTGGCAGCCGCTGACGGCGGAGGAGGAGGCGCAGCTGCTGGAGGAGGGCCGTCGCATCGCCCGCTCCTGGGGCGACCACTACGGGGATACCACGTGACAAAGCCCATCGGGACATTCCAGGCAGGGCTGCACTTCCCTGAAGACAGAATCGCCGAATTCTGCCGGCGCCATCACATTCGACGCCTGGCCCTGTTCGGGTCGGTTCTGCGCGACGACTTCACCCCCGAAAGCGACATCGATGTGCTGGTGGAATTCGCGCCCGGCAAGACGCCGGGACTGGCCTTCATCACCATTCAGGACGAGTTGTCGGAGATCTTCGGCCAGCGAGTGGATCTGCACACTTTCAGCGGAATTGAGAGAAGCCGGAACCGGTTGCTTCGGGAGGAGATTCTCAGTTCGGCGGAGATTCAGTATGAGCAGGCGTGATGACCGGGTGAGCCTGGTCGATATGCTCATCCACGCCAGGGAAGCGGTCGCCTTGTCCAGCCAGAAAAGTCTGAAGGACCTCGAGAGTGACCGGGTCTTTCAACTCGCTATGCAGAAACTGGTGGAGATTGTCGGTGAAGCAGCCAATCGCGTTTCCCAAGAGACACAGCAAGGTCACCCGGGCATCCCTTGGCCTGAGATCATCGGAACGCGCAACCGCCTGACTCACGGCTACGATGACGTCAACCTCGATATCCTGTGGGAGATTGTCGAGACCGACCTCCCGCCGCTCATCCAGCAACTGGAAGAGATCGTTGGGGAAGAGGCCTAACGGCACTTGCCGCCCCGGACCGGGGGCGGACTGCCGGGAGTCGGCGTCGCCGTGATCGGCCTGTACTCCGAGGAGGGGCTGGACCGCAACATCGAGTGCGCCCGCGGCTGGCAGCCGCTCACGGCGGAGCAGGAGGCGCAGCTGCTGGAGGAAGGCCGGCGCATCGCCCGCTGGGGCGATCACTACGGGGACCTGGTGTGACCCTTTCCGAGCTGCGGCGCCGGCCGCCGGAGAGCCGGGCCGACTTCGTCAGGGAGATCGCCGACGACGTGAGCCGGCGCATCCGCGAGGGGCTGGTGGCCGAGCCCGAGGCGCGGGAGCTGGCCGCGGGTTTACGGTTTCAGGCGGGCCTGTTGTTGCCAGAGAGGCTGGAGGCGTTCGATCGCATCTACGGCGCCCGCTTCGAGCGGCTGATCCGGCAGTTCCTGCGGGGGGAGGGCTGACCACGAGGGGCCGGTCCCAATGCCATCGGTGGTGCAGGGACAACATCACCGGGCCGACGGTGCGCCTAGCCCTTCACCCAGGTGGGGGGCGAGTGTCAGGTCATTACCGTCACTGTACATACTATCTGTATTCCTGTGACTTCCCCGTAGAGTTTCAAGATGTGCGCTAGGCCGTGTCCCCTTCTAGTCTCTCTATGGTAGTCGTCTCCCTTTTCAACTTCTCCAAGTCTGAGCCTATCGGGTAATTTTCGAACCACTGCCTCATTGGGTGTCTCCTAGGTGATTAGGGCAATACGAAAGTGTCTCAGTCCCGCGAACCTTCTGCCAATTGGTTCATTCTCAGGTTCTTCTCTTCGAAGAAAGCCACCAAGTCCGTCTGAAATTGTGTCATCGGCTCATGGTCAACGACTTTGGACAACTCTCTCCCGGATTGAGTCAGAGCAACCCCGGACAGCCTGAACTCCTCATTCGGATCACGAGAGTTTGCAGAAACCAATACCCATCGTCTACCTTGGAAATCAAACCACAAGACAGGGAGTTTCACTTTTTCTCGGTGCACAATAGACAATCTGTAGTCAAACCATGAGTTATAGTCTGATATAATCAGACCGTTTTCGTTAAGGCGATTCAGTGCATTGAAGGAGAACCCATACGAACTGAGAGAGTTAGTTGCAGCGTTGCCTCCAAGTGAGGGAACTCTGGCATCAATTACCATGTTCCCGTCCGGACAGAGAAAAATGCACGCTGAGCAGAATTTTCTGAAGAGGTTCGCCGTAGCTCGGTCCAAATTCTTGAGAATACCAAGCGTTCGAATGGAAGTGCTCCCCTGCTGCTCCACTTCCCCGGCAAGAATCTTAGCCCATATTGAGCGCATTTCGTCGGAGGAAACATCCTGCACCTCGTTGAAGAAGCGCGCAGTCCAGTCATGATCCGGTTCAATATTGGGAACCGTCTTGTCCCCCAGTACCTCTGCTGTCTCACGAACTCCCGCCTCGATATTGGCTTGTCGTTTCCGCTCCTGAAACTGGATCCTTTGATGTACGGTCTCGTTTATGTCTAACTCCCCGGTGACGTTGGTATCGTTCGACAACAGTACTTCTCGAGCCTTCGCCTGAGCCTCCGCTTGGATTTGGAGAACTCTCGCGTGCCCTTCCGCCGCTATCCCGGCTGCTATCGCCCTTCGGCGAGCATGCCAAGGTGCCAAGAGAGGTCCTGCAACGCTGCCTATGCCGCTAGCTGCATAGTCCATGAGCTTTTCCATCGCCGGCACCTTGACATTCACGTCCATCTGGGCACGTTCCCTTCTCCCCTCCAAGAGCCCTTCTTGGTTGGAAGCCGCTGGCTTCTGACCTGCCGCATCTCTACCCTTCAGTGCCCTTCCCGAAGTTGCTTTACACGATTCGTCCGTTGCGTCGGACAGCAAATCTCATGTAGAATGGCCTTCAGTGGCTCGACCTCTCATCCTCAAGAGCCGTGCCTCCACGACCACGGCGTCAGGCTCTCCATCCGCTACCAAATACTAGGCCGCATAGGGACTCCGGTTCGAGGGCCTGATACAGCCGTCGGTGGGCCTCGATGAGACTACGCCTCCTTTAGAGAGGTGTCGAAGAAGCGATATCTCCCGCGTTTCCGCCAGTGGACCCCGGTCCTTGCAAGGGAGGCCGGGTGCTGCTTGGGATGAGGAGGAAGGCGACCAAGGCAGGGAAAGCCAGTGCTCAGTCGTGCAGGCACAAGACGAGACGCGGCGGACCCCGATGCGTGGCCCCGATGCTCGGTACCTGGGTCGGCCTTTTCGGGAGGCCCCGATGGTCTAACCCTCAGAACGCCGTCGCCGAGACCGCCTTGGCGATCATCAGCGTCGCCGCGCAGAACATGCCCACCAGTGACATGCCCACGCCGAAGCCGACGGCCAGGACCATGGCGTACTGGCGCCACTGCTGGCGGCCGTAGCGCGGCCACAGGTAGTGCTTGGCCACGAGGGCGCCGATGACCTCGGTGAACATGGCGAAGAAGGTCGCCGCCCCGGCCGAGGCCACGCCGCGGATGAAGCCCCACACGAAGAACATGGGCATGCCGAAGAACCCGAGGATCGAGTAGAGGCCGAGGCCGAAGGCCAGGCCCACGACGATGATGGGCCACTTCACGCCGCCTGTGGGGTGGCGCAGGTCCTCGTCGACCTCGCCGTCGCCGTCGTCGTCCTTCTGGTTGAGGACCTCCTCGTCGGCGAGTCCGTCGAAGTCCTCGTCGCGGCCGTCGCCCGTCGACTTGGGGTCCTTCCAGTAGATCTGGAAGAACATGGGCGTCTCCACCGAGCTCTGGTAGAAGTCGCCGCGGAAGCCGGGATGGGTGTCCAGCTCGAAGAGGGTGATCACCTCGCGGTCGTGCCAGGCTTCCGGCAGGCGCACGCGCAGCATGGTCTCGGCCGCGTTCACCACGCCGGCGTCGTCGGGTGACAGCCTCAGGGGCCGCGGCAGGTCGGGGTTGATCTTGCTGTCGGGAGCCGGCTCCAGCAGGATCGGCACCTGACGGTCGGGGCCGGCTCCGGTGAAGTCGGTGTAGAAGTGGCCCGTCGCCGACCAGGGGCCGTAGCGGCGCAGCCCGGGGTTGGTGATCTCCACTTCGTCGGTGACGCGCACGCGCCAGTAGTAGAGGGAGCGGTCCTTCAGGTTGGCCGGACTCCACACCACTTCCCCGGCAGGCAGGACTTGCCCTTCCACCTCCTCCCCGGCCTGGTATGTGAGGCTGTACTGGGTCGCCGAGAACCGCACCGCTTCCTGGAAGGCGCGGGCGGGCCAGAAGGTCTGCACGTAGGGGTAGGCGTCGGAGGGGATCGGCGCCAGCTTCCACAGGAAGCTCCAGTACATCAGGCTGGCGCCGAGAACGATCGGCACCATGACCAGCTCCGCCTTCAGGAGGCTGGTGAAGCGCATCCCCGTGAGCTCGATGATGCGGAAGGTCTCGGCGTTGCCGCCGAAGTCGGCCCCCGCCAGGGGCACGAACCAGATCTCGACGCCGCGGTACCCGGTGAGGAAGACGATCGCCTCGTGCAGGTGCGGGATCTGCACGTTCTGCCCGATCAGCCCGTCGAGGCGCGCCGAGACGAAGGACATGATCGGCGCGTACACGAAGGCGATGAGGATGATCACCACCAGGATGGTGGTGGTGATCAGCGACGGGAAGAGGGTCTTGGCCAGGACGATGGGATAGGCGGAGGCGATGAAGAACAGGGTGAGGCAGATCCACACCGGGAAGTCGCCGCGGTTGAGGTGCTTCATGCAGTAGCCGCGGATGCGGGCGGGCTCGTTGCACTCCGGGTGCAGGCAGACATCCGGGTCGTGGCCGTGGGTCTTGGCGTGGGACTGGTCCTCGCGGTGGTCCCGGGTGCCGCGCACCACCTGCACCATGGAGATGACGGTGGTGGCGAAGATGACGCCCAGGCCGAAGGGCTGCCAGAAGTCGACGCCGGCGGTGATCTGGGTCTGCACGGCGCCCATGCCGGGCACCCAGTGGGGCATGAAACCGTAGTGATGGAGCAGGGGCGACAGGACGATGAAGGAGACGACGGCGGCGAAGGAGCCCATGACGCTCCAGAACGGCAGCAGCAGGCCGGCGAAGATCGGCGACAGGCTGAAGCTGATGGCGATCGGCGTCGCCCCGAGGTAGCGTCCCAGGACCGGCGTCAGGTCGGCGAAGGGGATGGGCAGGATCGACACCTTGACGCCGGCGAAGACCTCGGTGAGGGTGGGGATCGCCACGTACACGAACCCGAAGACGAGGCCGATCGACCCGCCCATGGTGAAGCAGGGCCACTTCCAGGTCTGCCTCTCCGAGCCGCTCTCCTCGGCCAGGGCCATCGCCCCGAGGGCGGCCTGGGGCGCCGTGGGGAAGGGCAGGCGCTCGCGGTCGGAGACCAGCCGGAAGAGGACGTACCCCGAGGTGAACCAGGTGATGCGGCCCACGAGGATGCCCAGCACCAGCAGGGCGATGGGCAGGGCCCAGTCCATGTGCAGGAAGGTGCGCTGCACGATCGCCTCGGAGTCGGGGGCCGGCGAGAACCACCCGTGGCCGAGCCACTTCAGGCCCACCAGTTTCTCGGTGAGGCCGAACTGGGCGGCTTCCGGCGAGCCGACGAAGTACTGGCGCCAGATCAGCTGCAGGAAGGTGCCGGTCTCGGCGCGCACGATCAGCTGCGACGCCACGTACGTGAGCAGGAAGATCTCCTGCCGCCTGAGGGTGGTGAAGGAGCGCTTGGCGATCTCCAGGAAGAGGATCACCGTCACCCACTGCGCCGCGTCGCCGATACCGATGCCGGTGACCAGCCCCAGGTACATCTGCCCCGGCGTCATGATGAAGGCGATGAACAGCACCCCCACCAGCGTCTTGATGGTGTACCCGTGCTCGAAGCGCTCCGGCGCCTGCAACAGATCCCGATACTCGTGGATCTCCTGATATTGGCGCTCCCGCTTCGTCTGTCGGCGGTCCTCTGCCACTAGGCTACCTGTCTCGGGGCGGAATCACCCCACAAGAGTTTCGCGCCAGCGAAACTCGCAACAAAGCCGCGCAGCGGCTTTGCGATCTCCTGGTACTGGCGCTCCCGCTTCGTTTGTCGGCGGTCTTCCGCCACTAGGCCACCTGTCTCGGGGCGGTGTCAGGCCTCACGACGCCACCTCTTCTGCCGGCTCGAGCTCCACCTCGCTCGCCGCCATGACCACCTCGCGGCAGTGGACGGCGTGCTCCTCCTGGATGTCGTGCTTCAGCGTCTGCCACACCAGGAACTGCTTCCGCAGCTCCAGCATGAAGCCGAGGTTGAGGCGCTGCCAGAACGCCACGGGCCCGCTGATGCGCTCGATGTAGAGGTCGATCTCGCAGATCCGCGGATGGTCGGTGGGCGCGATGGTGAACTGCAGGTACTGGCTCACCCCCATGTCGAAGGGCGCCAGCCACAGCAGCAGTTGCACGGTGTGCACCTTGCCGCCGTCCCCTTCCTCCACCAGGACGCGGGTGCGCTCGGTGTACATGCGGCCCACCGACTCGTGGCCGTACGAGGTGAAGAAGGTGTGGAGGTAGCCGCACAGGGACTCCACGGCGTTGACGTTCACCGTGAAGGGGAAGGGGAAGCGCCAGATGTCGTCCACCGGATCGGGCAGCTGCCAGCGGCGCACCACGTCGGGCACGGCCATCTGCGACGCCGTCCGCGCCGGATAGACGGTGGACAGCAACACGACGGCGATCACCAGCAGGGCCGAGCTGATCGCCGCCGTGGAGGAGTAGTTGAGGGAGACCCCGCCCAGCAGGTCGAGGGCGAGGAGCACCCGGCCCCCCGCCTGGCCGAGGACGTAGCCGATGACCACGCCGAGGACGCCGTAGACGCAGGACTCGGCGATGAAGAGGAAGGCGATGTGGACCGGCGCCAGGCCCACCGAGGAGTAGACGCCGATCTCGCGGAAGCGCTCGTACACGGCGCCCATCATCGTGTTGAGGACGATGAGGGCGGCGATGAGCATGGGGATGACGAGGGCCCCCAGGCCCTCCACGCTGGTGGCGCCCATGCTGCTGTAGGCGTAGGTCCTCAGCTCCCCCTCCTCGTCGGGCATGCCCACGAAGAGGCGGAAGGTCGCCCGCGTGAGGTACTCCTCGATCAGCTCGCGGCTCGGCACCTCCTCGTCGAAGGCGATGGCCACCGACATGAGCTCGGCCCCCAGGCTCTCCAGCCGGCCGTAGGGCATGACCGCCAGCCGCGCCGAGGGCAGGTGCTCGTAGCCGACGTCGATGTCGGCGTCGGCGAAGAAGTTGTTCATCAT
>JAJDTN010000009.1 GCA_022827165.1 Candidatus Latescibacterota bacterium
CACGGCCCTCGCCAGACTGGCCAGGGGCGGTCTCACTCGGAGTCGAGGTTGGACTCGAAGTCGGAGTCGGGCTCGAAGTCGAACTCGAAGTCGAACTCGAACTCGAAGGTGCGCGAGCTGTACCCGGCGAAGATCCCGTACCCGTTCTCGACGTTGCCGCGCACGCTCAGCGGCTCGGCAAAGACATTCTCCCGGGTGTCGTCGTGGAGCCGGGCGCTCTTGAGCCACTCGTAGTAGGTCCCGCTGATGTGCAGGACCTGCAGATGGAGCTTGTTGTCTCCCGAGGGCCGGTATATCGAGCCGGTCAGCTCGATCTCGTGGGCCTCACCGTCGAACAGGGTGTCCTTGAAGAACGGCGCCTCGCCCTCGAAGGTCGGATCCTCGAAGGGCTCGTCCCGGGTTGTCGAGCCCGTGATCGAAGGGTCCTTCGTGGAAAAGAGGAGTTCCTGCCTCACCCACTGACGGGGCAGGCCCTCGTCCGGGCCCTCGGGGTCGGCGAAGACATGGACCAGGTAGAGGCTGACCTGGTAGTAATTGGTCTCCCCGGGGGGATCCTGAATCCCGATGTCGATGGCGTAGTCGAGCCAGTACTCGGGGCGGGTGGACGTGGTGACAAGGGCCTCGGCCGACGTCGGCACGGGCCGGGGAATGATGTCGCTGGCCCGGATGGCGGCGAAACCGGGGGCCGACACCCGCAGGGAGTAGGAGAGGCCCGCTTCGAGGGGGTTCTCGTCGAGGATGTAGAGGTCTTCCCCTTCGAGGAACCGCAGCTCCTCGACGACCCGGTCGCCCTCCAGCAGTTCCACCGAGGCGTCGGTCACCGGCTGTTCGCTCTCGGGCAGGGACTCGAGGATCCCGGCCGAGCGGCCCACGTAGGCGGTCCAGGTGCTGTCGGCCGTGAAGAAGGCCTGCAGCACCAGCCGCGGGGTGTGCTCGGGCAGGTCCGGCTCGATGACCTGCTCGCAGGCGGTCAGGGCGGCCAGCAGCGGCAGGCCGCGCAGTGCGAATCTCCTGGAAGCGGCGGAGTTCAAAACTTGAACCGGTAGTTCATCCACGGCAGGATCGGGAACAGGCTCACCTGCTTGGCGCGGAAGGCGGTCTCGTCGCCTCTGCGATCGAAGTAGATGAAGAAGGGGTTCTTGCGGTTGTAGGCGTTGTACACCCCCAGGCCGAAGCCGTGCCGGCCGCCTGTCCGGCCGAGGTTGAGGCTGAGATCGAGGTGGTGGAAGGCGGACATGCGGTAGCCGTTGCGGTCCCCGTAGACCACGGTCTCAGGGGGCAGGAAGTAGGGACTGGGCACCCGGAACCTCTCGTGCCCCGTGACTTCCTCCCTGTCGTAGTAGTGGGCCACGGGAAGGGTGGCGGCCTGGCCGGTCCCGTACACCCAGGTGACGGACAGGGAGAGGGACCTCGACATCTGGTGGGAGAGGACGAGGGCGGCGTCGTGGCGGCGGTCGTAGCGGTAGGGGAAGGTCCGCCCCTCGTTCAGCCCGTCGAAACGCCGCCGCGTCCAGGAGAGGGTGTAGCCGGCCCAGCCGGTGGTGCGGCCGCGCTTCTTCTGCAGGAACAGCTCGGCCCCGTACGACCAGCCCCGCCCCGTCTCCACCTTGTCCTGCCAGTCCTCGCTCTCGCCGAAGGCGGCGAGAAAGCTGGCCCCCTCGCGGTACTCGATCAGCTCCTCCATGGTCTTGTAGTAGCCCTCGACGCTGAACTCGTACTGCTCCCTGAGCTGGCGGGCCAGGCCGACGCCAACCTGCCGCGAGCTCTGGGGGCGCACGCGCTCGGTCGCCGGCAGCCACAGGTCGGTGGGCAGGCCCACGGTGCTGTTGGAGAGCAGGTGGATGTACTGGCGCATCCGGGCGTAGGAGGCTTTCACGGCCCAGTCCGAGGGCAGCAGGTAGCGCATCGACAGCCGCGGCTGCAGGGAGGTGTAGAGCTCGCCGTCGACGAGGAAGCCGGAGACGTGCACTCCGAGGTTGGCCTTCAGGAGGCGGGTGAGGCGCACGTCGTCCTCGCCGTACAGGCTGTACTCCAGCGCGTCGGTGACCTTGGCGGTCAGGGTCGTGTCCTCGGGGGCCCCGTCGAGAGGATCGGACTTGATCTGCGCCGCCCCGGGGCGATAGGTGTGCAGGGTGGCGCTGCCCCCGGCGCGGATGTAGTGGTCCGGGTCGGGGATGTAGTCGAGGTCGAGCTTCAGGCCCCAGTCGCGGATGCCGGAGCGGTAGCGCAGCCGCAGGCTCTCCGACTCCCGTTCGCCGCCGCTGATCACGGTGGAGCGGTCGTCCACGTCGGTGGAGAACTGGTAGCGGCTGTAGATGGCGGTGAGGTTGCCGAAGAGGCGGTTGCTGAAGAGGTAGTTCCAGCGCAGGGTGGAGGTGACGTTGCCCCATCCGAAGTTGGCGGCAATGGTGTTCTCCTCCTGGTAGCTGCTGCCGCGGTCGCGGTACTGGTACTGGTCCGTCACGTCGTTCCAGAAGCGGTCGTCGCCGCCGTACCAGCTCAGGTAGACGCGGCTGCGGGGCGAGAAGATGTGGTTGACCTTGGCGTTGACGTCGTAGAAGTGGTAGCCGCCCCGGTCGTCCTCGGGGAGGAAGGGGCGTACCAGCATGTCGACGTAGGTGCGCCGCCCCGAGAGGATGAAGGAGGTGCGGTCCCGGCGCAGCGGCCCCTGCACGGTGAGCTGGGAGGCGATGAGCCCCACCGAGCCCTCGGCCTCGAACTCCTTCATGTTGCCGTCCTTCATGTCGATCTCCAGCACCGACGAGAGGCGGCCGCCGTAGCGGGCCGGGAAGCCGGCCTTGGTGAGCTGCACGTTCTTGATGGCGTTGGCGTTGAAGACCGAGAAGAAGCCGAACAGATGGGAGGCGTTGTAGACCGGGGCGTCGTCGAGGAGGATCAGGTTCTGGTCGGGGCTGCCGCCGCGCACGTAGAGGCCGCTCATGCCCTCGGCGCCGGACTGCACGCCGGGCAGCAGCTGCAGGGTCTTGAGGACGTCCACCTCGCCCATGAGGACGGGGGCGCTCTTGATCTGCCGCACCGGCACCTGCACCACGCTCATGCGGCTCTCCATCTGGATCGGGTCGAGGCGCTCCGCCTCGACCTCGACGGCCTCCATCTCCAGGGCCTCCGGCTCGAGGGCGATGTTGAGCTGCTGGTCGGCCTCGAGCTGCGTGGCGAGGGTGTCGCTCTGGTAGCCGATGTGGGAGACCACCACCCGCAGCGACCCGGCGGGCAGGGTGAGACTGAAGAACCCGTAGCGGTTGGTGGTGGTGCCCTGGCGCAGGTCGGGCTCGTGGAGCACGGCGCCGATCAGCTTCTCGCCGCTGGAGGCGTCCTCCACGTAACCGCTGAGGGTGTGCTTCCGCCCTCCCTGGGCGCCGGTGCCCGCGGCCAGCCCGAGGACCAGCAGCAGCGCCGCGAGTGGACGCGTCCATCCACCGCATCGCCGGGCCGGCTTCATGCAACTCTCCACGAGTAGAGGTGGGCGTTCTCGAGGGTGAACCGCAATAGTACCGGCCTCCCCTGCAGGCTGTCCAGGGAGGCGCCGGGCCACTCCACCTTCAGGTCCACGCCGTCGGCGGACAGAGGAGACGACCGCCCGCCAGGAACGGGGGTTCCGCCTTCGTCCAGGACCTCCACGGTCACCGCCCCCCACGGGGACCTGGCGTTCACCCGCAGCTCGCCCGCGGGCAGGACCACCGGCCCGGTGACCACGGTGCCGCCGTCGTACCCGGCCTGCAGGCTGCACCAGCCGTCGAGGCGGATCGAGGCCAGGCCGATCCTGGCGAAGTTCGGGCCGCTGTCGCCGCGGGGGATCTCCGGCTTCCACTCGGGGCAGCCGAAGTACTCGCGGTGGCGGAAGGAGCGGCCGCAGTAGTAGACCCACAGCTCGTCGCCGACGCGCAGGGGCGCCGTGGCCGTGCACTGGTTGAAGCGGTCCCAGTCCCCCACGTCGCCGCCGGGCAGCACGACGTGGTCCTCCCGCGTCCAGTCGACGCCGTCGCGCGAGTGGGCGATGGCCATGTCGATGCAGGCGAGGTGGGGCAGGGAGTGGTGCATCTGGGTCAGGGCGATCCACTGGCCGCCGGCGGCGAAGGCGGAGCAGCCGTAGATCTCGGTGCCGTCCGGGTCTGCGTCCGCCGCGTGCATGACGTGGGGCCACTCCGCCGACCAGCTCTCGAAGTCGGGGCTCGTCCCCCGGCCGACGGCGCGGCCGGCGTAGTTGGGACCTCCCCGGGCCACCAGCTCCGGCGGCGTGTGGCGCGACCGGCCGAACTGGGTGAACTGCCGCCGGAAGGGGTCCCAGGTGAAGCAGCCGCGGTCCGGGTAGGTGGGCATGGCGGGCTTGAAGGCGCCGTGGAAGCTCCAGCCCCAGCCGTCGGGGGAGGTGCCGCGCACGAGGTGCTTGCCCTCCAGGCCCTCCAGGGGCTCGTCGATCTCCACCGCGCCGCGGGTGTCGGCGGAGACGATCAGCTTGTAGCGCTCCCCGTCGGGCACGCCCGGGCGGGGATCCTTGACGATGCCGGAGAAGTCGATGAGGCGCCACCCCGGCGGGGCGAAGACGGCGTTGCCCGGCAGCCCGCGTCCGGCGGGCAGCAGGTTCAGCTCCGGCTTCTCCCAGTTCAGGCCGTCGCGGCTGCGCGCGTAGGCCACCCAGCGGACCTTCTCGGAGCGGGCGTAGTACCACATGCGGAAGAGGGGGTCGCCGCCGCCGGGCTCCGGCTCGTGCAGGACCGTCCCCGAGAGGTAGACCTGCGCTTCCTCGCCGGAGCGGCTGAAGAGGGGGTTGGCCGGGTGCTTGCGCAGCCGGTGCCAGCGGCGGGTCACGTTGGTCCGCTCGGCGATGCCCTCGTCGTCGAGGAACAGCCGGGCCTGGCCGCGCTCGACGGCGGCGGGCGTCCTGTCCACGGCCGTCGCCATCAGCAGGCGTCGGGCAGGTGGGTCTCGAAGAACCGCTGCCAGTTGCCGTACAGGATGCCGGAGATCTCCTCCTCGCCGTAGCCCCGCCCCTCCAGGACCTCGCCCACCTTCTGGTAGTCGGCCACCGTGTCGATCTCCCAGGGGGCGCCCTCGCGGCCTCCCTGGCCGTCGGTGTCGCCGCCGATGCCGGCGTGGCGGGCGTTCCCGGCGAGCTGGCAGATGTGGTCGATGTGGTCGCCCAGATCCTGGAGGGTGACCTCGCGGCGCTCGAAGACCTCGCGGCGGGGCGGGATGTCCGCCCAGTCGACGCCGGGCCTGTAGAGCATCCAGGTGTCCATGGAGACGCCGATGACGCCGCCCCGATCGATGATCGCCCGCAGCTGGTCGTCGGGGAACTGCCGCTCCCCCGGGACCAGGGCGCGGCAGTTCTGGTGGGTGGCGACGATGGGGCCGGGGAAGAGCTCCAGGGCCTGGCGCACCGAGGCGTCGGAGGCGTGGGTCAGGTCGAGGACGAAGCCGAGCCGGTCCATCGCCTCCAGCAGCTCCCGCGCCGGGGGCAGGAGGCCCTTCTCGGTGCCGGTGCCGGTGCCGTGGCAGTAGGCGCTCGGGCCGTAGTGGGAGAGGCTGATCACCCGCAGGCCCTGGTTCCACCAGTCCTCCAGGTGGCCGGGCCACAGCACGGGGTCGGCGCCCTCCAGGCCGAGGACGAGGCCCACGGGCCGGTCGCCGCCGGCAGCGGCCTGCCAGTCGGCGGTGTGGGCCCGCAGGTCGGCCGCGGTGCGCAGGATGCGGACCTCGCCCCGCTGCTCCAGGAGGCGGTAGTAGGCGATCTGGCCGAGGGCCGCGGCGCAGGCGTTCTCGGGGCTGCGGTATCCCCAGATGATCTCCGAGCGCTGCACCCGGCCCACGGCCTTGACCAGGGCCGCGGCGATTCGCCCGCGGCGCATCTCGGGCAGGCTGGCCATGGTCTCGCCGTCGGGCCAGCGGCGGTTGCCCCGCTGCCGGGGCTCGGCGGCGCGCACCTCCTCGATGGGGCGGGTCAGGTCGCGGTCCATGTCCAGGGCGCCGATGGCCATGGGGTAGTCGCCGTCGAAGATGAGCCGTGGGGCCATGGGGGTGCCTTCAGATGTCGTCGAGGGGATAGACCTTGCGGCCAAGGTTGCGGTAGGTGAGCCCCTCGGCGCTGTGCACGCAGGGCTCGGAGACGACCTGGATCCGGCCGGCCCAGGGCTCGAAGCCGGCGCGGAAGTGGGCCGCCGACTTGACCCCCACGTAGCGCATCTTGCGCGGGTCCAGCCCCATGGTGAGGGAGAAGGCGATGCCGTAGGGCTGCTCCCGGCGGGTCACCAGCAGCACGTGGACGCCCTCCTGGCGGATGTGGGCCGACGGCCCCATGGTGCCGGCCAGCCCCCGGTTGCGCGGCCCTTCGTAACGGAAACTCCCGTCGCCGAGGGCGACGACCTCGGCGTCCATGGTCACGGGCTGCCCCTGGAGCGGAGTCGACTTGGCGCCCACCTCCAGGCTCAGGCGGGCCCCGACGCCGGCCCGCTGGCAGAGATCCACGGCCTCGGGGTCGACGATGTAGAGGATGCAGGCCTGGTCGAGCTTCTGCTCCAGGAAGGTCCGCAGCATGCCGGTGCTGTCCCCGGGGGCGCCGCCGCCGGTGTTGTCGTTGCGGTCCGCCAGGATCAGGGGCAGGGGCCCCCCGGCGGCCTCCCGCAGCGCCTCGGCGGTGGACGGCATGGGGGTCTGCCAGTCGGCGCGGCGCTCCCAGATCCAGGCGGCCAGCTGGTCGGCGCAGGACTGGGCCAGCTCGGCGTCGCCGTCGGCGGCCACGTAGACCGAGGCGCCCATGTGGGGGATGTCGGCGAGGGGGAAGCAGGTGGCGACGGAGCCGCAGATCACGCCGGGCCGGGCCTCGATGCGGTGGAGGTACTCGATGAGCTGGCGCATCGGCGGGTGGGCGGTGACTTGGTTCATGCCCCACATCAGGGGGATCCGGCTCAGGGCCATCCGCGGCCGCAGGCCGTGCTCGAGGACGCGGTGCATGACCTCGGCGCACTCGCGGCCCCGATCCTCCTGGTCGATCTCCGGGTAGGTCTCGTGGCCGATGAGCACGTCGCCGGACTCGACCATGGCCGGCGAGACGTTGGAGTGGATGTCGAACTGGGCGATGACGGGGATCTGCCCCACCAGTTGGCGGACGGCGGCCAGGATGTGCCCCTCGCCGTCGTCGATGCCCTCGGCCACCATGGCGCCGTGGAGGTCGAGGAGGACGCCGTCCAGGGGCCCGGCCGCCTCGATGCGCGCGAGCATGTCGCCGAGGATTTCGTCGAAGACGTCGCGCGGCACCGGGGCGCTGGGCGGGGCCCCGGCGTAGATGGTGGGGATCAGCTCGTAGCCGTGCTCCCGGCAGCCGGCGAGGAAGCCGCCCACGGCGGAGTTGGTGCCGTCGAAGCGTTCGAGGACCTCGTGGCCCCGCAGATAGCCGAAGCGCTGGGTATGGAAGCTGTCGCGGGTGGTCTCGACGGTGGTGAAGGTGCTCGACTCGTGGGTGAAGGAGCCGGTGGCGATGCGCATGGGGTCTCCTGCCCGGCGTGACGGTGCTATCTTTGGCGCTCGGCTCCTAATAGAACCCCACGGGCCCGGGTTGTCCAAGAAGGCCGGGACCACCGGCCCCACCGCTTGCAGGGCAAGGCAGGTGGCGGCTCGGCCCTCTGGCACAAGCGATTGTGACTTCGACGAGATCCCCCCTTCGCCTCCCGATCTTCCTCAGCGCCTCGCTGACGGCTCTCCTGGCGCTCGCACCGTGTGGTGTCCTCCGCGCCGACGCGGAGAGTCACGGCGAGCCCGGGAAGAGGGTGAGCCTCACCCCGGCGGAGCGGGCCGAGTTCGAGTCCCTGCTGGTCCTGGTGGGCTACTCGGCTGCCATCCTCCTCGCCGCCATCGCCGGCGGCAGGGTGTCGGCCCGGGGCACGATGACCCACGTGCGCACCCAGGTGCTGATGAGCCTGGTGGCCGGCTTCATCCTCGGCATCGCCATCTACCATCTCCTGCCCCACAGCCTGGAGTACATCCCCGGTCCCGGCGCGGTGAACAAGGCCGTGGGATGGACCATGGCCGGCATGGTCCTCATGGTCTTCCTGCTGCGCGTCTTCCAGTTCCACCAGCACGACTTCAGCGCCGAGGCCAGCGACTACCACCACCACCACGGCCACGACGAGCCCGATGGTGACTCGGTCATGCCCCGGCGGCGCCTGATCGGCATCGGCTTCGGCCTGGGGGTGCACACCGTCACCGAGGGGGTCGCCCTGGGCACCAGCGTGCGCCTCGGGGCGATGCCGGGCGGCGAGGCCCTGGCGGGCCTGGGGGTGTTCCTGGCCATCCTGCTGCACAAGCCTCTGGACGCGTTCTCCATCATCGGCATGATGAAGTCCGCCGGGTACGGCCGGCGCGCCCTGGCGACGGCCAACACCGGGTTCGCCCTGCTCTGCCCCCTGGTGGCGGTGATCTGCTTCATCGGCGTGGGCTGGCTCGATCCCGTCGGCGCCGCGGCCACCGTGGGCTGCGTGCTCGCCTTCGCCGCGGGCGCCTTCCTGTGCATCGCCCTGAGCGACCTGCTGCCCGAGATCCACTTCCACAGCCACGACCGCGGCAAGCTCATCCTGGCCCTGGTCGTGGGCATCGGTCTGGCCTATGCGCTGCGCCTGGTGGAGGCCGCCGCCCACGGGGTGGAGGCGCACTAGGTCCAGCAGCCTTCCCTCTCTTCCGGAGCCCAAGCCCCATGCTGATCGTCGATTCACACCTCGATATCGCCTTCAACGCCCTGGAGTGGGACCGCGACCTGCTGCAGCCGATCGCGGCGATCCGCGCGTCCGAAGCCGGGATGGGCGGCAAGGGGCGCGGCGCCAACCTGATCAGCTTCGACGAGCTGCGCCGCGGCCGGATCGGTCTCTTCATGGCCACCTGCCACTGCCGCCTGGCCTCGGTGGGAAAGCGGTTCTCCGGCGTGCGCACCCAGGAGATCGCCTACGCCAAGTGCCATGGCGAGGTCGCCTACTACCGCCTGATGGAGGCGAAGGGCGTGCTGCGGCAGATCCGCGACACCGCCGGCCTCGACGCCCACCTGCGGGAGTGGGAGCGGGACCCGGCCTCGGCCACCCTCGGGTACGTGCTCGCCATGGAAGGGGCCGACGGCATCGTCGACGAGGACCAGGTGGGGGAGTGGTGGGACGAGGGCCTGCGCGTCGTCAGCCTCTGCCACTACGGCGTCAGCGCCTACTCCCACGGCACCCAGGCCCCCGGCGGCCTCACCCCGAGAGGGGCGCCCATGCTCCGGGCGCTGCACCAGGCCGGCATGGTCCTCGACGTGAGCCACCTGGCGGAGCAGGCCTTCTGGGAGGCCCTGGAGGTCTTCGGCGGGCCCGTCATCGCCACCCACAACTGCTGCCGCGCCCTGTGCGACCACGACCGCCAGCTCGACGACCGCCAGATCAGGGCCCTCGTCGATCGCGGCGGCGTCATCGGCATCGCCTTCGACGACTGGATGCTCTCGCCCCTGTGGGACCACGAGGCGGCCGACAACACCGGCATCACCCTGTCCACGGTGGCCGACCACATCGACCACATCTGCCAGCTGGCGGGCAGCGCCCGCCACGCCGCCATCGGCACCGACCTCGACGGCGGCTACGGCAAGGAGCAGGCCCCCGCCGACATGGAGACGATCGCCGACCTGCAGCGCATCCCCGCCATACTGGAGGAACGGGGCTACTCGGCGGATGACATCGCCGGCATCATGCACGGCAACTGGGTCCGCCGGCTCAGGGAGGCGTGGGGGGCGGCACCCGCGTGAGGAGCCGGGCCGACTCAACCTCCGGCGCGGGGCCGTCCTTGCCGCGAATCCGGCTCCAGGTGACGGGCGTCTCCCGGGACAGGGGCTGCCCGTGAAACAGCCCAACATCCTGTTCCTGATGACGGACCAGATGCAGGGGCGGGTCCTCGACCCGGACCACCCCTGCCGGACGCCGAACTTCGACCGCCTCGCCGCCCGGGGGGTGCGCCTGCCCAGGGCGTACACGCCGAACGCGGTCTGCTCGCCCGCCCGGGCCAGCCTGATGACCGGGCTCCTGCCCCACTCCCACGGCGTCCTCGAGGTGACCCACACGGTGGACGACGACCAGTCGTGCCTGCGCACCGGGTTCCCCCACTGGGCGCAGCGCCTGGAGCAGGCCGGGTACCGCACCGGCTACTTCGGCAAGTGGCACGTGGAGCGCTCCGGTGACCTGGGGCGGTTCGGCTGGCAGGTGACCGGCACCCCGGAGGCGGCCGGCAAGCAGGACGGACGCTTCTCCCTGCAGAAGTGGGACGAGGACCCCGAGGGTTACCGGAAGACGCTTCTCTACGGCGTAACCGACGTGCCTCCCGAGAGGCGGGGCGTGGGCGTCACCACCGACCTGGGACTCGGCTTCCTCGAGGACGCGGCCAACGGAGACGCGCCCTGGTGCTGCTTCGTCAGCATCACCGAGCCCCACGACCCCTTCGTCACCGGCCAGGAGGCCTTTGCGCAATACGACGTGGACAGCCTGCCTCTGCAGCCCAACGTCGACAACGACTTGAGGGGCCAGCCGAACCTCTACCGCAAGGCCGGCGTCACCTGGCGGGACATGGACGAACGCCAGAAGAAGGAGGCCGCCGCCTGCTACTACGCCTCGATCACCGAGATCGACACCCAGTACGGGCGCCTCCTCGACTTCCTGGTATCCTCGGGCCAGCTCGACGACACGATCGTCGTCCTCACCAGCGACCACGGCGAGCTGCTCGGCTCCCACGGCCTCTACTGCAAGAACTTCACCGGCTTCGAGGAGGTCTACTCGATCCCCATGGTGGTGGCGGGTCCGGGGGCGCAGCGGGGCGTCACCAGCCAGGCGCGAGTCGGCCTCCACGACCTGTGCCCCACTCTGCTGGAGCTGGCCGGCCTGGAGACGATCGGCGCGCCGGACTCACGCTCCTTCGCCGGCGCCCTGCAGGACCCCGGCGGAGGGGCCGGCGACTTCACCCGCGGCTTCGCCGAGTACCACGGCAGCCGCTACCGCGTCAGCCAGCGCATCGTCTGGGACGGCCCCTGGAAGCTCTGCTGGAACGGCTTCGACTTCGACGAGCTCTACAACCTCGACGACGACCCTTACGAGATGACCAACCTGATCGACGTGGACGGGCACGAGGAGGTGGTCCGGTCCCTCATGCGCTACGCGTGGCAGGTCGTGCGGGACACGGGGGACGAGACGCTGCTCAACTCGCACTACCCGATTCTGCGGCTGGGGGCGTACGGGCCGGGAATCCTGGGGGAGTGAGACAGATGTCCATCTATTCCTTAGTTCCGGACGCGAAGGCCCTGCTCGAACTTGAGCCCGAGGAGCTTGCGGGCGTCCTGATGGAGCACCTCAACTCCCTATCGTCCTCCGAACAGGAGAACCTGAACCGGGGTAATTTCCTTATCGGTATCGATCACATTGAGGAGTATCCACGGGAGGAACGGGAGGACTTGAAGCAGGCCCTGATGGAGGCCTGGGTTTGGCTTGAGCATGAGGGCCTCCTGGTGCCGAAGCCTGGGTCAGAGAACTGGGTCGTCATCTCTCGTCGTGGTCGACGGTTGCGGACACGCGATCAGGTGAGTTGCTACCGTCATGCGAACCTGCTTCCCCGCAACCAGCTTCATCCGACAATCGCGCAGAAAGTGTGGGCGATGTTTCTCAGGGGCGACTACGATACGGCGGTGTTTCAGGCATTCAAAGAGGTCGAAGTCCGAGTCAGGGAGGCTGCACAGTGTGCGGACACAGACCTCGGAGTCGACTTGATGCGGAAGGCGTTCGGAGACTGCGGTCCTCTGACCGACGCCGCGGCACCCAAAGCCGAGCAGCAGGCGCTTTCCCATCTATTCGCCGGTGCAATCGGATCTTACAAGAACCCACACAGCCATCGTAGTGTTACCATCGAGCCAGATGAGGCGGTCGAGATGATCATGCTGGCCAGTCATCTGCTTGGGATTGTGGACAAGCTGTCGTCGAAGGATCCGGGTAGCCGATAACCACTGAGCTCGGTAAGCGCCAAGCCTGCGGAGCCGATCCGGCCTGAGAGGACATTTGCCTTCCGATGAGACTGAACGAAGATCAGCTGCGCCAGTTCGAGACCGAAGGCTGGCTGTTCCTGCCCGATCTGTTCACCGAAGAAGAGGTCGGCGTGCTGAAGGGCCAACTGCCGGTGATCTTCGACATGCACCGGGAGGAAGTCTGGCGCGAGAAGGATACCGACGTGGTGCGCACGGCCTTCGCGGCCCATACCTACAACGAGGCCTTCGCCCGCCTCGGGAGCCATCCGCGCCTGATCGGGCCGGTGATGCAGCTCCTCGACGGGCCGGTGTACATGCACCAGTACAAGATCAACGGCAAGGCGGCTTTCACCGGTGATGTCTGGCAGTGGCACCAGGACTACGGAACCTGGGCGCGGGACGACGGGATGCCGGAAGCGAAGGCGATGAACATAGCCCTGTTCCTCGACGAGGTGAGCGAGTTCAACGGCCCCCTGTACATCATCCCCCGCAGCCACAGGCAGGGCGTGATCGAGGCCGGCCACGACACCCTGACCACCTCCTACCCGTTGTGGACCCTCGACCAGGAAACGGTGACCCGGCTGGCGGACGAAGGAGGGATCGCCGCGCCCAAGGGGAAGGCGGGGGCGGTCCTGATGTTCCACTCCAACATCGTCCACGCCTCCCCTCCGAACATCAGCCCCTGGGGCCGGGTGATCGTCTATCTGAGCCTGTGCCGCGTCGACAACCACATCCGCCGGTTCAAGCGCCCGGAGTGGATCGCCGGCCGCGACTTCCGGCCCATCCAACCGCTGGGTGATGACTGCCTGGTGCGCATCTAGTTCTGCGCTTGCGCTTCGCTACGCAGCAGCCGGGCCGGTATCGTCCTTCCCGGCCCAGCCCGTATCAGGCTCGCCGGCCATCGCCTTCCGAACCTCCGGGCCGGGCGGCCCGGCCGTACCCCAGATGTCCGCCGTCTCCGGCACCCGTCTCCACACCGCGGGTTCGTGCGTTGCTTCGTCTGCGATGTACTCCATGTCGCTGGAGAGTTCGATCACGTATCCCGCCGGATCCTCGTAGTAGCAGAAGATGCTGTTGCCCGGGCCGTGGCGCCCCGGTCCCCAGGCGGGTTCCTGCCCCAGGCACGCAGGTTGGAGACCCTCTCATCACGTCGTGGACAGGACAGTCCCGAGGGTTGTGGCACGAGGAGGTGATCCGCTCCCCGATGCGCTACACATAGCAGAGGGTGCGCGACAGGGGGACCGGATGTGTTCAACTCGCACTATCCGATCCTGAGGCTGGGGCGGTACGGGGCGGGGATTCTGGGGGAGTGAGGGCGGTCAGCACCGCCGTGGGTCGTCGGGGATCACGTACGAAATCTGGATTCCCCGCCTGGCAGGGTGGGGTGCCGTCTGGTCTCAAGCCTCGATGGCTTGCCCTTCGATCCCCGCGTGGCGAGTCTGCAAAGCCCTCTCCAATTGAGAGGCAAGCGCGTGTTCTCCGATCGATCTCAACTGATCTGGCAATTCAGGGCGAGACGCAGGATAGGCATCTGACCTTATCAGACATGCGCGGGCC
>JAJDTN010000126.1 GCA_022827165.1 Candidatus Latescibacterota bacterium
CGGCGATGAAGACGACATCGCTCGTGGAGACGGCGCTCACGTCGTTGGAGGTCGACAGGCCGCGCTGAGCGAGAGGGGCGAGCAGGTCGTGGAGCAGATCGACCGCCGTCATTCGATGGGCGGACAAACCGGAATCCAGCAGACCCGAGATGAGGCAGCCTCCGAGATGGCCCGCGCCGATCACTGCAATGGTGGGCTCTGACGAGCTTGGCGTCACGGGGACTCCCTGTTCAAGTGGGCGATGAATGGAAGACCCGCAGAAAGTACCCATCCCACGACTCGCGCTGCAAGGGGAATCGCCCCGTACAGAGGGCGATTCCCCTCTGTACGCAATACCATTTCTCCCTTGACGGACTCGAAACGCTCTGGCTATCTTTGCCCGAATTGTGACTTGTGCCCATAGCAGGAGTGGGGGGAGTTTCTTCCGACGGGCACAACGACAGGCGAGGCGGCAGAGCCGCTCCACGCGCACATAAGGAGAGAGCAGATGGCGAAGCGCAAGGCCACAAGGAAGAAAGCGGCGAAGAAGAAGGCCGCACCGAAGAAGGCGGCGAAGAAGAAGGCCGCCAGGAAGAAGGCGGCCAGGAAGGCCGCACCGAAGAAGGCGGCCAAGAAGAAGGCCGCCAAGAAGAAGGCGTCGAAGAAGAAAGCGTCGAAGAAGAAGGCGACCAGGAAGAAGGCGGCGAAGAAGAAATCGGCCAAGAAGAAAGCAAAAAAAAAAGCCGCTAAGAAGAGGGCGAAGAGGAAGCCGAACCCCGCGTTCATGAAGCCCCTGAACCCCGATGCGGCTCTGGCCCCCGTGGTGGGCACCAAGGCCCTGCCTCGGACAGAGGTCGTGAAGCAGCTCTGGCGCTACATCAAGAGAAACAACCTGCAGGACAGTCAGAACAAGCGGATGATCAATGCCGACGACAAGCTCAAGGATCTGTTCGGCGGCAAGAAGCAGGTCAGCATGTTCGAGATGACCAAGCTCGTGAGTCAGCATCTCTCCTGACCCGCGGTCATTCGGCAGGCCGCACTCGATCGAGAAGAGGAGTTCCCGACCCCGGGAGCTCCTCTTCTTGTTATATTGACCCCCCATGACTCGCAAGAACACGCCCGCCCTCGTCGCTCTCGCCGACGGGACGACCTTCTTCGGAACCGGCGCCGGCGCCGAGGGAGAGGTCTTCGGGGAGATGGTCTTCAACACGAGCATGACCGGGTACCAGGAGATCCTCACCGATCCCTCGTACGCCGGTCAGATGGTGTGCATGACCTATCCTCACATCGGCAACTACGGGGTCAACCCCGAGGATGACGAGTCGGACCGCCCTCACGTGCGCGCCTTCCTGATGAAGGCGTGCTGTCGGCGGCCGTCCAACCACCGGGCCACCTCCGGCCTGGTGGAATACCTGGAGGAGCATGGCGTCGTCGGCGTCGAGGGCATCGATACGCGGGAGCTGACCCGCCGCGTGCGGATCCACGGCGCCATGAACGCGGCGGTCAGCACGCGTGATCTCGACCCGAAGAGCCTCACCGCCAAGGCCGGGGACTGGGAGGGGCTCGTCGGGGTCGACCTGGTGCGCGGCGTGACCTGCGCCGAGCCGTACGACTGCGAGCCCGACGGCCCGCCGCGGTTCCACGTCGTCGCCTTCGACTACGGCATCAAGCGCAGCATCATCCGCCGTCTGGTGGCCGAGGGCTGCCGGGTCACCGTGGTGCCCGCCACCACCACCGCCGACGAGGCCCTCGCCCGCGAGCCCGACGGCATCTTCCTGTCCAACGGCCCCGGAGATCCGCGGCCCCTGCACTACGCCATCGACACCGTCCGCGATCTCGTGGAGCGCGCCGATCGTCCCATCTTCGGCATCTGCCTGGGCCACGAGATCCTCGGCCTGGCCCTGGGCGCCGAGATCTACAAGCTCAAGTTCGGCCACCGCGGGGCCAACCAGCCCATCGAGGAGGGTGACAGCGGCCGCATCCTCATCACCTCGGAGAACCACGGCTGGGGCATCCGCGGCGACAGCATGCCCCATGCCTTGGAGGTCACGCGGCGCAACCTCAACGACGGCTGCGTCGAGGGCATGCACCACCGCGAGCTGCCCGTGTTCTCCATCCAGTGCCACCCCGAAGCGTCCCCGGGCCCCCACGACAGCTACCACCTCTTCGGCTACTTCGCCGACCTGATGTCGCGGAGGCGGGCGGCCTGAAGAGCCGCCCCCAGCCGCGCCCGAAGGAGTCCGGCATGCCCATCGTCCGCGAGGAAGTCCTGCGCCCCCTCGCCTTCGACATCTTCGCCGCCACCGGGATCCCGCAGGAGGACGCCCGCATCGTGGCCGACCACCTCGTCGACAGCCATCTGGCGGGACACGACTCGCACGGCACCTGGTTCATGCCGGGGTACGCCCGGCAGATGCGCAGCGGCTACGTGCCCTGGGAACAGCGCGAGGTGGTGCGCGAGAACCCCTGCCTGACGATCATCGACGGCCGCGGGGCCAACGGCATCGTCGCCGTCACCCGCGCCGTCGACCTGGCGGTGGCGAAGGCCCGTGCCGCCACCTTCGGCTTCGTCGGTCTGAACTCGGTGACCCACATCGGCCGCCTGGGCGACTATCCGCCGCGCATCGCCGAGCAGGGAATGATCGGCATGGTGTGGCTCAACGGCGGCGGGCTGTTCCTGGCCCCCCACGGCAGCGCCGACCGCCGTCTCCGGCCCGAACCGATCGCCTTCTCCGCGCCGCGCCGCGACGGTGCGCCCTTCATGCTCGACATGACCATGACCGTCGTCGCCGGCGGCAAGATCGAGCAGAAGATCGTGCGCAACGATCCACTGCCCGATGGCTGGGTCATCGACCGCGACGGCGACTACGTCACCGACGCCGCGCTCTACCACGGCGACGCCGCCAACAACGCCGTCCTGCCCCTGGGGGGCCTGCAGTTCGGCCACAAGGGAGCCGGCCTGGCGATGATGGTGGAGATGCTGGTGGGCCCCCTGTCCCACGCGGGATGCACCCGGCAGGACGGGCAGGGCGGCGGCGGGGTGATGGTCCTGGCCATCGACATCTCGGCCTTCACCGCTCTCGAGGACTACGTGGAGGAGGTGGAGGCCCTGGCCGCCTGGGTGACCTCCGCCCGGCCCCTGCCCGGCTTCTCGCAGGTCTACGCGCCGGGGGAGATCGAGGAGGAGACCCGCGCCCGGAGGCGAGCCGAAGGCTTCGAGATCCCCGACGCGACCTGGGAGCAGATCGCCGGTGTCGCCGCCGAGCTCGGAGTCGAGATGCCCGCCCTCTGAGGGGCTCTACATCGACACGCCCAGCAGGCCCCGGGTGATCTGGAAGTCGGTGACGCCGCGCTCCCAGAGCCGGGGGTGACGCTGTCGCGCCGCCACCTCGAGCACCAGCTCCAGCAGGCGCTCCGCCCAGGGGGTGTCACCCTCCTCGAGAGCGCCGTCGAGATCTTCCCCGAAGCGCGAGATCACACCCTCGACAGCGCTCACCTGGAGCAGGGGGACCAGCGGATGGCCCTGCACGGGGTGCTCTCCCGCGTGGGCCAGGAGGATCTCCACGCCGGTGGCGCCCAACCCCGAGAGAGACTCGGTCCAATGTTCGATGGGCGCCTCCATCACGTGGAGGCCGGGCCGGGCGGGTCTCTCACCGTGGGCGATGGTGGGGGCCGGCGCTCCGGGCAGACCGAGGGCGGCCGCGTAGGCCGGGGCGCTGGCGAGGCCGCCCTCCGGCACCACGACGGTGCCGCCGGCGCCGGCGATCCAGCCCGTCAGCTGCGCGAAGGCCCGCGCCGCCTCGTCGGGGATCGATCCCGCTGACAGCAGACCCAGGCGCAGATCGGCGAGACCGGCCGCCGCCGGCGCCGGCGCCGGGACTCCTTCCAGCCGCTCCGCGAACCACCCCTCGACGCGCTCCAGGACACGCTCGATGCCGCCGTCGAGCTGGACGCTGGCGAAGCCGTAGCGGCTGCCGTCGATCCCCGCCTCGTCGAGAGCGGCGCGCATGTAGTCGTTGTGGGTCTTCTCGCAGCCGTGCTCCAGCAGCAGGGCGAGGGCCACCGACGGATGGGTGAGGTACCCGAGCAGCGTCCGCCGGTAGATCTCCTCGCTGGACCCGCCCGAGACGCCGCAGCCCTCGGTGTGGACGAGGGCGGCGAAGCGGGAGATCCCCGCCGGGGACCCCAGGCCCGCCGCGTTGAGGCGCTCCGCCGCCATGCGCGCCACCTGGCCGGAGCACAGGCTCGTGGGCAGCACGAGACCGACGCGGTCGACGGCGACGCCGCTCTTGGCGGCCAGGGCCTCGAAGGAGACGGGCGGCGCCGTCGTGGACCGGAGGGCCAGCGGTTCCCCCGGGGGGGGAGGGGCCGACTGCAGCTCGGCGAGGCGGCGGGTGTCCCGCTGGGGCCAGTCGCGCCAGATCGACACCTGGGAGTGCCCCGCCTGCTCTCCCTTGGAGCGGCGCCCGCAGGAGATCTGGAGGGTGAGATCGAAGAGGGCCCGTCCCAGGGCGTCCATGGACGTGCCGTCCTGGTAGGCGCCGGCGTTGACGTCCATGTCCTCTTCGAGCAGATCGAAGCGCGGCGTGGTGGTGACGATCTTCACCGTCGGCACGAAGGGGAAGTTGGTGATCGAGCCGTTGCCGGTGACGAAGTAGATCACGTTGCAGCCCGAGGCCACCTGGCCGGCGATCGACTCCAGGTCGTTGCCCGGCGAGTCCATGAACCAGAAGCCGCCGGCCGGGATCGGCTGCGAGTACTCCAGGCAGCCCTCGAGGGGCACCTCGGGATGGCGCTTCATGGCGGCGCCGATCGACTTCAGGACGATGTTGTAGAGCCCGCGGTACTTGTTGCCGCCCGATGGATTGGCCTCGGCCGACTCGCCGTGCCAGGCGACGCGCTCCTTGAACCGGCGCACCATCTCCAGGAAGCGCCGGGCGGTGGCCGCATCCCGCACCCGGTCGAGCACGTACGGCTCGGCCCCGATGAGCTCGTCCGTCTCGGCCAGGTTCGCCGCCCCTCCGGACCGGATCAGCTCGCGCGCCGCCCAGGCCGCCAGGGGATTGCCGGAGACGCCGGAGAAGGCGTCGGAGCCGCCGCACTGCAGGGCCAGCCGCAGCCGCGACGCCGGCAGCTCGACCCGCCGCTGCTGCGACAGGCTCTCGGCCCAGCCGCGGGCCAGGCGTTCCCCCTCGTCGAGATGGCGGTCGAACCCGCCTTCGAGGGAGAGGAACCGGTGCGGCAGCGCGTCGATGGGACGGCCCTCGGTGCGCAGGTACCCCTCCAGCAGTCGGTTCGGCACCGCCTCGGTGCCGTAGTCGACGGCCAGCAGGGCTCCCACGTTGGGATGCACGGCGAAGCCGGCCAGGGTGCGCAGCAGCAGATCCCGGTTGTTGGGACTTCCGGCGCCGCCGCCCTCGGTGTGGGCCACGGCCACCACACCGTCGAAGCCTCCCGTCGCCGGCACTCCCGAGAGACGCTGCGCCAGCAGGCGCGCATAGGCGGCGGTGCGCGAGCTGGTGCCCATGACGACGACGTAGTTGCGCGTCCCCGCCCCGCGGGGCCCCCGGTCGAAGCCGCGGAAGGTGGGTGGATCGGGGTCCAGGGGCAGCGGCGCGGCGGGCTCGAAGGCGGCCTCGTCGAGGACGTAGGGGGTGATCCGGTCCTCGAAGTTGGCCTCCGCCGGCAGCTCGAAGTCGAGGCGGCGGCCCCCCAGGGCCTCGAGCATCCCCGCGTTGCAGACGTAGTCGCCGGGAGCGATGTCGCCGGTGGCGGCGCCGAAGGGCAGGCCCCAGGAGAGCAGAGCGCCGCCCCGGGGGATCGAGGCCACGGCGAAGCGGTGGCCCTCCATGAGGGTGTGGGAGAGGGTGATCTCTCCCTCCGCCGCGGCCACCCGGGTGCCGGCCTCGAGCCTCCGCGTGGCGATGCCCACGTTGTCGCCCGGGGCCGGGAGGCGGGCGACCTCCGCGAACTCGAAGGCGCTCACGAGCCCGGGCCGTCGAAGAGGCGGAAGTGGCCCTCGTCGATTCGCCCCGCCTGGTGGGCGAGGACGGCATCGGCCACCTCGATGGCCATCCGCGACTCGAGGGTGACCCCGGCGCGCACCCCCACGCACGGATCGTGGCGCCCCTTGTTCAGCCGGAACTCGATCTCCTCCAGGTTCTTGCGCACCGAGTCCTGGGGCCGGGCGATGGTCGCCGTGGGCTTGAAGCCGACGCGGAAGACCAGGGGGCTGCCGGTGGTGATCCCGCCGATGAGGCCGCCGTGGTGGTTGCTCTGGTACCCCCCGGACCGGATCGGATCGTTGTTGGCGCTGCCCCGCCGCTCCACCACGTCCCGCCCGGAGCCCATCTCGCAGGACTGCACCGCGTGCAGCCCGCCGAGGGAACCCATGAGGCGCAGCTTGAGACTGTCGTACAGGGGCTCTCCGATGAGCGGGGGCACGTTGACGGCGACCACCTCGAGGGCGGCGCCCACCGAGTCGCCTTCCTTGCGGGCCCCGTCGATCACCCGCGCCGCCTCGGCGGCGAAGCCGGCGTCGATGGCGCGCAGCTCCGGCTCCTCGAGCCGCGCCTCCAGCGCCGCCGCCTCGTCCCCGGTGAGGCGGCCGTCGCCGACGGTGTCGGACAGGCGCTCGCCGCTCTCGATCTCCCCCACCTGGCAGATGGAGCTGAAGAAGGCGGTGCCGAAGCGCTCGGCGAGGAACCGCCGCGCCACGGCGCCGCCGATGACGTCGGAGATCGTCGACCGGTAGCTGGAGCGGCCGCCGCCGCGGGGGTCCGTGTGGCCCCCGGACTTGTAGTGCTTCACCAGATCGGTGTGCCCCGGCCGCACGTCCCCCGCCGGGCCGAGGAACTGCGCGTAGTCGGCGGAGCGCTTGGCCGCCGACAGGACGATGGCGGCGATCGGCTCGCCGGTGGTCGTGCCGCCCTCGTACCCCGGGGCGCGGACCTCCTCGTCGCCGACGCGGGTGGCCACCTCGGCGCCGCCGAGCAGTCGCTCGTGGTCGTCGTCGTAGAGGCCGGAGAGCAGGACCACCTTGTCGCCCTCGCGGCGGGGGGTGCCGAGCTTGTTGCTGCCGGGGCGCCTCCGGTCGAGAAGGGCCTGGATCCCGGCGCGCGACAGGGACACGCCCGCCGGGCACCCGAAGACGATGGTGGTGATGGCGGGTCCGTGGGACTCGCCGGCGCCGGCGACGGCGAACTGTGCTCCCCCGAGGATCTCCACTTGGCTGCTCTCGGTCAGGTGGGTCGCGCCCTCACGTCGGCGCGGACTTGGCAATCTAACCCTCGGAACCCCTGTTGGCAAAGGTGACGATTGGCGTAAGTCCCTTTCCTGTCAGGGGTTACTGCACTTCATCGGAAGCTCCTGCGGAGCCTCCGGGGGCCGCGCCGGGGCGGAGCGGGGCTCGCCCCGAGGCCTCCGGGACCACGGGGAGGCTCAGGGCGCGGATTCGCCCGTCAGCCTCTCCAGGTCGGCCTCGGCCAGGGCCAGGTCGTAGCGCGTGTTGACGCGGTTGTTGCGCGCCGAGGTGAGGCCCACCTGGGCGTCGAGCACCTCCAGGAGCCGGCCCTTGCCCACCCGGTAGCGCTCCTCCGCCAGGTGCAGGTCCTCGGCCGCCAGCTCCGCCGTGCGCCGCGCGATCCGCAGGATGCGGCCCAGGCGCACCAGCTCCAGGTAGGTCGTCTCCACCGAGAGGGCCAGGTCGCGCAGCTGCTGCTCCAGGCCCAGGCGCGCCGACTCCAGGCCCGAGCGGGCGCGGTCGATGTCGGCGCCGCGCAGGCCTCCGTCGAAGAGCTGGTAGGTCAGGCTCAGCCCCCCGTTGAGGCGGTAGTTCTGGTCCAGATCCCCGTAGACCCGGTCGAAGACCTCGTTGTTGCGGCTGTAGCTCACGCTCCCCGACAGCCGCGGATGCCAGGCCGCCCGCCGCGCCTTGAGGCTCATCTCGGCGGCCGACTCGTTCCGCCGCGCCTGCTCGAGACCGGGGTTCAGCCTCTTGGCCCGCTCCACCCGTTCGGCCATCGCCGCCGGCTCGGCGGTCTCCGGGGGCAGGGTCGGCTCCGCGGCCAGGGGGACGGTCTCCAAAGCCGCCGACAGTCCCCGCCCCAGCACGTGGTTCAGCGAGGCCCGCGCCAGCTGCACCTGCTGCTCGGCGTTGATCAGGTCGGCCCGGGCGTTGTCGGCCGCCACCTGCAGGCGCAGCAGGTCGACGCGGGTCCCGGCCCCCACCTCCAGCCGGATCTCGGCTTCCTCCTGCCGCTTCAGGCCCAGCTTCAGGGACTCCTGCTGCACCTCCACCAGCTCCTGGGCCTTCAGCAGGGCGTAGTAGCGCTGCTTCACCTGGTAGACGACGTCCGCCCGCCCGGCGCGCAGGCCGAGCTCGGAGGCGGCCAGCGACTCCCGGGCGCCGCGGTGGCCCCAGCGGCGGGCGCCGCCGTCCCAGAGGGTGTGGCTGACGCCGGCGCTGAAGGCGTAGGAACTGCGGTCGATGGCCGGGATGCGCGTGCGCTCCTCGGCGAAGATGCGCTCCCCCGTCTCCGGGTCGATCTGGCCGGTGGGGTTCTCCTGGATGCGCAGGGACGGGCCGGTGCGCGAACGCCCCAGGTTCATCAGGGTCGTGCTCAGCGAGGGCAGGCGCTGGGCCCGCGCCGAGGCGACGTCGGCCGCGGAGCGCAGGACCTGCTGCTCGGCCTGCAGGACCTGGGTGTTGCCGTCGAGGGCGAGGTCGATGCACTGGTCGAGGGACAGCCTCTCGGCGGGCAGGGCCGTGGCCGTGACGAGGAGCAGGGCGGCGGCTCCGGGTGCGACTCGGTTCATGGATTCCGTGGCTCCATGGTGGGGTTGGAGGCGCGCATCACGCGGCGCGCCCAGAGGCTGAGGTCGTCGAGCAGGGAGTAGAGGGTCGGGGCCAGCAACAGGGTGAGCAAGGTCGACGTGGCCAGCCCGCTGACCACCACCAGGCCGATCGGCCCCCAGCGCCGGGCGAAGCCCTCCGCCGTGCCGTAGACCATGGGCAGGACGAGGGGCATCAGGTTGAGGATCGTCGTGCCCGCCGTCATCAGGATCGGCCGCATGCGGTTCTGGCCGCCCCGCAGGATCGCCGCCCGCCGGGTCATCCCCTCGCGGCGGTACTGGTTGATGTGATCGATGAGGACGATGCCGTTGTTGACGACGATGCCGAAGAGGATCAGCAGTCCCAGCATGGCGTTGGGGTCGAAGGCGACGTCGAGGCCCCACAGGGCGGCGGAGACGCCGATGAGCGAGAACGGGATGGCGAACATGATGGTGAAGGGGTGGACCAGAGACTCGAAGAGGGAGGCCATGATCAGGTAGATGAGGAGCACGGCGAAGAGCAGGGTGAAGAGGTTGCCCTCCGTGTCCTGCGAGTCCCAGCGGGCGGCGCGCCCGAGCTGCCACGAGTACCCCGGCGGCAGGGTCATCTCCGCCATCATCGCCTGCACCTGCGGGTTGAGGGCGTACGCCGCCTGCCGGCTGGTGGTGTTGGCGAAGACGTTGAGCGTCTGCTGGCGGTCCTCGCGCTGCAGGCTGCGCGGCGCCTCGGCGTGGGTGAAGTCGGCCAGGGCGGCCAGCTGCACCGGCGTCCCGTCCTGCCCCTCGAAGGCCGTGTTCTTCAGCTGCTCCAGGGTGGCGCGGTCGTCCTCCTCCAGCTGCAGGACGACGCCGATCTCGCGCTCCGGCGCCTTGAAGCTGGTCGTGCGCCGCGTCCCCAGGGCGGTGGAGATGGTGGAGGCCACCCGCTGCGGCGACAGGCCGTAGCCGAGGGCCTGCTCGCGGTCGACGGAGACCTGGATCTCCTCCTCCCCCTCCTGCAGGTCGGTGTCGACGCTGGTGACTCCGGGCAGCCGCGCGAGCCGCGCCTGCACGTCCTCGGCCAGCACCTCCAGCACCGCCGGGTCGATCCCCTTCAGCTGCACCTCCACGCCGAGGAGGTTGCCCGCCCAGCTGCGCGTCCTGCCCAGCTTGTAGGCGACGCCCGCCATCTCCGGCAGGCGGCGCCGGATCGCCTGCTGCGCCTCCATCGTCGTCAGGCTCCCCTCGTCGGCGTCGACGAGCCGCGCCCGGAGCCTGCTGTTCCGCTGCCGGATCCGCGTCGACAGGGTCTCCAGGTCCAGCTCGTCGGCGTGGGCCAGCAGGTCCTGCTCGATGCCGGCCATGAGGGAGTCCACCTCCCCGAGGCTGAAGCTGCGCTCGGTCTCGACGGTGATGTCGACGCGGCGCTCCGAGGGCCAGCGCATGCCCTGCTGCTCGATGTTGAGGAACATCCACACGCCGCCCCCCATCATCGCCACCGCCACCCCGAGGGTCACCGCCCGGTGGTCGAGGGTCCAGTCCAGCAGGCGCACGTAGGAGGCGCGCATGCCGTGGCGCCGGAAGTGGCGCAGGAGGAGGGCCAGCAGCACCATGACGGCGCCGAGGACGGCCGCCGTGGACCACTGCATGCCCAGGGTGGTCTCCAGGACCCGGGCGCCGGTGGTGCGCCCCCAGGCGGCCAGGCCGTCCCAGCCGATGGACTCGACCTTCCAGCTCAGGCCCGCGAGCAGGAGGGCCCCGATGGCGACCTTCAGCCGCCGGTCGTGGCGCTCGGCGCCCGGCCGGAAGAGCCGCGAGGCGGCCAGCGGGATGACCGCCAGGGAGACCACCGTGGAGACGGCCACTGCCAGGCAGATGGTCAGCCCCGCGTCGCCCATGAAGCGCACGATGCGGGACGATCCCGAGCCGAGGAAGAAGAAGGGGATGAAGACGCACATCGTCGTCAGGGCCGAGGCGAGGACGGCCATGCCCACCTCGCCGGTGCCGCCGACGGCCGCTTCCACGGGGCCGGCGCCTTCCTCCTCGCGGCGCCGGAAGATCGACTCGAGGGTGACCACCGCGGGGTCGACGAGCATGCCCACGGCGAGCATGAGCCCCACCATGGAGACCATGTTGAGGGTGATCGCCGAGTCGAAGAGCTCGCGGGCCACGTAGATCCCGGTGAAGACGCAGCAGACCGAGGCGGGGATCGCCACGGCGATGGCGATGGTGCTGCGGATGCTGCGCAGGAAGAGGAAGATGATGACCACCGCCAGCAGGCTGCCCAGCAGGGCCGTGTCCTTGAGCTTGTTCAGCTCCGCCAGGATCTGGTCGGCCCGGTCGCGGGTGATGTTGATGTCGAGCAGGCCTCCGTAGCCGTCGACGATGCCCTCGAGGACGGCGCGCACCTCGCGGGCCACGTCGACGGTGTTGTCGGCGGCGACCTTGTAGATCTCCACCTCCACGGCGTCGCGGCCGTTGAGGCGCTCGAAGGACCTGCGCTCCGGGTACTCGTAGCGCACCTCGCCGAGGTCGCTCAGGCGCAGGTTGCGTCCCATCAGGGGCAGGTCCCCGATCTGGGCGGCCTCCTGGAACTCGCCGCGGACCCGGGCCAGGTAGCGGCGCCCGGCCTGATCGACGCGGCCGAGGGAGACGTCGAGGTTGCCGGCCCGCAGCTGGCCGGCGAGGAAGGGCAGGGAGACGTCGTGGGCCTGCAGGCGCTGCTGGTCCAGCTCGATGATCAGCTGCTTCTCCTGGAGGCCGTCGATCTCGACGTTGGCGACGCCGTCGATGCGCAGGACCCGCGGCTCCACCACGTCGCGGACGATGTCGAAGAGGCGGTCCTCCTCCCCCTTCCACGCCAGGTCGGCCTCGAGCACGGGGTAGGACTCGTTGTTCCAGCGGAACAGGGAGACGCGGTCCACGTCGGAGGGCAGCAGCCCCCGCGCCTGGTCGACGCGGTCGCGGACCTCCATCACCGCCAGGTCCATGTCGGTGCCGGCCTTGAACTCCACCCGGACGCTCGACGAGCTGCCCCCGGAGGTGGCGCTGACGCGCTCGATGTTGCCGAGCATGGCCAGGGACTGCTCCAGGGGGATGGTGATCTCCCGCTCGATCTCCTCCGGCGAGGAGGACGGGTACGAGACCCGCACGTTCACCGAGGAGGAGGTCATCGTCGGGTAGGCCTCCATGGGGATGCGGGTGAAGCAGGTGACGCCGAGGACGACCGTGGACAGGGTGATCATGGCCAGGGTCACCGGGCGTTCGACGGCGAAGCGCGCGAGTCTCATGTGGCGGACCTGTCCAGGAGGGTGTAGACCACGGGGACGACCACCAGGGTGAGCACCGTCGACAGCAGCAGGCCGCCGATGACGGTGATCGCCATGGGGGCGCGGATCTCGGCGCCCTCCCCCAGGCCCAGGGCCATGGGCAGCAGGGCCAGGACCGTCGTCGAGGTGGTCATCAGGATCGGCCGGAAGCGCAGCCGTCCGGCCTCGAGGACGGCCTCCAGCCGCGGCAGCCCGTCGCGTCGCCGCAGGGTGTTGACGTAGTCCACCAGGACGATGGCGTTGTTCACCACGATCCCCGCCAGCATGATCAGCCCGATGAGGACGACGACGCTCACCCGCGCGTCGACCGCCAGCAGGGCCATGGCGCTGCCCACCAGGCCGAGGGGGATGGTGAACATGATCACCAGCGGGTGCAGGAACGACTCGAACTGGGAGGCCATGACCAGGTAGACGAGGAAGACCGCCAGGAGCAGGGCGAACCTCATGCTGTCGAAGGAGCGCACCATCTCCTCGTTCTGGCCGCCCATGGAGACGTCGAAGCCCTCGGGCCGGGCGATCCCGGCGGCCAGCGCCTCGATCTCCTCCACGGCGCTGCCCAGGTCGCGGCCGGCCAGGTTGGCGGTGATCACCACCACCCGCTCCTGGTCCAGGCGGCGGATCTCGGCCGGTCCCTCGACGACGTCGACCTCGGCCACCGACTCCAGGGAGACCGGCACCGGGTAGCTCGGCGGGCTGACGACGAGGGCCTGCAGGTCCTCGACGGAGCGGCGCTCCTCCTCCACCGCCCGCACCCGCACGTCGATGTGTCGGTCCCTGCGGATCAGCTCGGTGGAGACCTGGCCCTGCAGCTGGTTGCGCAGCAGGCCGCCGGCGTCCTGGATGGTGGTCCCCAGCTCGGCGATGCGCTCGCGGTGGAAGACGACCTGGATCTCCGGCTGGCCGCCCTCGGCGCTCGACTTGACGTCCACGAGGCCGGGGATGGCGCGCATGCCGGCGGCCAGCTCGGCGGCGATCCCCTCGAGCGTCTCCAGGTTGTAGCCGGTGACCTCCACCTCCACGGGGGCGCGGAAGGAGAAGTACGAAGGCCGCGAGAACCGGTGGTCGAGGTCGGGCACCCCGGCCAGCAGGGTGTGGGCCCGGTCCATGATCCGCTCCTCGGACCATTCGCCGGGTTCCAGGCGCACGAAGAGCTGCGCCAGATTCTCCTTCTTCTCGTCGGCGAAGCCGCCGGTCTGGCCGCTGGCGCCGATCTGGCTGAAGACGGTGGCCACGCCGGGCAGCTCCCGCACCTGCCTGTCGAGGCGGGTCACCAGCTCCGTGGTGCGCTCCAGGGGCGTGCCGGCGGGCCACTCCAGGTCGATGAGGAACTCGCCCTGGCTCATCTCGGGGATCAGCTCGACGCCGAGGGTGCGGGCCTGGAAGAGCACGCCCGCCGACAGGGCCGCGAAGGCCGCCAGGGCGATGGCGCGGCGGCCCAGGCACCAGCCCAGGACCCGGGGGTAGGCCGCGGCGGCGGCGCCGTAGCCGCGGTCGAAGAGCCAGAACAGCGGCGAGAGCAGCGCCGCCAGCCCGCGCCCCAGACCCCGCAGCAGCGCCCCGAGGGCCCGCACCAGGGCGGCCGGGCCGCGGACCACCGCCCCGTCGCCGCGGCCCTCTTCCTCGGCCGTGAGCGGACGCAGGGCGAGGGAGGCGAGCATGGGGATCAGCATCAGCGCCACCAGGAGGGAGGCCACCAGCGAGTAGGTCACGGTCAGCGCCTGGTCGCGGAACAACTGTCCGGCCACGCCCTCGACGAAGACGATGGGCACGAAGACGCAGATCGTCGTCAGGGTGGCGGCGATCACCGCGGAGCCGACCTCGCCGGCGCCGAGGCGCGCCGCCTCCAGGGGGGAACGGCCCTGCTCGCGGTAGCGCTGCACGTTCTCGAGGACGACGATGGAGCTGTCCACCAGCATGCCCACGCCGAGGGCCAGGCCGCCGAGGGACATGATGTTGAGGCTCACGCCGGTGGCGTACATGAGGAAGAAGGTGGCCGCCACCGAGATCGGGATCGACAGGCTGATGATGGCCGTGCTCTTGAGATGGCGCAGGAACAGGAAGAGGATGACGATCGCCAGCAGGCCGCCGATGACGGCCGTCTTCAGGACCTCGTCCACCGACTGGGAGATGAACCGCGCCTGGTCGACGACGATCTCCACCTCGGCGTCGCCGAGGAGGTCGCCGAAGCGGGACTGGAACTCCCCGAGGCGCTCGCGCACCGCCGCCGAGACGCTCACCGTGTTGGCGTCGCCCTCCTTGAAGACGGCGATCTCCACGCCTTCCCGGCCGTCGATGCGGGTCACCACGTCGCGTTCCTGGTGGCCGCGCACGACCCGCCCCACGTCGGCCAGCTTCACCGGCGCCCCCTCGATCCGGGCGACGACGACCTGCTCGATGTCGGCGGGTCCGGTGAGCTCGTTCAGGGTGCGCACCAGGAACTCCGCCTCGCCGTCCTTCAGCAGACCCCCGGTGAGGTTCACGTTCTCGGCGGCCAGGCGCTGGGTCACCACGCTGATGGGGATGCCGAGGCTCGCCAGGCGCCGGGTCTCCAGCTCGACCTGGATCTCCTCCTCCAGACCGCCCTCGACGCGCACCGCCGCCACCCCCTCGAGGCTCTCCAGGTCCAGGCGCACCCGGTCCTCGGCGACGCGGCGCAGCTCCATGAGGCTGCTGCCGCCGTGGAGGGCGATGCGCATGATCGGGTCGAGGGAGGGGTCGAAGCGCAGCAGGATCGGGCTCTCCGCCTCCTGCGGCAGGTCGACGAGATCGAGCTTCTCGCGCAGGTCGAGGGAGGCGAAGTCCATGTCGGTGCCCCACTCGAACTCGACGATCACGTCGGACAGCCCCGGGCGGGAGACGGAGCTGACGCGCACGACGCGGCTGACCACGCCCACCAGCCCCTCGATCGGCTCCGAGATCAGGCGCTCGACCTCCGCCGGCGCCGTGCCCGGGTACCCGGTGCGGATGGTGATCGTGGGATAGGTGATGTCGGGCAGCAGGTTCACCGACAGCCGCGAGAACCCCACCATGCCGAAGGCGGCCACGGCGACCATGATCATGGCCACCGTCACCCGCCGGGTGGTCGAGAACTCGACGAGCTTCACCGGCCGCTCCCGCCGGTTCTACCGCCCTCGCCGCGGCTGCCCCGGTCTCCGCCCCGCGCTTCGGCGAAGCGCTCCTTCATGCTCGCGTAGCGCTGCACCGCCTGCTCCTCGCTCAGTCCGCGGCCCATGGCGCGGGCGACGAAGGCAGCCGAATCGGGCGGCGCCCGGCGCTGCCCGGGTCCCGCCGCCGCCCGCGGGACCGGAGGACCGCCCGCCGCGGCGGAGTCGCCTGCCGCGGCCACTTCACCCGCCTCGCCAACGACCCGCACCACGGCGCCGTCCTTGAGGCCCTCGTGGCCGACGGTGATCACCCGGTCGTCGTCGGCCAGGCCCGAGAGCACCTCGACGCGGTCGCCGTCGGCGTAGCCCAGCTCCACCCGCAGCCGCTTCGCCTGGCCGTCGCGCACGGCGAAGACGTCGTCCTGGTCCGTCTCCAGGACCAGGGCCTTCTTGGGGATGATCAGGGCCTGCTCGTGGACCTCCGTGATGATGCGCACGGTGGCGAACATGCCGGGGCGCAGGACGCCGGCGGCGGGCGGGATGTCCAGGGTGACCTTGATCGTGCCGCTCGCCGGGTCGACGCCGGGGCTGATGCGGCGCACGCTGGCGGGGAAGACCCGGTCCGCCAGGGCGTCGATCATGACCCGCGCCGGCTGGCCCGTGTGGATCTGGCCGATGCGCTTCTCGGGCACCTGGATGCGCGCCTGCAGGGGGTCGACGTCGGCCATGGAGAACAGGACCTCGTTGGCCCGCACCAGGTCTCCCTGCTCGACCTGCCGCAGCATGACGATGCCGTCGATGGGGGCGCGGATGTCGGTGTACTCCAGGCCCAGTTGCGCCTCCCGCAGGGCCACCTCGGCGTTCTCGAGCTGGTTGCCGGCGCTCTCGAACTCCTCCTGGCTCACCAGGTTCTGCCCGTGGAGGGCCTCGGTGCGCTCGAGGGTGGACCGGGCCTGGGCCAGGGCCACCTGGGCCTGACGCACGCGCAGGCGGGCCTCCTCCTTCTCCAGGCGCAGCAGGACCTGCCCCTCCCGGGCCTGGTCGCCCTCCTCGGCGAGCAGCGCCTCGGCCAGCCCCTGGGCGCGCGACACGACCTCCACCCAGCGCTCGGCCTCGAGGCGGGCGTGGGTCTCGACGTAGCTGGTGATCTCGCCGCGCTCGACGGCCTCGGTGCGCACCGGCAGCGCCGCCTCCCCGCCCGGCCGGCCACCTCCCCGCCCCGGCCAGGACCCTCCTCCTCCCCCCTCTTCCTCACTGCCGCCGCAGGCGGCGAGCAGGGCCGCCGCGGCGATTCCGGTGATCGATCCTCTCACGGGCCTTCTCCTGTGGCTGGGTTTCCGCGCGCCTCCGGGCGGCGCACGCCGTGGAGGAACACGCGCACGACCTCGGATACGATCTCGTCGGGCCTGAGGCCCTGCTCGTTGGACCGGATGCACGACCGGATCATTCCAAGCAGGATCTGGGCGTCCGTCTGCAGGTGGGGCACGGCGAAGGCGCCCCGTTCCTCTCCGTAGCGCAGCACCTCGGCGACGGCGTCGACCAGCTTCGCCCGCTGCACCTTCCAGCGCTGCCGGTGCCCGCGCCGGCGGGCGGCCTCGCTCTCGTCGCGCCACATGAGCCGGAAGAGGAACCGGTTGCGGCTCATGTAGCCGACCACGGCGCCCACCGCGTGCTCCAGCCGGACCACCGGGTCGGGGCTGGAGACCTCGCGGAGCTGCCGCTGC